>JAQWAL010000046.1:5518-10019 GCA_028707695.1 Bacteroidales bacterium | reverse complement strand
AAAAAACATATTGATTTATATAAAAAAGATTAATTAATGGTAAAGTCCAATAGTGCTTATCCAAGAATAAGGAATAAAACATACAGCACCTTGTTATCGTCGACTATAAGAAGGTGCTGTATTTAGATTAATTACTCAAAGTCTTCTTCCTCATTTGGAATAGAAGGTTCTTCTATTGCACCACAATTGGAGCAACGTGTTAGTACCCCAGGCCCTGTTCTAAATAAGTTTTTTGCTGCATACATCCTACCACAATGTTTACAAACAGCTATACAGCGGCCAATGCTTGAACCAGCGCATACACCTCTTGCGTCTGATGTAGATGAAGCGGATAATCCAGTTATTGCCAGGAATCCAATTAAAACCATAATAATAAGCAATACACGTTTTTTCATAATAATGTAAATTAATATTTGACTTAGGTGTAGATCTACAGAATCAAATTTAATGTAAAAACAAAACAAAACAAAACAAAACAAAACAAAGAAAATTTATATTAAAATAACTACGAAAATTTTTAATACCATGAAATATAGTTAGTTATTGTGGTGTTTCCAAAATAATGATTTGTGTAGATTTTGTATGTTCGCAGCCTTTGGATAATTCAATAAAACAAGACTTGTAATACAAAAAAACAGATACTGCCCTTTGATACTCTCAAAGTTCAGATATCTGTTCTGGATGATGGTTGCAGGGTTGTTACCTTTTAGTTCTCGGGGTAGAGAAGGTATGGCCTGCGCTGGATTTTGAATTTCTCAACGTCATCGGCCCACATAGCCTTGATTTCGGCTGCAGATTTCCCTTGCTTTATCATTTTGCGGATGTAGTCACGCCCGCCAAGCAATTCAAAGAACGAACGGAAAAAGTGATCGTCCAGGTTGAGGTTGTTGTAGGCGTCAATCACATACTCCAAGTTGATTCCCGCTTTGTTTATCTCTTCAATTGAAGGTTCCTGACTGAGGTCCACTCCATAACACTCACGGTCGAGTTGTGGAGGGAATTTGGCTCCGGGAATGCTCCTTGGGGTGAACTTGAAGTCGTAGCCCTTCATGTTGGGATGTCCGTATACCTGGAATGGTTTGTCGGTACCCCTTCCAAGGCTAACAGGAGTTGCCTCGAAATAGCATGTGGATGGATAAAGGTATATGGACCTCATGTTAGGAAGGTTTGGAGAGGGGCTCACCGGCAACTCATACATGGTTGCATGGGTGTAGTTTTTGCATTTGATAACGGTAACGTCGCACTGGACACCGTTTGCAAGCCATTTTTCCCCGTTGATCATTCCGGCAAGTTCTCCAAGAGTCATCCCGTGTACGGTGGGGATTGGAAGCCAGCCAACACCGGATTTGTATTTCATATCCAGGATAGGCCCGTCTACATAAAAGCCAAGGGGATTTGGCCTGTCCAGCACAATCATCTTCACATTGTTCTCTGCACAAGCTTCCATCATGCGGGCCATGGTTGTAAGGTAGGTGTAGTACCTAAGACCAACATCCTGCAGGTCATAGATCATAACATCTATCTCCTTCATGAGGCTGGCTGCAGGTTTGCCTGTATTGCCCTCGTACAGCGATTTGATTGGAATACCGGTTTTTTCGTCTACAGAACTTGCAACATGTTCACCGGCATCGGCATCTCCGCGGAATCCATGTTCCGGAGAAAGGATTGCCACGATATTCACTTTAAGGCTCACAAGTGAGTCTACCAGGTGAGTGTTGCCAATGATCCCTGTCTGGTTGGTAAGGACCGCAACTTTTTTGCCTTTGAGAAGAGGCAGGTATTCGTGGGTAGATTCGGCACCGGTTATTACATTTTGCGCAAATGCAGAGATACTTACAGCAACTGCAATGGCAAGGATAATAATTCTTTTTGTCATAATTGATGTCGTTGGGGTTAGTATTGTTTTTAATAAATGTTTACAAGAGCTAAAGGTAGTAAAAAATCAGATGACCTCTATGTGGTAGCTGCCATCCTGTTTTTGTGTATGGCCAATCTTGGTGATATCCATTTTTTGGGCAGAGGCAAAAGCTTTGAATTCGTTTTGGCTTTCATTGGTTACGGCAACAAGCAGTCCTCCACTGGTCTGGGGGTCGCAAAGCAACGCCTTTTGCTCTGGTGTCAATGGAGAGACATGCATTCCGTAACTGGCAAAGTTGCGGTTGGTGCCACCCGGTATACACTCCTGTTTTATGTAGAACTCTGCACCCTCTATACGTGGTACCTTGTCATATTCTATAATGGCTTTTACTCCGCTGCCTTGTGCCATTTCAAGAGTATGCCCCAGCAGTCCGAATCCGGTGATATCTGTCATGGATTTGACATAGGGGAGCTTTGCCAGACCGGCACCGGCATTGTTTAGGGTGGTCATGAGCTCCAGTGCTTTTGCCTTGTCCCGGTCTTTTGCCACGCCAAATTTCTCTGCAGTGGTAACAAGCCCGATTCCCAGTGGTTTTGTGAGGTATAGTGAACAATTGTCAGTGGCTCCGTTGTTCATCTTTACCAACTCCTTGTCCATGATGCCTGTGACAGCGAGTCCGAAAATGGGGTCGGCGCTGTTTATGCTGTGTCCTCCTGCCAAAGGGATTCCTGCATTGTCACATACTTTGCGGGCTCCGTCAATTACCTCGGAGGCAATCTCTGCAGGGAGTTTGTCCAGTGGCCATCCAAGGATTGCTATTGCCATTATTGGTGTACCCCCCATGGCGTAGATATCTGATATTGCATTTGTAGCTGCAATCCTGCCAAAGTCGAAAGGGTTGTCTACAATTGGGGTGAAGAAATCGGTTGTGCTGATTATTGCCTTGCCGTTTCCGATGTCGTATACTGCTGCATCGTCCTTGGTGTCGTTACCAACCAAAAGTTGCGGGAAGCTCATTGCAGAACGGCTGTTTTTCAAAATTTGCTCCAGGTCCTTAGGGGCTATTTTACATCCGCACCCGGCTCCGGGGCTAAATTGGGTCAATCTTATTTGTTCCATTACAAAGTGATCACTTTAGTGCTGTTTTGTTGTACATCTATGATATCCAGCATTGTACCAATTGTCCCTGTTTGGACATCTTCTAGTAGATTATTGAATAGCAGGCAGGTTTTGCATATTACAATTTTGGAGCCTGCTTGTTCCAATGCATTCAGTTCTTCGATGACATTTGAACCAGTGCATGCAAACTTCACACCATCTGCATAAAGGCAAATATAGGAAGGTACATGGTTCTCTGAAAGCAATAGTGTAAGGTAATTTTTCACAAGAGTGTGGGTGAGCTCTTTGGCTCCTTCTCCCATGCCATGCCTGTTTATTATTATGGCAATCTTACTGTTTATCTCTTTACTCATTGTTTGTATTATTATATTGTGTTGCCAATCTTTTGAGCTGTTCTATTGTCTTTTTGGGATTGGTTGTGCAAAATTCTATATGTGGCATTGATGCAAGGTTAGATCCAAAACGGGTATCCAATTGGTTTTGGTATGCTTTGTCGTAATATAGCAATGAGATTGAGGCAGCTTTTTCCAGGTTCCCGCTTTCGCATGCATCCAATGCCTCTTTGCATTTGTCGTAACCCAGCCTTTTTTCAATTTTCTTTATAGATTGTGCCAGTAGCTGTGCCGGGAAGGAACCATAATCACGCATCAACCTCTCCAGCCTGTTGCCAAATGGTGCCTCTATTATAACCACCGGAGAGTTTCTCATTTGTGTCCAAAATGGCTCTGGTATGAATACCTTTCCAATATTGTGGCTTTCATCTTCTGTCCAGATTGTTTTTGACAGGTCCATTGAAGATATTCTTTGGTACAGGATGTTTTCGAACATCTCGGTTGTTGGCTGCGGCAATTGCCCTATGGCACCAAATGCAGAGCCTTTGTGGTTTGCCATGCCTTCCAGGTCCAATACTTGCTGCCCATTGTTTTCCAAGATTTTGAGCAAATCGGTTTTGCCGGAACCCGTATAGCCCCCCAATAGAACCAAGTTGTACGGATGTTCCAATTGGCCCCGGATGTATGCCCTGTAACTTTTGTATCCACCTTTTAGTGTGTAGCATTCCAGACCTATTGTTTCCAACAGCCAGGCCATGGATTTGCTTCTCATACCGCCTCTCCAGCAGTGCAACAACAGTTTGTTGCTGTTTAAAGAGAGTGCTGTTTTTGTGAACAAGGTCAGTTTTGGACCTACATACTCAAGCCCGACATTCACAGCATGGGTCTTGCCTTGCTTTTTGTAGACGGTCCCTACATGCTCCCTCTCTTGATTGGTGAACAGGGGTAAATTAAGGGCCCCCGGAATATGAGCTTGTTCATATTCTGCGGGGGTCCTTACATCTATTAATGGTGTTTCTTTTGAAAGTTCTAAAAACTCCTCTATGGGGATCTCTTTTGACATAGTAATATTTCCTATGCAAAAGTAGTGATTTTTTAGAAATTAAACCTCAAACCTAGAGAAGGTAAAAGGGCTGTGGATTTGTATTCTCCCTCAAATGCAGGCAGAGGTGAAGCCTGAGGCATTGATCCA
>JAQWAL010000046.1:0-5418 GCA_028707695.1 Bacteroidales bacterium | reverse complement strand
AAACTTCCAAAGTTTGCCATAAAGCCTGCTCCGATGCTCCATTGGTCGTTTATCTTGAATGAGATGGTTGGCTGGATGGAGAATGCTTGCAGTGAGATGTCCTGTACAAAATGGGTGCCCCTCCAGTTGTCCGGCCAAACAAGGCTGTTCCCGGCCGGGTTGGAAATGCTTACTCCTGCAAAAAACTTCTCTGACAGCCTGAATCCTGCGTATCCGAAAATTGGAGTTCCAAGAGGGTTGTCGGTTTTTGCTTCGTATTCACCTTGTGTGAAGACCACTTTTGAAGAGATTCCGGTCATGCCAAAAGACAAATCTGCAGAGCCTCTCATAAAGGAAAGCCCTGCAGGATTGAAGACCATACTTTCTGCACCAAGTTTTAGTGCTGTGCCCATATGGGCCATACCTATCTGACGTGCGCTTTGTGTATTAAGCTGGTAGCCCTCGGCCATCAAACTTATGCCAACAACGTTGGCTAAAAGGAATAGTGAAATCTTTTTAATGTTCATAATTAACTCTTTTTTAGTGGAGACAAATCTAATATTTAATTAAATAGATTATACTCCAAAAAGAGGTATTTACGAAAAGCGCTCTAAATAAGATAGATATAATTATACTTCATATGGAAAATAGTGAAATTATCAATTATTGTTCATTTGAGGTATCTCTACATGGTTTTGGTAATCTCCTATCAAATGCTCGGAGAAATAGTCTGCCATCCTCCAGAAGAAATACTCTGTCATATTGCCAAAACTGTGTCTTTGACCAGGTAGCATGAGCATGTCAAAACGTTTGTTTGCCCTGATGAGTGCATTTACCATTCGTAATGTGTTTCCGGGGTGCACATTGTTGTCAATATCGCCGGTCACCAACATCAACCTGCCTTTGAGGTTTTTGGCCACCTGTGAATTGCGGTCTATGCTGTATTTGAAGGTAGTGTCACCTTTTTCTGATATTTGTTCAAGGACACCGTGATGCTTTTCACTCCACCATCTGTTGTAGATGTTGTTTTCGTGGTTGCCGGCACTTGATACTGCCACTTTGAAAAAGTCCGGGTATACCAGCATTGCAGCAGTGGACATGAATCCTCCGCCAGAGTGGCCATGTATTCCTACCTTATGGATATCTATGAATTTGTGTTTTGCTGCAAGTTTTTCCACTACAACTTTTTTATCTTCCAGTCCATAGTCGCGCAAGTTGCCGTAACCATAGTTGTGGTACCATTTGGACCTGGATGGATGTCCTCCCCTGTTGCCCACGGTTACAACAATGAAACCGAGCTGTGCAAGCCTGTCTACCCTGTCCATACTCTTTGTCCAGGAGGCGTTCACTGCTTCTGTTTGAGGTCCCGGATATACATATTCGATTATGGGGTAGAGTTTGGTGGAGTCAAAATCAAATGGTTTGTACATGACACCGTAAAGGTCTGTCACACCATCACCCGCCTTTACTGTAAAGGTCTCGGGGAATTTGTATCCTATTGAAAACAATTGCGACAGGTCTGTCTCTTCCAGGTCAAGTATTTTTTTACCGTTGTTGTCTACAAGGGATGCTTTTGGTGCAGTATCTACCCTGGAGTAGTTGTTCACAAAATATTTGCCGTTGTCGCTGGTTGCCGCCGCATGGTTGTAGTTGCCTGGATTGAGCAGCCTTAGGTTGCTGCCGTCGAAGTTAACCCTGTATTGGTGGGTGTAGTAAGGGTTTTCCCCGGCCTCTTTTGCATTGGCAGTAAAGTAGATTACTTTTTGCACAGGATCTACTGCAGTCACCTCTTCTACATGGTATTCCCCGGAGGTCACAGGGTTTAGCAGTTTGCCGCTTTTGTCGTACAAATAGAGATGAGCCCAGCCGCTTCTTTCTGACCACCAAATGAAGTTGTCACCTGCAAAATGAACTGTGCGGGTCTCTACATATGTATTAAGGCGCTCTTGTACAAGGGCTTTTAGCGAATCTGCTCCAAGTTGGGCTACGCAAAAGTCGATTTTCTTGAGGTCACGGCTGGTGCGTGTCACATAAAAATTGTTGTTGTCCCCTTCCCATACCATATGACGGATATCATCGGACATATCCTTTTTCTTGAAAGGCTTCATTTCAATGCTAAGTTCCTGGTCTTTGAAGGCATCTGCCTTAATCTCTTTGGCCTCTTTGCTCTCCATGTCAAATACATAGAGGTGGCGCGAAGGGGCCTCTTTTTCGCCGGGCATATGGTATTTGTACCTCTCCAGTTTTGGCCTTGGTTCTGCAAGCACATCTATTACCCACAGGTCTTTTACTTTTGAATTGTTGCTGCGGACCATGGCGAATTTCTTTGAATCCGGCGACCAGTATACCCATGCAGAGGTTCTTTTGTTCTTCTCTTTTTCGGTTGCATAAAAGTCGCTGTTACCAGATCCGAAACCGAATTCAGGTGTTCCGTCGAATGTGAGCTGGTGCTCTACAATGGTAGAATCCTCGTCGTTTATACGGGCTTTCTCGAAGTTTTCCATATCCATGTACCAAAGGTTGAAATCCCTGGAAAAGACTACATATTTTTTATCCGGTGAGACATTTCCCCATCTTGGATATGGTTTGGGCGATTTGTAATCTTGTACCTCGGTGAGTTTACCGTTGGTGTAGTCATATTCGAAGCCATGCACTTTCTTGACTTTTTTTGTCTTGCCGGTCTTCTCGTCTTTTTCGTCTACCTGGACAGTGCTTTGGATTTCAAAAGTGAATATTTTGTCGTCTACAAGTTTCATCCTTCTGATAGGGATGTTTTGTGCGTCAAACGGGTCTTTCACTATTTCCGTGAGTTGTGCTGCCATTGTGGCGTTGTCGAACAGAGGTGTTTTGCGCCCTGTTGAAGGATCAACTACATAATAGAATGTCCCCTGAGGGGTTTGCCAGGTGTACCAGAACTTGTCGGAGTTCTTGAACCAGTTGGGAGAAACTGATGTAGAGAAAACTAGTTTGCTTACCTTTTTTGGGGAGAAGCGGGCAGCCAGGTCGTAATTGGCTGTGGTGACAGGTGTCTGTTGCCCCCATACAAAGATAACCGCAAAAAAAAGAGTTAGTGTCAAAAGTGTTTTTTTCATGCGAAATGTTATTGGATATTTGTGATTGATTAAAAATTTAAAGTGTAAACCTAACAAAAATAAGAAATTATTTGGAAAAATGAGTTTGGGGTTAAATTATCTTTTCCACTCTGCCACTTCCATATTATGCAGGGCTCCGCTTTGGACATTGAACCTGATGGCTGTCCTTACCTGGTGGAATCCTTGGATGCCTGCTGCTCCCGGGTTGATGCAAATGAGGTTGTTCTTTTTGTCGTTTACAACTTTGAGGATGTGTGAGTGGCCGCAAATGAATACATCGGGGGAGTGGGCAGTGATTAGCTGTTGGGCACGGTAATCGTACCTTCCCGGATATCCGCCAATGTGCATCATCAGGAATTTGAGGCCTTCCATTTCGAATAACTGTATGTAGGGATGGATGAGCCTAATGTCGGTGCCGTCGCAGTTGCCGTACACTCCCCGCAGTTTTTTGGATGCAGAGATTGTTTGTGAAACCTGTGCATTTCCAAAATCGCCGGCATGCCAAACTTCGTCTGCATCTTTGAAAAACTCTGCAATTTTATTGTCGTAAAAACAATGAGTGTCCGACAATAGACCTATTAAAGGCATGTTGTTTTGTATGTTACAGGTTTACAATTTTATTACTATTTTCCTTTTGTATAGCCATATTGCCATTGCGGTGAAAATTGCCACATATACAAGTGCGTAAAGGAGTGAGCCGAATTCGTTGTTGCCAAGCAGGGCAGCACAGCAATTGTTGTATATCCATGAAGAGGCGTTTGTGGTTACCTCCTGGATTGTGCCATCTTCCAGTGTTATGGTAGATTTCCATTTGATAATGCGGCCAAGGGTCTTGGCAAACAATGCTGCCATTACGAATGCAAAAAGAGGATTGTGCCCCAAAGCCTTGAAGGGGTAAAAGAGCTTTTCCTTGCCTTTGACATCTATCAGGTAAATGAAGAATGCGAGCATAAGTACCGACCAACCTCCTGCATACAAAACATATGAGGGGGTCCACAGGGGTTTGTTGATAGGTATGGCTATGCTCATGACCATTGCTATTCCCAGTGATATGAGGCCAATAGTGTAGAGTTGACCCACAGCATCTATCTTCTCTTTGCTTTTCCTTACGATGCCCCCGACAATGTAACCGAACAGTACAGTGGCAGAGCCGGAGAGTACTCCAAGAAGGCCCTCCGGTTCGAATGGCATTCCAAAGCCCCTGTATATCCTTTCTTCTCCCAGGATGGCCATATCTATTGCCCCGGCAATGTTGCCCTCTTTGGAAAATGGATCGTCACCACCAAAAACCACCAAGATGAGCCAGTGTGTGAACATTAACAAAATGCCGGCTACGACAATCTTTTTTGGTTTCTGGAGCCATAATGCCAGAAGGGAGCCAACCAAATAACAGAATGCTATCCTTTGCAGTACTCCAAAGACCCTGATGTGCTGGAAGTAGTAGAGCCAGTTTTCTCCAAACGAGAGAGCAGGGTCGGGTGATGTGTTGTAGAAAGGGAATGCGTTCAAGAGGAATCCTGTGACAAATATAAGGATGGAGCGTTTGATCACTTTTTTTACTGACTGCGGGTTGAGTGTGTCGTTGTATTTTGCAAAGGCAAATGAAAGAGCAGCTCCCACTATGAACAGGAAAAAAGGGAAAACCAGGTCTGTAGGTGTGCATCCGTGCCACGATGCGTGCCTGAGGGGTGGGAAAATAATTCTCCATGTACCCGGGTTGTTTACCAGTATCATGCCTGCGATTGTCATTCCGCGCAGTACGTCCAGTGCTGTGTAACGGTGGTTGAGTGCATTTCCCATATTGTTGCTGTTTTAGGTAAAATCTTTGTTTTGGTTATGGCAAAAATAACCTTTTTAAATATATTTGCCTTGATTATGGAGTTGTTTTATACAAATAATGTTTTGGACAAGGTTGCCTTGTTTGACCAACAAGAGTCTGTCCATTGCGTGAGGGTGCTCAGGCACAGGGAGGGTGACATTGTCAGCTTCACAGACGGGTGTGGCTATCTATACTCTGCAAAAATAGTTGACCCCAACCCTAAAATGGTCAAATTGCAAATATTAGGCAGAGAAGAGGGACCGGACAAAAGGGGGTATGGCTTGCATATGGCGGTTGCCCTTACAAAGAATATCGAGAGGTTTGAGTGGTTTTTGGAGAAGGCTGTGGAGATTGGTGTAGACAGGGTGACTCCTTTGGTATGTGAACATAGCGAAAGGAGGGTATATAAAAAGGAGAGGGCACAACGGATAGTCTTGTCGGCAATGAAGCAGTCCCTCAAAACTGTATTGCCTGTTTTGGATGATGCTGCAATGGCTTTGGACTTTATTGATTATTCCAAGGATGTGA
>JAQWAL010000045.1 GCA_028707695.1 Bacteroidales bacterium | reverse complement strand
ATCGCTGCTCTTGCAACTGCAACAGAGAAGAAAGCCAACTTGTTTGACGGACAGAAACTTTCTGTATATGGTACAGCTCCTGCTGCTCCGGTACAAGGAAACTCTGCTAACTGGTATTATGTTATCAATAAGGCTTACAAAAACCTAGACGCAGTAAACGCAGCTCCTGCAGCTCCTGCTATTGGTGTTAACAACTGGGCATTCGTATACGATGCAACCACACCACTGGTTCCTTCAGCTATGCTGTCAGGTACTAACAATGGTACATTTGACTTCGGTTCTGTCCTTACAACCAACACAACAAATGCAAGACCATACACTGAATACCCTGTGAAACTTTACTACTATTACTTCGGAAACGTAAATAACAAAGAACTTCTTGAAACTATTACAGTTGAAGCAAGAAGTGAGGTTAAAGACGGTTCTTCTGAGGTATTGGTACCTGCTGCTTCTACAGGCCTTCCTTCTACATTGCAAGTTACCAATGGTGACCTTGTAACTGTAAGGAACTTCAAACCTTACTTCAAGGTTAAAGATTACTTAGGAGTAGATCTTAAAGTATTTGATCCTGCAAGAGACGTTAGAGCTGCTACAGTAGCTATAACAGTTCCTACAGCTCAAGCTCACTTGATTTCTGCTACATACAATGCTGCTACTTTTGACTGGGATATCAAAGCTACCAACAATGTAGCGGTACTTCCTACAGCATATGTTGATATACCTGTAACCCTGACTATAACAGACAAATTGGATGTTGAGACAGAATACACAATCAACGTAAGAGTTGTTAAACCATAACTTCGGTTAGTTCAATAATCAAGAGGCACAGAAATGTGCCTCTTTTTTTTTGCCCATTTTTGCTATATTTACATATTCAAATTTTAATGTATAGTTTATGGAAATTAAAATAGAACATATCGGGCAAGAGAATAGGTTCCAGACAATTGTAGATGGAATAAAGGGTTATGTGGAGTATGAAACCTACCCGGGAGGGTTGGACCTGACCCACACTATTGTACCGAAACAAATAGGGGGCAGGGGTGTGGCAGCCGCGCTTGTGAAACATACCCTGGAATATGCAATGCAAAACAACCTGAAGGTGAGACCTACCTGTTCCTATGTAAGGGTGTATATGGAGAGGCACAAGGCAGAGTATGGACAACTGGAAGATAAGATTGAGACTAAATTCCAGGTGATGGATGGAATGTCGGGCAACGCATGCGGAACAAAGAAACCCAACGATTAAGCTACCGATACTTAACCAAACCTAACCTAAACTTGAACCTATGAACTTTGACAATACAAAGATTGCCTTCTCTATGAAAAGCAAAGGTGATTTGCGCAATGCAAAGCTCCTTTTCTCTGTTATTCAGAGTCCGGCAACGGTAAAATTATTCAAATACCTCACCAATTTTGCCCTTAAAATCCATTTCCCTGTAGCCTGGGCAGTTAAACCAACACTCTACCGCCAATTCGTGGGAGGAGAAACCATTGAGGAGTGTGGCAAAACAGTGCAGATGCTTAAAAACTATAATGTAAAATCGGTACTTGATTTTTCTGCAGAAGGAGGTAGTTCGCAAAAAAGCATTGAGAGGGCCTATAACGAAACCCTGAAATCGATAAAATATGCTGCAAACAACAACGCCATACCCTACGCTGTTTTCAAGCCAACCGCAATGGTAAGATATGCTACGTTGGAAAAAGCTGCGCGTGGAATGGAACTTTCATTGGAAGAGACACAAGAGATTGAAAAATTCAGGGAGAGGATTTTTTCACTTTGCCGTGCAGCATGGCATGAGGGAGTAAGGATACTGATTGATGCAGAGCATTACCTGACCCAGGATATAATTGACAATATTACCGAAGAGGCAATGGAGACCTTCAACAAAGAGAGGGCAATTGTGTTCCACACACTCCAAATGTACAGAAAGGACCGCCTGGAGTACCTGAAGAAGCTTCATGAAATTGCAAATGAGAAGGGATATATAACAGGAATTAAATTTGTAAGAGGAGCATATATGGAAGAGGAGAGGGAACTTGCCCTAAAAGAAGGGTATCCCGATCCCATCTGCGCAACCAAAGAGGCGACGGACAACTCCTACGACAACGGCCTGAGGTATGTGATGGAAAACATAAACTCCTTTGAACTCTTTAGCGGCACACACAATTACAACAGCAACTACCTGCTGGCACAGCTAATAGAAGAGAAAGGTATCAAAAGGGACGACCAAAGGATTTATTTCTCACAGTTGTACGGTATGAGTGACAACATCTCGTTTGTGCTGGCATCGCAAGGTTACAATGTTTGCAAATATTTGCCCTACGCACCAGTTAGGGAAGTGTTGCCATACCTTTTGAGAAGGGCAGAGGAGAACACCTCCATGGCAGGACAGACCGGCAGGGAACTCAAATTGATCAAAGACGAGATTGCAAGGAGGGCAAAAGCTCATTCCTGACCCATTTGTATCGGGGCTCCATAGCCAATATTTTTTTGTAGAGTGAGAGAGCTTTTAAAAGGTTGTTCTCCTGCTCCTCTAACCTGGCCATGTTTGTAAGCAGAGAGAGGTAAAACCAGTTTTGCAAAGTATCTCCGTTTTTCTCTATAAGCTCAATAGCCTTGCCATACAACCTCATGGCCTCCTTTTTGTTTCCACCGGCAAACGAAGGACTGTAAAACAGTACATTTGCCCTTTCCGACACCACCTGTGCATTTGTAGAGTCCAAATAGAAAGCCCTGCTTGACAAATCTGCACTTTTCATGCCCAATGTCATGGCCCTTAGGTTGTTTATGCCAATCTTGAACCCCATGAAGGCAGCTTTGTATGCCAAAAAGAGAGCGTTGTCGGGATCACTAGAAAGCACCGACTCTATAATAGCATCACCTTTTGCAACATACACCGCAGCCCTCTTTTTCTCTTTTTGTGAAACAAGGTAGCCTGTGAGTCCGTAGTAATATCCAACCAACTCCTTTTTTGAGAGGTAATTTGCAGGTGATTTTTCAAATGAGAGTCCCATTTCTTTTACAACCCTTTCCCATTCGGCCATATTGCCATTTATGTAAGAGCTGTATATCCTGGGTTTGTAATCCTTGGCATTAAGGCCGCCGGCAGAAACCAGGAATGAGACGGCAACCACAAAGCAAATGAACGTTTTCATTGGTAGATGTTCCTTCCTTTCCATATAAGTGTTTTACGTGAACGGTTTATAAAAGCCTTGTAAACTATCAATATAAAGTAATAATGCTGGACAAAAAGCAACTCTGTGTTGGACCGTATATCTTGCCGGGAAGCAGCAGAGACCAGTATCCTGATTGATGCAACTGCCAAAAGCCATAATATGTATGCCCACAGACCGTATGCAATCAAAAAGAGAGGGGTGGATGTGGTTGCCAAAACAAAGGCAACGGTTGCAACAGCAGAGCCGCCAAAAAAGTGGAACACATTTTTTGAGAAACCGTTGATTGCCTCCCGGCGGTTGTTGTACATCCTGCATCTTACTGAATGGTCTCCTGTGAGTGTGGCAATTGAGTAACCCTTTTTCTTGAAGTAACGGCTGATTGCAATATCCTCTGCATGGCTGGACCGGAATAGTGAATGGGGTTCCAGTTTATGGTAGGCAGAGGCATTGAAAAGCATGAACTGGCCATTTGCAGCAGAAAAAGAGCTCCAACTGCAATGCCGGGTCAAAGGCAGGGGCAACAGCGACAACAATATCCAGTTCATTATAGGAACAATCCTGCGGCTGTCAAGGGTATCGGTAATTTGCACCGGGAAAAGCGAGAGCAACGAGATATTGCGTGATGCAGCATAAGAGACCCATTTGCCGGTCTCTTTACCAAGCCTCACATCTGCATCTACAAACAAAAGGTAATCTCCGGAAGCTTCCTTGGACAGCTGATGGCAACCATTGTTTTTGCCAAGCCACCCTACAGGAGGTTCTGCCCCTTTTTGCCCTATGACCCTCAGTTGAGGCAACATGGCCATGAAACCCTTTGCCACACCTGCAGTATTGTCACTTGAGTTGTCGTCGTATATGATAATTTGGGAAGGAGCATCTTCAATTTCGCAAACATCGGAAAGGAGTTTGGCAATGTTCTCTTGTTCGTTGCGGGCAGGAATCAGCAACGACCATTTGACACCGGCAGTAGCCTGCTTTTGGATTTTCCTGTGTATGAGTTTGACCCAAATGAAATTGGACAGGGCCACCAGCAATCTTAGCAGCAAGAAAAAAGACAATATCAGGGCAATTATTTTCATATCAGTTTATCTCCATTCACCTCCGGCGACTCCTTTTCGCGGCACTCCTGTGCAAAGGAATTGAATTCACTCTCCAGCATGGAGAGCTCTCCATGGAACCTTTTAAGGTATATGTTGAGCAACGGTTTTTTTTGGGAGAAGTAATTGACCAGGTTCACATTCATCCACACATGGCTGCCGGGTGAGTTGTTTGCAAGGTAGGCAGCCCCTTTCATGAAACGGAAATTTGCAGTGTACAAGCTGCTGACCTCTCCCTGAGGAAATATCAAAAGGGCATTGGCTTTGTCTTCCAATACTTTGCACCCGTACCTGAGGGATTCCACCACATCCCTGCGTCCCCTGTTAACAGAAAAACAGCCGCCGTACCTCAGGAATGGGTGCCTTTGCAGCTGTTCTTGCAGCATCATTATGAAGATCCTTTTTTTAAAAAGCTTGTGCACAAATAGCATATGTATAAAACCATCCCAAAAAGAGAAATGGTTGGAGACTATCAGGACCGGTCTACCATGGCTTGTTTTGGGAAGGGTGTTGCCCTCTATATGGTACCTGACATCAAAAAACTTCCTTTTGAGGTGGAAGGTAGCATAGAGTTTGAAAAACAAGACCCATATCCTTTTATGCCGGGCTTCTGTCATAGGGCAACCAAATAATAGATGTAAATGGCCAAAAAGAATACCATCTGCAATAAAAACAGTGCCATGGCAGGTTTTCCCCTGGCTTGTATGCCCAAGGCATTAAGTGTGATATGGAATGTGAGGGCAAGGGCAAACCACATGACGTAATTTTCTGCAGGCGGGCGCATATCCTGGAATTCCCACATATTCATCACGGGGGCCACCAGCTCTGCAACAAAGTCATATCCCAGCATGAGCAAAGCCCCTCCGGTAGCTTTCAATGCGCTGCCCATGAACCCTGCAGACCTTTTGGCAACATAGGTCATGATGGCAGCACTGCAGTATGTGAGCATAAACCAATTGAGCCCAATCATAAGAGGTGTTTCCAACAATTCTGCTCCCAGGGAGCCTTTGTAGCTGTATATCCCGAAAACAAGACCGGTCTTGACACCTGCCATCTCTATCAAAAAAGAGAGTGTTGCCACCGAAATGCCAAAGTAGATGAACTTTGCATCCCACCTTTTATGGTGGTACAACACAGCGGCAAAAACAAACAACAAAGAGAGCGGCAAAATGAACAGGAAAAGAGGACGGGTTAGGGGAATAGCAAAAAGCAACAGCCCTACCGAATAGAATATTGCAAAAGTCTTTGGCAACTCATTGTACTCTATGATACTTAATATTTTCTTGTAGTTTGTGCCCATTATAGTTCCTGTTATTTTTTTTGATTCTGTATATCCATCTCCTTCTCTACTATGGAGGCACTTGCAAGGCACAGAGGGATCCCGCCTCCGGGATGTACAGAACCGCCTGTGAACCAAACGTTTTTGAATCTTTTCAGTTTGTTGGGGTGTCTCATGAAGGCACTTGTCATGGAGTTGGAAGAGGTGCCATACAAAGAACCCCTGCTGCTTAGCGTATTCATCTCTATTGTTACAGGAGATGCTATATGTTCTGTCTCTATGAGGCTTTCAAGGTCAAAAGGTTTATCATCGATTGCCAATGCCTTTGAAATCTTTGAAATGACAGCACTCCTGGTTTTTGCCAAGATCTCTTTCCAATCCTGACCTGTGTTTGCCGGGGCATTTACCATCACAAACCAGTTTTCACATCCTTCCGGAGCATCACCAGGCACCACCTTCTTGCTTATGAATAGGTAGGTAGTAGGGTCTTGGCAGATGGAGAGCTTGTGAAAGAGATGGTCGAATTCATTTTTGTAGTTTGCACTGAAAAATATGTTGTGCACATCCAGTTGAGGGAATTCCCCTTTGATGCCCCAGTAGAATATGAGTGCACTGGAGGAGTGCTCTGCAGTTTCCAGCCTCCTTTTGAGAGGATATTTGAATCCCTTAGGCATCATGTTTTGGGAGAGGTGTTTGACGTCGCAGTCACAAACAATCTGACCGAATTCAAGAACCTGGTCATTTACCTTGACCCCCTTGGCTGCTTTTCCTTTGCTGTCAAACTCCAGGCAGGAGACCTTTGTGTTGAAACGGAACTCCACACCAAGTTGAACAGCTTTGTTGTATAGCGTGGTTACAATGGAGTACATCCCTTTGTCCGGGAAATAGGCACCAAGGTTGTGTTCCAGGTGTGAAATCATGTTAAGGGTAGCCGGAGCCTTGTAGGGCGATGAACCGTTGTATGTGGCATACCTGTCGAAAACTTGTGTGATGCGGCTATCGTTGAAGCTCTTTTTGTTTGCAGAGTGCATGGTTCGGAAAAAATCCAGCTTATGGAGCTGCAATGGGATCTTTCGGTTCTCCTCTTTCACAAAATTTGAGAGCCTATGGAAAGAGTTGAAAATAAAAAGATTGGCAGTCAGATTGTAAAGCTGTTCCGATTCTGACAGCCGTTTGGCTATGTTCCCGAACTCTGCAATCCCTTTTTCCCGGCACTCCTGTTCCAGCTTTTGGAGGTTGTTGTAGAAATTGAAAACAGTGCCATCTGCAAAAAAATACCTGCAACTGTTCTCCAGCCTGGAGTAGTCCAGAGGGGCAATTTCGGTGACAAGTTCCGGAAGGGTAAAGAGGGATGGTCCTGTATCGAAACGGTACCCTTTGTCCCATATTTGGGATATCTTACCGCCGGGAGTGCCGTTTTTTTCGAAAACAGTCACCTTGGCACCTTTGGCTGCAAGACGGCAAGCAATCGCAAGCCCGGCTACTCCGGCACCAATGACCGCAATATTGTTTTGTGTGGGTGTTTCCATTGTCATACCATGAATTTCTTTCCCAGTTTTGAGCGCAGGGCACAAACGGGAAACAGTAAGGTTTTGCGAAAATCATTTACCCTGACCCTTTGTTTTGCAAGCTGCTTTGCAGGTGTTTTTCCAATGAGCCTGGTCAGTTCCATATAGTACCTGTATGCAAGGTAAACCCCTGCACGGCTCCTTTTGGGCAGCTCCCGCACACCCTCCAGTGCCTCCCGGAACTCTTGCCTGATATCAACCAATATTGCCTCTTTTGATTGGTCATCGAAAGGCTGGTTGTTGAGTATAGGGAAATAGTTGCGGGAAAGGTTTTCGGTGTCATTTTTTATGTCCCTCAAAAAGTTGATCTTCTGGAATGCAGAGGAGAGCTTCATGGCTTTGCCGTGCAACCTGTCATACTCCTTTGGGTTGTCACGGGTCATTACCTTCAGGCACATCAGCCCTACCACATCTGCCGAACCATATATGTAATCTTTGATGCCATTCTCGTTGAACTCTTTGTTTTCCAAATCACTTTTCATGCTTTTGAGAAATGCCTGCACCAAATGGGAAGGGATCGAATACCTTTTGACAGTAACCACAAAAGCATTTATGATGAGGTTGAGGCTGATTCCCCTTTCAAAAGCCCTGTAGTATTCTGTTTCAAACTCATCCATAAGGGCAACCTTGTCAAACTCATGGAAAGTGTCCACTATTTCATCTGCCTGCCTGAGGAAAGCATAGATGGAGTAGATTGCACGGCGGCTCTCCTTGTCCATCAACATCAACCCTGCAGAAAAAGATGTGCTGTACAACCGGGTTGTGATCCGGCCTGTTTCCAATGATAGTTTTTGGTATAAAGGATCCATATTGGCTGGTTTATAGCTTTTTCAATTTTTTTATGGCAGCTTTTGCCGCCACCCTGCCGGATATTATGGAGGGTGGGATTCCCGGACCGGGTACTGTAAGTTGCCCTGTGTAAAGAAGGTTTTTAACCTTATGGTTTTCCATTGAAGGTTTGAGGAAGGCTGTTTGGGTAAGGATGTTTGCCAATCCGTAGGCATTTCCTTTGTATGAGTGGTAGTCGCTCACGAAATCCTTTACGCCGTAGGATTCCCAAAACAACACATATGGGCGGATACTCTGACCTGTGAGGGTTTCCAGCCTATCCATGATTTGGTTGTAGTAGTGCTCCCTGGTGTTGTCGCTCTCTTTGAGCCCGGGGGCTATTGGTATGAGGAAGATTGCACACTCCTTGCCTTGTGGGGCAACTGAACTGTCTGTAATGGAGGGGAAACTTCCGTAGAAAAGGGGCTCTTTGGGCCACTCACCGGTATCGTAAATGGTATGTGCATGGGACTCGAAACCGGTGTCGAAAAAGAGTGTGTGGTGGGTCAGCCCGTTTAGTTTCTTGTCAATTGCCACATAATAGAGCAGGGCAGAGGGGGCAAAAACCCTTTTTTGCCAATACTTTTCGCTGTAGTTCCTCTGCTTTTGTTCCAATAGGGTTTCGCTGAAATGGTAATCGGCAGAGGAGATGACAAAGTCAGCCTCAATGGTGGATTTTTGGCCTGTGGCAGTATTGGTGAATTCCACCGAACCGGCAAGCCCGTCCCTTACGTTTATTTTGGTGGCATGCATATTTGTATGGATTTGCACACCCAAACTTGTGGCAAGGTTTTCCATGGCTTTTGAGAGCATGCCGAAACCACCCATGATGTGCCATGTCCCCAGCTCCATATCGGCATAGTTCATGAAACGATAGAACAGGGGGGTCCGGGATGGTTTGGCTCCCAGGAATATGACCGGGAATTCAAGGATTTGCCTGAGCTTGTCGCTTTTTATGTTTTTTCTCACATTGTGGCTTACAGAGCTAAGAAACTCTGCAACATTTGCAACAGTCTCGGGCATCACAAGCTCAAAAGGGGATTTACCGGGCTTGTCCACAACCTTGTCGATTGCGATATGGTAGTTGTATTTTGCCTGCTCAAGGAATTTTTGCAGGAATTTGCTGCTTCCGGGTTCTTCCTTTTCGAACATGTCGTATATCTCTTCCAGGGAGGCACTTACAGAAAGGCAATCATCTTTGCCAAAATAGACGGAGTAGCCGGGATTCAGCCTTACAAGGTTGTAGAAGTCGCTTGGTTTTTTGCCGAAATGGGTAAAGAATGTTTCAAATATATCGGGCATCCAGTAGAATGTGGGTCCCATGTCAAATTTGAAACCCTCCCGTTCAAGAATCCTTGCACGGCCACCGGTTTGCCCCAGCTTTTCGCAGAGGTGTACAGAAAACCCCTCTTTTGCCAAATATGATGCTGCAGAGAGCCCTGAAACCCCTGCACCAATGATCACTACTTTCTTCATCCATCAAAATTTAAGTAAATGTACTTAAATTTTGTGAACCCTGTTAATGTACTGTATACTCTTGTTGCCTTCTTGTACCTTTTCGCTCCATATTTCAAAGCCCTCTTTTGACAACAATTCCAAAACAGGTTCCGGCAAAAAGGGTGTGGAAAACTCAAAGATTGTCCCGGAGGCCATGGAGCGGCTCTTTGTCAATATGTAAGACATTGGCACATTGCCGGAATCCAGCACATCCCCGGCATCGAACCTTTCTGAAACCTTATGCTGGCTATACCATTCCGGTTGAGCGGTCATGAAACTGCCGGGAGTAGTGCCGTTGGACCGGGTATCTTCCATTGGTGATTGTCCTGCGGCAAACCTCAGTTTTGCTACAAGTTCACCTGGTTCAATGCCTGCAATGGAGGCAGCTTGCTCAAGGGATGTGACTTTTGCAATTGTCCTTTTAAGTACCGGGTTTTTTAATTTTGCAAATGCAGGTGAGAGGGAAACAAGTGTATCTTCCAGTTGGGGATACTCTTGCAATATTTCCCATACCTTTGTCTGGAATGTGATTGGTTTCATCTCTCCTCTATTTACTGTAAGAGAGTAACCTTTGGTCTCCCTGCAGCTTGCGGAATTCGGAAATATCCTGTGTAACCTCGATTACCCCAAGGTATTCATTGTCTTTGCCCCTGAGGGCGGTGTATTCTATATAGACAAACCGGCCCATGAAGTTGGAAATCCAGAATTTTGCCTTGTTCTCCTTTCCGCTCTTGAAATCTTCCAGTATTTGCTCCACTATGTTGACGCTGCCCGGAGGGTGGCATAACCTCACATCCCTGCCGATTATGGAGCGGTTCCTTTCAAATACCCGGTTTGGGCTGTGAGAGAAAAACT
>JAQWAL010000099.1 GCA_028707695.1 Bacteroidales bacterium | reverse complement strand
GCAGAATGGAAAAAATTAAAAAATACTGGCCCTACCAGGTGGTGATATTGTTGTTTGTTGTGGTTTCTTACATGTTCACACCACAAGTGTTCCGTAACGAGGTTGTCAACCAGTCCGACATTGCTTCGTGGAGAGGGATGGCTAATGAGATAATCACTTACAACCAGTCCAACCCCGATGGTGATAAGGCATTGTGGACAAACTCCATGTTCTCGGGTATGCCGGCAACAACTATATCGGTGATATATGATGGTGACTATACCGATTATGTTTACATGGCAATACACAAACTTGCCGGTGTTCGCCCTCCCAGCTACCTGTTGATCAGCCTGGTGGGTGGTTTCCTCCTCTTTTTGGCCTTTGGAGTGAATGTCTGGTTGTCGGCAATAGGTGCTTTTGCCATAACATTCTGTTCTTATAATTTGCAGATTATACAGGTTGGGCACAACTCAAAGATGGTGGCCATTGCTTTCATGCCTTGGGTGCTTGCCGCCCTGGTTTATGCATACAGGAAAAAACCTCTGCTTGGCTCACTTTTGTTTGGGTTTTCGCTAAGCTTCCAAATAGAGGCCAATCACCCGCAGATTACCTATTACCTGGCAATCATGGTTGTGGGGTATGCTGGTTTTTGCATGTACAAGATGTTGATGGAGGGCATGGCCAAAAAGTTCATGATTACAAGTGCAATGTTGCTTGTTGCAGGTTCGCTTGGGATTGCCACCAATGTAAACCATTTGTGGCCTACCTATGAGTATTCGAAGTTTACAATGAGGGGAGGGTCGGAACTGGCTACGGAAGAGGGAAAGGAACAAAAAGGTCTGGACCTCTCCTATGCAACCAGCTGGTCCTATAGCCCGGGAGAGATGCCCAACCTGATGATCCCCAATTTTAACGGAGGATCTTCGGGAGGGGAGCTGACAACCAAAAGTGAAACATACAAGGCGTTGAGGAGTGGCGGCTACCAGGGTGCCGGCCAAATCATCAAACAGATGCCACTATACTGGGGACCTCAGCCCTTTACTGCAGGTCCGATGTACATGGGTGCAGTAGCGATTTTCCTCTTTGTTTTGGGTTTGGCATTGTTGAAGGGCCCTCTCAAATGGTGGGTGGTTACTGTGTCGTCCTTGGCAGTATTGTTGTCATGGGGGTCCAATTTTATGATTGTTACCGAATTCTTTTACAAGTATGTACCTCTGTACAGTAAGTTCCGGACTGTCTCCATGATCCTGGTGGTTCTGCAGATTACCATACCTTTGGTTGCAATTTTGGTGCTCCAAAAATTGATGGAGAAGGATGAGGTAATACCAGTGAAAAAAATTACCAATGGAATATATGTAGCTTTGGCCGTGACTGCCGGTTTTTCGCTGCTCTTTGTGTTGGTACCTTCACTGGCAGGTTCTTTTGTATCGCAGGCCGATGCACAAATGCCCGACCTTCTGAGGAAAACCTTAGTGCAGGACAGGATCTCCCTTTTGAGGGCAGATGCTTTCCGTTCTTTGTTCTTTATAGTATCTGCTGCCGTTGCCCTTTGGCTCTTTGTTGCCGGAAAACTCAAAAAAGCACCACTGATTGCGGTAATAGCCATTCTTGTGTTTGCCGACCTTTGGTTTGTGGGACGTCGCTACCTTAATGACAACCACTTTGTCAAGGAGAGGGAGTTTAACAATCAGTACGCATTGAGACCTGTAGACAAGATGATATTGGAAGACCGGGACCCCAATTACAGGGTTCTGGACCTGAGCATAAACACCTTCAACGATTCCCATGTAAGTTACCACCACAAGACTATCGGGGGTTACAGCCCTGCCAAGCTACAGACATATCAAGACCTGATTGACAGGCATATATCAAGGGAGATGCAGCAGTTCGCCTCCGATATAGGTTCAAGCACTACTGTAGAGCAGGCGCAGGAATACTTGGGTAACTACCCCGTGCTCAACATGCTTAATACCAGATATATAGTTGTTGGTGCAGAGAACCCGCCATTGGTAAACAGCAAGGCTTTTGGCAATGCCTGGTTTGTGAATGGGTTTTATGAAGCCGGGTCACTTTCCCAAGAGATAAATGCACTGGGGACTATCCCCGACCTGCAAAGTACCGCTGTGGTAAACAAGGACTTTTCTGAAAATATAAATGGAGCTTCTACAGACTCATTGTCCAAGGATGAGTTGATTGTCCTTACATCTTACTCGCCGAACCGTTTGGAGTATGAATATAACTCCCTGCACGAAAGGGTTGTTGTATTCAGCGAAATATACTATCCCGCAGGATGGAGGGCTACGATAGATGGCCGGCCGGTCGAAATTATCCGGGCAAACTATGTTTTAAGGGCATTGAAAGTTCCGTCAGGAAGCCACAGGATAGAATTTGAGTTCCGTCCCGAGTCTGTTTACAAAGGGGAATACTACTCTGCTATTGCATCGGGCATACTTATTGTATTATTGTTCCTGGCCCTTGCTGCCGAATTGTTCAAACCAAAAATGTTTTACAAGAAAGATTGAGG
>JAQWAL010000013.1 GCA_028707695.1 Bacteroidales bacterium | reverse complement strand
GATTGTAGAAGAGAGCGGGTCAGGGGAGGGGAAAACCAGTTTGAATCTGATTTTGCCATCTTCTGCCTTGATATCCTCTACCATTTCCAGGGAAACTATGTCTTTTTCCTTTACAGGGTGTATAACGGTTTTGAGTGCTTCTTCAATTTTCTTTATATCCATGATTCTGTACTTAGATTTTAGAAACAAAAATAATCTATTTTGGTTTAATGCTGCTGCCTGCATTTTTCTTCTTGGGGGCCTTGCCCCCTTGCGCAACGCAGTTTTCGTTTAACGCTCTTTTCCTCGCTTTTTGCGGGCCTGCGGAAAAGAAAGATGCAAACAGGATAAATAAAAAAAAGAGGGCGACTTTACTTTTTAGTCGCCCTCTTTTTGTTTTCGATGGGGGGGGTTATTGGACTATGGTCATCTCGTCTACCAGGTGTTTGGCGCCGCCAAATTTTTCTATTATAAAGAGGGTGTAGCGGATGTCTACGTTGATGCATCTTTGGAGGTTTGGTTCAAAGATTATGTCGCCGCTCATTGCTTCCCAATTGCCATCAAAGGCAGTGCCAATCAATTGACCGTGTGCATTGAGTACAGGGCTTCCGGAGTTTCCTCCGGTGATGTCGTTGTTGGAGATGAATGCAACAGGCATCTCTCCGTTTGGCATTGCATAGCGTCCGTAGTCTTTGTTGTTGTACAGCTCTTTCAGTTTGGCAGGAACCACAAACTCCCAGTTGTCGGGGTCCTCTTTTTCCATTACACCGGCAAGGGTGGTTACATAGTCATACATGACTGCATCCCTTGGTGAGTAATCAAGAACTTGACCGTAGGTCATACGCATTGTGGAGTTGGCATCGGGGTACATTGCTTCGCCTTTGTTCATTTCCAGTTGCCCTGCAATGTAATCTTTATGGCCTTGTGCATAGGTAGCATTGGCTTGCTGATGCTGTGCCTGGAGTGCCGGCATAAGGGCAAAGATGGAGTTGCCTGCAGCCAGGGCTGGGTCGTTGATTATTGCCTCCGGATTGTTTTTGAGAGCGTTGCCAATGGATTCCGGTGAAGTGAACACCGAGCGGTCAAACATGTCATCCACAAATTTGTCTATATTGCCGTTGAATTCATTGTCAATAGTCTGGAACAAAGATGGCCTGTCTGCTGCATCTGTCCTTTCCATATATGCCTTTATCATTGCCTTTGCAACCTTCCTGTCGGTTTTTGCAGAGTAGTTTTTGAAAAAGTTCACTACCCTTCCTTCAAGTGCTCCCGCAATTTGCATTGCCCTGTCATTTTCCCCTTTTTCCAAAGCATTAGCTACTCCGGCATAATGGTTTGCAACGGCTGTGAGCTCTATGTTGCCAAGTGATTCCTGGAGAACTCTTAACAGAAGCAAAGGTTTTGCCCTTTTTTCCACAGCAGTGTTGATGTTTTCAAGGGCTTTGCCATATTTTTCGCTCCTCTTTTTGTTTTGGGATACCCATTCGGCAAACTCTTTCTCTTTGGCAGCCCTTCTTTGTGCAACGTCAAGTTTGGCAAAGGTTTCGTTCATGCCTGTTGCCTTTTTCCAATAATTGGAAGAGCTGGCATATTTGCTGGAGTATTGAAGGCGGATCTTTGGATCTGCAATCATGTCTTCCATGAGCACATCCTGGCGGATTGTGCGTATGTCTATCACATTGCGGTTGGTAATGTCGCGGGTTTCAACCACCTCTGCAGAGGTCATGAAACGGCTGGTCCTGCCAGGGTAGCCTATTATCATTGCAGGGTCACCCTGCTCTATTCCTTTCAATGATATTGTAAGGTGTTTCTTGGGAACGTATGGTTTGTTATCTGGTGAGTAATCTGCAGGATTGTTGTCCGGACCTGCGTATACCCTGAACAGCGAAAAGTCACCTGTATGGCGTGGCCACATCCAGTTGTCTGTATCTGCACCGAATTTGCCGATTGACGATGGCGGAGCACCAACAAAACGCACATCGGTGTAGGTCTTTGTGATAATCAGGTAGTAGCTGTTGCCACCGTACATAGAAGTAACCCTTGCACGGATATGTTTGTTCTCTTTTGTGGCTTTGTCGGTCAAGTTTTTTATGGCACTCTCCATGGCCTTCTCTTTCTCTTCCGGGGATTTGGTTTTCCTTACTGCTTTTTCAATCTCTTTTGTAACATCGGTAAAACTCTCAAGGAATGTGACAGACAAACCGGGAGAGGGAAGCTCCTCTTGCCTGTTCATAGCCCAGAATCCGTTTTGCAGGTAATCGTTCTCTACGGTACTTAGCCTTTGTATGACACCATAACCGCAATGGTGGTTGGTAAGCACCAGGCCCTCTGCAGAGATAATTTCGGCTGTGCAGCCCCCGCCAAAATGCACGACAGCATCTTTTAGGCTGGAGTTGTTGATATCGTAGATATCTTTGGCTGTAAGCTTGAAGCCGATATCGTTCATCTTTTTAATATTGAGCTTCTCAATCAAAGGAAGCAGCCACATTCCCTCATCCGCTTTCACAGGAGAAAAGGAGACTATTATGGCAAATAAAACTAAAAGAGTAGTTTTTTTCATTTTTTTGTTAAATTTACTTGGTTTGTATGATGTTAGACAAAGATAAATAATTCTCTCATTTTTCAAACTATCACATTTATGTTCAGAGTCCTAATCATAGCAGATAAGTTCAAAGGCAGCCTCACGGCACGCCAGGTATGTTCCATATTGTCAAAATCTTTCGTAGATGAGGTGGTTGGTGCAGAGGTTTGTGCCATTCCTTTGGCAGATGGTGGCGACGGAACCATAGATGCAATAGAACACTTTGGTAATGAAACCATAATGATAGATACTTGTGACCCTTTGGGCAGGCCGGTAACGGTTCCGGTTCTCAGGGTAGCAGATAAGGTTTTGTGCGAAATGGCAAAATCCACTGGTTTGTGGAGCCTTCCAAAAAATGAAAGGGATCCCAGGCAAACAAGTAGTTATGGGTTTGGAAAGGTGATTGACAGTGTGGCTAAAAAGGGATACCGTAAAATATTGCTGGGCATTGGGGGCAGTGCCACAAACGATGCCGGCGCCGGCATGCTCTCTGCTTTGGGATTCCGTTTTTTGGACAGTGACGGCAACTTGGTTTCCAATGATGGATTTGTAAGGGGGAGCGATTTGCAAAATATAAGGTTGGTTGACGATTCCGGGGTTCCTCAGTATGTGAGGGATCTTCAAATTGAGGTTGCTTGTGATGTGAACAATCCTCTTACCGGAATTTATGGTGCAAGCCATGTTTATGGGCCCCAGAAGGGGGCAACACCAGATATTGTCAGGTTGTTGGAAAAGGGAGTTGCCGGTTTTGCAGATGTTTCAAGAGCATGGTCGGGAAAGGATTTGTCTTCATTGCCTGGTGCCGGTGCAGCAGGAGGGGTCGGATATGCCCTTGCATTGTACTTGAATGCCAAACTACTAAGTGGGTGGAGGTTGTTGTTTGATTTGTTGGATGTGGATGGTAAGATGGAGGGTTGCAATTTGGTTGTGACAGGAGAGGGTCGTGTAGACGGGCAAAGCCTTTCGGGCAAATTGCTGGACGGGGTGTTGCAACGCGCAATGTTCCATAAAAAAAGAGTGTGGGTGTTTTGCGGGCAGAGCACATTGACAAGGAACCAACTGGAAGTGGCGGGTGTGGAGAGGTTGTTCTCCATATCAACAATACAGCCATGTAAAGAGAGGGCTATTGCCAGGGGACAACATTACCTGGAAAAAATTTCGAGGGATGCTGCAACTTTTTTGAACGCAGTTGCGTCTAACCGACAAACAAACTAAAAACATTAAAATCATGGAACATGTTATTGCAGTTGCCAGTCCGTTTATAGCCGGAATTTTGATAGTACTTATTGTATTTGTAAGTAAAATCATGAGGGACAAATCCAAAAACCAGGTAATCATGAAAGCCATTGAACATGGGGCAGAAATTTCCCCTGAGCTTTTCAAAGAGCAACAAAAAAAGCCTAAAGACCCTTTGACCTCTGCATTGGTTACAATAGGTGTGGGTATCAGCTTGTTCATTGCACTGTTCCTGTTCTTTGATTACCAATTGAAATTTGCAGCATTCGGTTTTATTCCTTTGTTCATTGGATTAGGTCAGTTGACAGCATATCTGATAAATAAAAAGAATAAAGCAAAAGAGATTACACAAGAGTAATTTGATAAATAGTGACAAGGGCACAATTCGAAAAAGAGGTAAGGGAAAACCAGGAACCTTTGAGGAGGTTCCTGCTTAACCTTTGCTCCGGAAACTCCTCCTTAAGCGATGATATTGCCCAGGAAGCATTTATAAAAGCTTATATGAACCTTGGCTCATTTAGCGGTTTGTCAAAATTTTCCACATGGCTTTTCAGGATTGCATACAACTGTTTTTGTGACCATATGAGAAGGAGTGGCAAGGCAGAGCCGGTGGAAATAGACAACACCAAATACTTTTCGGTAGATGACACCGATGCCGGGTTCAGGAACCAGGAGTTGTATATGGCTTTGAGTTTGCTTGGGGAAAAAGAAAAAACATGTATATTGCTGTTCTATATGGAGGATAAAAGCCTTAAAGAGATATCCAAGATTACAGGGATTAAAGAAAACACAATAAAATCACACCTTTCCAGGGCTAAGACAAACCTTGGGGAGCATTTTAAAAAGAGTGGTTATGAAAGATAAGAGGATAGAAGATTTTTTCCAGGATCACAAACAGAGTGTTCCTGACAATGGTTTCGAAAGCAGGCTTTTTGCAACTCTGGACTGCCTGCCACACCAGTTGCCTTCAAAAAAATGGAGTTTCTTAAGGGAACGATGGGTAATTACTTTGTTGTTTGCCCTTGCAGGGTTTGCATTGTTTGTCATTTTTGGGGGGTACTCCTTGTTGATTGAGAGTCTGGTCTCTGCAGAGATAGATGTTTCAAACCTCAAATCTGTGAGCCCTCAGGTTATAGTCTCATTTGCATTTATGTTTTGTGTGCTATTCGGGCTCGGAAAGTTCGCTTTTGAGTCTGAATGAGAGACGGTGATGCTCCGTTGTGCCTAACTTTTCAATGGCCTCCCTATGTGCTTTTGTAGGGTAGGCCATGTTTTTTCCCCATCCATAACCAGGATACTCCTTTGCCAGCTCCTTCATATACTGGTCACGGTGTGTTTTGGCCAATACAGATGCAGCAGCTATTGAGGCATATTTTCCATCTCCACCTACAACACATGTATGTGAAATATTGCGGAACTCTTTGAAACGGTTTCCGTCTACAATGATATGCCGGGGTAACAACGCCAGTTTTTCCAGTGCCCTGTGCATGGCCAATATTGAGGCATTCAATATATTCATCTGATCTATTTCACGGGCACTTACACAGGCCACAGCCCAAGCCAGGGACAATGACTCTATGATTGGTCTTAATTGCTCCCTGGTTTTTTCATTGATTTTTTTTGAATCGTTCAACAAAGGATGGTAAAAATCATTTGGTAAAATTACTGCCGCTGCAAAGACAGGCCCGGCAAGACACCCTCTGCCGGCTTCGTCGCAGCCAGCTTCCAGCATGCTTTCTTTATGGAATGATTTCAGTTTGTGAGTGTGCATTTGACTTTTGGATTTCCGGGTTTGAATTGCCCGGCAAATATAATCAAAGCCATTAGTAGATTTGCCTTTTTTCCTGCAGAACCCCTATGATGTTGTTCAATGTCTCTACCCTTGTCTCCAACTCCTTGTTTTTCCCCTGTACCTTTGCGAAGGCAATGTTATATTCAATTTTGAGTTCTTCCAGCTCTTTGGAGTACTTCTCTTTTATCTGGGCTATCTCTTTCTGGTACTCTTCTGCGTTTGGGCTCCCGATAAAGAGGGATTGGAGAGGAATATCCAGTTCATTTGCAATGATATGAAGTTTAGGATGGAAAAGACGCGTTTTCCCGTTTTCTATATCGCAGTAAGAGTTGGCCGACATACCAATCTTGCCGGCAAAGGTCTCTTGTGAATATCCCTTTTTTATCCGTGCTAGCTTCAAGCGTTCCCGAATCTCTTTGCTGTTCATAAAAACAAATATAATTTTCTGAAGGCAATCTTTGCACACAGGCATAACATGGTAAATACACGGAAAAACATGTAATAAGAGAAATTTAATTTAAAAAAAGATAAATTTATTCCAATATTAGGTATAATACACGGAATAGCTTGGTGCGTATAAGGGTTTAGGGTTACCTTCGAAATAAAAAAATGGAAAATAAATTATCTGGAAATCCATTGCTGGAGGTGGTGGGTTCCTTATTTGAAAAATCGGTGTTCATATCCCAAAGTTTCAACAGCAATGTTTTGTCATGTTGGTGTGGTTGCACTTTGGAAGAACTGGACAATTTGCTGGAAAAGGAGTACGGGTATGACTCCGGGCAAATAATTGCCCTTCACAGGGCGCAACATGCAAGGTTTTTGTTGAAAAATGGTGTTGAATATGAACTCCTTTACAAATTTAGTGGTTTCAGCTCCAAAAAGGAGATGGAGATGGCTCTTGACTATATTGCCGTTTGATTTTTTTTTCATAAATTTGAGTTTCTTTTAAAAAACCAATAACTAATGAACTAAATGGATTAATATGAAAGTCTATCCCACTCAAAGCATCCGCAACGTAGTCCTGTTAGGTAATACGAAGTCTGGTAAAACTACCCTTGCGGAAACCATGTTGTTTGAAGGTAAAGTTATCGACCGCAGAGGTTCGGTTGAAACCAAAACTACTGTAAGCGACAATACCGAAATAGAGCAAATTTATCAGCGTTCAATCTATCCTTCACTTCTCTTTACAGAGTTCATGGATAATAAGCTGAATATAATAGATACTCCCGGCTCCGATGATTTCGTGGGAGGGGTAATCTCTGCTTTCAAGGTAGCCGATACCGGAATAATGGTAGTTAATGCACAACACGGTGTAGAGGTGGGTACCGAAATCCTGGCCCGTTATGCGCAACAGCATTGCAAGCCAATGATTTTGGCCATGAATCAGTTAGACCATGAAAAGGCAAACTTTGAGGGTTCTGTGGAATCTTTGAAGCAGACTTTTGGGAAAAAGGTGGCGGTTGTCCAGTTTCCTACTGAAACCGGTCCCTCTTTCACCTCTTTTGTAGATGTTCTCAAGATGAAAATGTATAAATTCAAAGATGAGAACGGGACAAGGGAAGAGTTGGATATTCCGGAAGAGTTCAAGGACCAGGCAGAGATTTACCATCAGGAGCTTGCAGAAATGGCTGCAGAGAACGAAGAATCTTTGATGGAACTGTTTTTCGAGAACGGCGTTCTCACAGAGGACGAGATCCGCAAAGGATTGTCAATTGGGCTTACACAGTGCGAAATAATGCCACTGTTCTGCCTCTCTGCAAGGAAAGATATTGGAGTTAAAAGATTGATGGAGTTTATTATAAATGTAGCCCCGTTCCCTAACAGGTCCGAATATAAAACCAAGGAAGGAGAGGTGGTTCCGTGTGACTCTTCGGCCCCTACATCCATTTTCATATACAAGACAACTGTAGAGCAACACCTTGGAGAGGTTTCCTATTTCAGGGTAATGTCCGGTAAACTGACAGAAGGGATGGACCTTACCAATCCGGAAACCGGTGCCAAGGAGAGGATATCAATCATATATGCTGTTGCCGGGAAGAAAAAGGAAAAAATCAGTGAGATAGAAGCAGGTGATATTGGTTGTACAGTAAAGCTAAAATCTGCAAAAACCAACCAGACCCTCAATGCAGGAAACAAAGATTGGGTGTTTGAACCAATTGTGTTTCCTCCTTCAAAATTCCGTACGGCAATAAAAGCCAAACAGGAAAAAGACGAAGAAAAGCTTGGCGAGATCCTCAACCGTGCACATGCAGAAGATCCCACAATAAAAGTACAATACTCAAAGGAGCTCAAACAGACAATCCTGAGTGGGCAAGGTGAGCATCATATCAACATACTAAAATGGCACCTTACCAACACCCACAAGCTGGAGGTTGATTTGTTCAATCCCAAGATTCCCTACAGGGAAACCATTACCAAAGTTGCCATTGCAGATTACCGCCACAAGAAACAATCGGGGGGTGCAGGCCAATTTGGCGAGGTCCACATTTTGATAGAACCGGTTGTGGAGGGTGTTCCTGCCAACAACAAATTCAAAGTAGAGGGCAGGGAGCTTGTACTCAATCTTAAAGGCAAGGAAGAGTATACCATGGAGTGGGGCGGCAAACTGGAATATTACAACTGTATTGTCGGGGGCTCCATAGATGCCCGTTTTATGCCTGCCATCCTAAAAGGGATAATGGAAAAGATGGAAGAGGGACCATTGACAGGTTCGTATGCAAGGGACATCAGGGTGTTTGTTTACGATGGCAAAATGCACCCGGTAGATTCAAACGAGATTTCATTCAAACTTGCAGGCCGTAATGCATTCAAGGAGGCATTCAAAAAGGCCGGTCCAAAGATCATGGAACCGGTTTACAATGTAGAGGTATTGGTGCCAAGTGACTGCATGGGTGACGTTATGAGTGACCTTCAGAACCGCAGGGCAATGATTGAGGGAATGAGCAGTGAAAAAGGTTTTGAAGTGCTCAAGGCCAAAGTTCCGTTGGCAGAGTTGAACAAATACTCTACAACATTGAGTTCCCTTACTTCGGGCCGTGCAACCTTTACAATGACTTACTCCGATTACCAGCAGGTTCCTGCAGATGTACAGGACAAGTTGCTCAAAGAGTACGAGGCAACCGAAAAGGACGACTAAACAAGAATGATAAAAGCAGAAAAAATTTACAAATCATTTGGGAAACTTTTGGTTCTGAAAGGAATCGACTTCCAGGCAAAAGATTCCGAAGTACTGAGTATAGTTGGAGCAAGCGGGGCCGGAAAGTCCACCTTGCTCCAAATTCTTGGTACCCTTTCCCAACCGGATTCCGGTAAGGTATATATAGACGGGGTAGATGTGTTTTCGTTAAAGTCCAATGCTTTGGCAGATTTCAGGAACAAAAGGGTTGGATTTGTATTCCAGTTCCACCATCTCCTTCCCGAATTCTCTGCACTTGAAAATGTTGCAATCCCAAGCATGATTGCCAACAATAAAATGAACATTGCAAAAGAGAAGGCAACGGAGTTACTCACTATGCTGGGTCTCTCTGCCAGGTTGCATCACAAACCTTCTGAGCTAAGCGGTGGTGAACAACAAAGGGTTGCAATTGCGCGGGCTCTTATCAACAACCCGTCTGTCCTTTTTGCCGATGAACCATCGGGGAACCTGGATACTAACACAAAGATGGAGATCCACAATTTGTTTTTTGATCTAAGGGACCGTTTTGGTATAACCATAATAATTGTAACCCACGACCGGGAGTTGGCAGCAATGAGTGACAGGACCCTGGAGATGAAAGATGGCGAATTTTTACTTTAAACAGTTTACAGTAAGGCAAACGGGGGCTGCAATGAAGGTCAACACAGATGGTGTGTTGTTGCCGGCATGGGTCGCACCCCACTTTGTGCAGGGCCATGAAACTACAATGGAAATTTTCCCGTATATTCTGGACGCAGGCAGTGGCACAGGGGTGATCTCCTTGATAATGGCACAAAGGTGCCAGGCATTGTACAAGAATTTCCGTATTGAGGCAATTGATGTAGACAAAGAGTCTTATATGGAGAGCAGCTATAATTTTTCTGTCTCTAAATGGAGCGGAAACCTTACTGCTCGTCATATATCTTTGCAGCAAATGGCATTGGAGAGGGAAAGTCTGGGTCTGTTTGATATGGTTTTGTCCAATCCCCCTTATTTTACAAACTCTTTGAAAGCCCCTTGTGAAAGGAGGACCATTGCGCGTCACAACACTACCCTTCCACTTGCAGAGTTGTTGGAGAGCTCTTTTTTATTATTGAAAAATGGAGGAGTACTTGCAGTGATATTGCCCTCACAAGAGGGAGAGGAGTTGATATCGCTTGTGAATGACAACAATATGTTCTCTGTTCAAAGGATTTGCAAGGTCAGGACCGTAGTGGGCAAAGATCCCAAAAGATATATGATGGAGTTACGCAAGGTGGGGGCGGGGAGTATCCCCAAAGAACCGCCACCGGCTGTTTGCCATCAACTTGTAATGCAGCAATCGGGTGGAATCAAATATACCGGGGAGTATGTGAATCTGGTAAAGGATTATTACTTGAAGGAATTTGAAGTAGCTTCTGATTGACAGTCCAAATCATTTTTCTTTTCCCGGCATATTCCCGGAGCGCAGTTGTTGTATCATCTTTATCCTGAAATCTTCCTCTGCCTTGTACATACGCGCTACCTTTTCTATTGAGAGGATTTTCTGGAACCTTGGATAGTACGATCTGAAAATTTCTCCCTCTGCAGTTCCTCCGGAAATGTATGTTTCTATAAGTTCTTTTAGTTGGGCATCACTCACTTTCTCTTCTCCTTCCAAAACTTTCCCTATTGTCCTTAAGGCATGGTGTGACCTGCGGTTTGCCCTTTCCCTCTCTTTCCAGAATTCGTTGTATAGCGGCCAAAAATGCTCTGCCTCTTTTGGAGTAAGGTCCATGGCTGTTGTAAAGAATGCTATTTTTGCATTCTGTACCTGTTTGTACCATTGGCTTCTTTGCTGACGGACTGCTTCTTGCCGGCTCTCATTTGAAGGAGCTTTCTCTTTAGGTTGGGCAATAGCAATGGTTGCCAGGAAAGATATGGATAAAATAATTAGTAACCTTTTCATGTTATTTGGTGTATTAATCTCTCATTTCTAAATATGAGAGGGTTACAAGGTCAACGTTTTGGTTTATATAGTCCAGGAGTTCTTCCTGGCTAATGTCGTTATGCTTTGCAGACAAGGAGTCTGTGGAAGAATCAAAAAAATCTATGAATGATGTTTTAAGAAAGCCCTCCTCTATATATGGCATTTGTCCGGAGCTCATAACCTGCAGGGAAGATTTTTTGGTTGTAGGCAAACTGCCTCCGGAGAGCCCGAATATGCCGTAGGCAACGGCAAAGACAATGGCAAAGGCGGTGACAAGGCTCAACTGAGGCTTGAGTATTGTCCAAAGACCAACCTTTTTGCTTTGCTCCTCAATTTTTCCGGACAAAGATTCCTTCACACCTTCAATGTAGTTGTGGGGAAGTGTAAATGGATTCTCTTTAAGATGGTTCTTAAAAAGAGGATCTTCTATGTCGAATCTTGTTTTCATACTTCTTTGACTATAATAAATGCAAAAGGATTAAACGTGTTCTTTCAAAAAATTTTGTATTTTTTGGAAAGCATGGTGGTATGAGGCTTTAAGGGCCCCAACGGATGTGCCCAGGACTTCAGAAATATCTTCATATTTCATATCGTCAAAATATCTCATAGAAAAGACAGCCCTCTGTTTGTCGGGGAGTTTCAGGACTGCTTTCCTGAAAAGTCTTTGGGTATCGTCCCCATTGAAGTATGCATCTGCTTCCAGTTGGTTTTCCAGTTGTTTGGAATAATCACTCAGTGACAATGTTGCCTTGAGCCTGGCTCTTTTGAGGAATGTCAATGATTCATTGGTGGCAATCCTGTACAACCATGTGTACAAACGAGACTCTTCCCTGAAGCCTTCCAGGTTTTTCCAGGCTTTGAGAAGAGTGTTTTGCAGTATGTCGTTTGCATCGTCGTGAGAGGCAACCATCTTGCGGATGTGCCAGTATAACCGTTCGCTGTATTTATCCACGATAAGGTTGAAGGCATATCTCTGCTTCCCGTCTTCCCTGTACAATTCCAACAGATCCTTATCTTCCATTATGGATAATTATGTGAGTCTCTCCTTATAGTTTCCTTTTTAATACTTTGTGCACAGACTTTACAATACTTTGGGCTGTAAGTCCGTATTCCTGCATCAGCTGGGAAGGCGTTCCGCTTTGTCCGAACATATCGTCAACAGCAACAATCTCCACGGGAACAGGCATCTCCCTGCCCAACAACCCGGCGATAAGTTCTCCCATTCCGCCGGCTATGAGATGCTCTTCTGCAGTTACAACTGCTTTTGTCTTTGCCGCCGATTCTATGACTGCTTTTTTGTCGATTGGTTTAATTGTGTGGATATTCACCAGCTCTACAGAAATACCCTCTTTTTCCAATGTGTCGGTTGCTTCAATTGCTTCCCAAACCATATGCCCTGTGGCAAATATTGTTACTTGGGTTCCCTCTTTAAGGGTTATGGCTTTGCCAATTTCAAAAGGGGCATCTTCCGGAGTAAAGTTTGGCACAGATGGACGGCCGAATCTTAGGTAAACCGGGCCGTGGTGGTCTGCTATTGCCATGGTGGCAGCTTTTGTCTGGTTATAGTCGCATGGATTGATTACAGTGAACCCGGGAAGCATCCTCATAAGGCCGATATCTTCCATTGTCTGGTGGGTGGCACCATCTTCGCCCAATGTAATACCTGCATGTGAGGCGCATATCTTGACGTTTGTCTCGGAGTATGCTATTGCCTGCCTTACCTGGTCGTAAACCCTTCCTGTTGCAAACTCTGCAAAAGAGCCGGCAAAGGGAACCTTTCCCGACAATGCCAGTCCTGCTGCCGTACCCATCATGTTAGCCTCTGCAATGCCACACTGTATGAACCTCTCCGGGAATTCCTTTTCAAAGGCATCCATTTTGAGCGATCCGGTGAGGTCGGCACAAAGTGCAACAACATCTTCCCTCTTTTTTCCAAGTTCCAGCAATCCGGCACCAAACCCAGAGCGGGTATCCTTGTTTCCTGTATTTGTAAATTTTTCTTTCATTTTTATAAAATTTGGATTAGAAGGTATTGTTAAAAATCTCCCAGTGTTTCTGTCAGTTGGGATAAGGCTTTTTCGGTTTGTTCTCCGTTAGGGGCTTTTCCGTGCCAGTGGTGTGTGCCCTCCATGAAGTCCACACCCTTGCCCATTGATGTGTCCATCAGGAGCATTTTGGGTTTGCCGTTCCCTGTTTTTGCACTTTTTATGGAATTGGATATCTCATCCAGGTTGTGTCCGTCAACCACGTTGCACTCCCATCCGAAAGCTTCCCATTTGGCCTTAAGGTTGCCTAAATTCAGGATTTTCTCTACCGGTCCGTCAATCTGTTGCCCGTTCCAGTCTGTGAATGCAATCAAATTATCAAGTTTGTGGTGTGCTGCAAACAGTGCAGCTTCCCATATTTGTCCCTCTTCACTCTCGCCGTCGCCAATGAGTGCATATACAAAATGTTGTTCTTTGTTCATCTTTTTTGCCATTGCAGCACCACCGGCAACCGACAAACCCTGTCCCAATGAGCCGGAAGCTACATGTACACCAGGCAGTCCTCTCTCTACAGAGGGGTGTCCCTGGAGTCTGGAACCCAGTTTGCGGAATGTGTTGAGCTCTTCCAGAGGAAAATATCCGCTACGGGCAAGAACGCTGTAGTAAACCGGAGTCATGTGACCTGCAGAAAGGAAGAACATATCACTTCCTTTTCCATCCCTGCGCCATTTTGCCGGGGAGTGGTCCATCTCCTGGAAAAACAATGTTACAAGTACATCGGTACTGCTTAGTGAGCCTCCGGGATGCCCGGACGATGCCATATTGACCATACGGACAATATCTCTTCTCACCTGAGATGCAATCTCTTTTAGATTTGAGTTTTTAGCCATTATTTTATTTAGATTTATTACGTTTTTGACAGCAAATTGTGATATTTAAAAATCACTTATCCCACAAAGATAGTATCAAACTTATAATTTTGGAATTATTTTTATCTTTGCATCCACATATAAATCCCTTAAAGAGTAAAATGAAGCATATTAGAAACTTTTGTATAATAGCCCATATAGATCATGGTAAGAGTACGCTTGCTGACAGGCTGCTGGAGGCAACCCAAACCCTTACCGCGCGTGACATGGATGCGCAGGTGCTGGATTCTATGGATTTGGAGAAGGAGAAGGGCATCACCATCAAGAGCCATGCTATTCAAATGGATTATTTGTACAAGGGAGACAAATATACATTGAACCTTATTGATACTCCCGGCCACGTGGATTTTTCATATGAAGTTTCACGTGCAATAGCCTCTTGTGAAGGAGCCTTGTTGGTAGTGGACGCAACACAGGGGATCCAGGCCCAGACAATCTCCAATTTGTATCTGGCCATAGGCCATGATTTGGAGATAATCCCGGTTTTGAACAAAATTGACATGGATAGTGCCATGGTAGATGTTGTCAGAGACCAGATCATAGAACTTATAGGTTGTGACGAAAAGGATATTTTGCTTGCAAGTGCAAAAACCGGCATTGGTGTGCCGGAGATATTGGAGGCAATTGTAGAGAGGGTGCCCAGCCCAAAAGGAGATGAGGAGGCTCCGCTGCAAGCACTCATATTTGACTCGGTATTCAACTCCTTCAGGGGAATAATTGCCTACTTTAAAGTGCAGAATGGTATTATCAGGAAGGGTGACAAAGTGAAATTCTTCAATACCGGAAAGGAGTATGAGGCAGATGAGGTGGGCAAGCTCAAACTTAAGATGGTCCCAACCGAAGAGGTACGCACAGGAGATGTTGGTTACATTATTTCGGGTATCAAAACAGCCAGCGAGGTCAAGGTGGGCGATACCATAACACATAGGAACAAACCCTCTGCAAATTCAATTGCGGGATTCGAAGAGGTTAAGCCTATGGTTTTTGCCGGGGTTTACCCTGTTGAGGCAGATGAGTATGAAGATTTGAGGGCATCTTTGGAAAAACTGCAACTCAATGATGCCTCTTTGGTTTTTGAACCTGAGTCTTCTTTGGCTTTGGGTTTCGGCTTCCGTTGTGGTTTCCTGGGTTTGCTGCATATGGAAATCGTCCAGGAGAGGTTGTACAGGGAGTTTGACATGGATGTCATAACAACCGTTCCTAACGTCTCTTACAAGGTGTACACAACCCAAGGAGAGGTGCTGGATGTCCACAATCCTTCGGGGTTGCCGGCTGTCACTCTCATAGATTACATAGAAGAGCCATACATCAGGGCTCAGATAATTTCCAAATCGGAGTATTTTGGTGTGATAATGAAGTTGTGCATGGATAAAAGGGGCACATTGGTCAGCCAGAACTTCCTTACAAGTGAAAGGGTAGAGCTCAATTACAACATGCCTTTGGCAGAGATAGTCTTTGATTTCTATGACAAACTCAAATCGGTTTCACGTGGTTATGCCTCATTTGACTACCATGTTACCGGATACAAAGAGGCAAGCCTTGTAAAACTGGATATATTGCTAAACGGAGAACAGGTAGATGCTCTTTCAAGCCTTATCCATAAGGACCATGCATACGACTTTGGAAGAAGGATGTGCGAGAAACTCAAGGAACTTATACCTCGCCAGCAATTCGACATTGCAATCCAGGCGGCCATTGGTGCAAAGATAATTGCCCGTGAAACTGTGAAGGCTGTAAGGAAAGATGTGACAGCAAAATGTTATGGAGGGGATATCTCCCGTAAACGCAAGCTTTTGGAAAAACAGAAAAAGGGTAAAAAGCGGATGCGCCAGGTTGGTAATGTAGAGGTACCACAAAGTGCATTCATGGCAGTCCTCAAACTGGACTAATCCAAACAGGGATCTCCAATAAAAAAAAGCCGGCCAACAAATTTTTGTCAGCCGGCTTATTTTTATGTTTCACAAGGATTACTCCCTGAATTTTGCAAATTCTATATCGTTTTGTGAGCGAGCTTTAAGGGCTTCGTCTTTGTATACAACTTCCAGTTGTTTTGCTACCTCTGTGAAGTTACCCTGACGTGCAGCAATTATCGCTTTCATGTAGGAAGCATGAGGACATTTGCAAGAGATAGCTTTTGAAGCTTTGTCAAGCTGGTTTGTAAGTATATATGCAAGACCTTCGTTATCAGATTTTGAACCGGCTAGCTTAATGGCAGCCTCATTGTATTTGCCATTTAGGATATCAATGATAGCAGAGTTGTATTTTGCCTGTACAAGTGAAGATTTTGCAAACATTTCGGCAGCACCTTTGTAATCTTGGTCACGCAAGGCAACTACACCGGCGTTGTTGTAGTAGTATGCAGATGTCCTGTCACTCACTTTTGCCAGGGCAGCTTTTGCATCGGCAACCTTACCCTCTGCCAAAGCTACTGCAGCAAGGTTGTTGTAACCACGGTCACATTCGAATTTGTCACCGGCCTTTTTGTAAAGCATTGCTTTTGTGTCGTAATCTTGTACCAAAGTAGCTGTGTACAACAAAGCCTCAACATCCATTATCTCTACATTTGTAGTGGCCAAATCTTTAAGTTCCTGGTCGGAATAGTTTGTGTAATCTACATTTGCAATCATCCTTGCCCTTCTGAGTTCCGGAAGGATTTTGTCTGCCAATGTTTTGAATACCATAGACATGTTTTTGATTTCCCTTTCGCGAACCACAGGGTCACTGTACATGGAAAGGACACGAAGGATAAGCTCTTTGTCCTGGATGTTGGAAGCAGCTACCAATTCCTGGAAACCTTCCCAGTCCTCTGCAATTGTTTTTACATTTACAGGAGCATCCACAGGAACATCTTTGGTCACTTTGTCAAAAGCATTTTTGGCAGTTTCGCCACGTTTGTCCGAAAGCTTGGAGTTAAGTGTGATAGGACCGTCCGGTGAAGCATAGGCAACAATGTCTGTACCTGCAACTTTGCGACGTTCATCCTGCTCTATTTGTGCAAGGAATTCCTGGAACTCTTTGATTTCGGATTTTGTAAGTTCTTTTGTGCGGACAACATGGCTGTTGATGGTATACAGGATTTGGGTCTCTTTTTGTTCCCTGATGACCTTTTGATAGTTGTTGGGTGCTATTGCTGTTTCCCCATAGGTATTTACCAGTTTGTAGGTAGTATTTGCACCGTCAGCCAATTTGTAAGGAGCCGGGAAATCGTATTTCTTAAGTTTGTTCCATACTGCAACCCTAAGTTCCAGATGGGATTTTTCCATACCCGGTTTGTAGGCAAACTTGACTGTGTTGCTGGCCTTACCGCCTGTCTGTAAAATTGCCTGGTAGTTGTCTGTGATCTTTTCACCTTGAAGTTTGAACGCAGGAGCTGCAACTTCCCCTCCCTGGTATACCAATACAGGAATAACTTCCAGGATAGCTTTTGGATGGAAGTAATCTTCGGGGAAATTCATGGTGTAGGTGGCAGTGATTTCGTCTGCCACAACCTCCAGTACCTGAGGGTTTGTTTCAACTGTAACTAACTGGGCTTCCTTTGCCATTTTTGACGGGTTACTGCAGGATGCAATTGATATTCCTAAGATTGCAACCGCTAATACTTTGAACAGATTCTTTTTCATTCTGGATATATTTATAAATTTATTCTTAAATTATTGTGATGTAATGCAATGAGACAATATATGCAAATATATAAAAAAAGTTAAAAACATCCTTAAATAATTCCATCCATCTTTAATTCTTCAATATCTTCGGGTCTGTCCACAGATTGCGATTCGTAAGGTGTCTCCCTCACCATTATGGTAATGTCGTTTTCCAGCCACCTTAGTTGCTCAAGGTTTTCTGCCTTTTCCAATGTGCCCGAATCGAGTGCTGCAATTTGTGCAAGTGTCTCTCTTTTATAGCCATACAAGCCAATGTGTTTGAAAAATGAGTGCTCTTCCAACCATTTTTTTTGTGGGATATCCCTCAAAAAAGGTATGGTGGCGCGGCTAAAATACAGAGCCTTCCCGTTGTTAGCGCAAACAACTTTTGGTGTGGATGGGTCTTCAAGTTCTTTTGGATTTGTTATTTTTTTTTTGAGTGTGGCAATTTCGGTTTGAGGGTTTTGGAAGCACTCAGCCAGCTCTTTCAACTGTTCGGGCTTTATGAAAGGTTCATCGCCCTGAACATTTATAACATACTTGCAAAAAGTCCCCCTGAGTTTTTCGATTTTTTGCATTGCCTCGTATACACGGCTGGTCCCGTTTGGGTGTGAAGCAGAGGTCATAACAACCCTTCCGCCGAAAGCTGTGACAGCGTCAAATATCCTAGGGTGGTCGGTTGCGACATAAACATCCTGGAAGGCAAGGGAAGCTTGCTCGTACACCCTTTGGATCATTGTTTTGCCTGCAATCATTGCAAGAGGTTTCCCCGGAAACCTTGTAGAAGCGTATCTTGCAGGTATAATAGCCAGATATTCCATTCGGTAAATTTTTAATTTTTCAAAGGTATAAATTTTATCTATTTTTGTACGTTATGGAATTAAGGTCAATCAAGCAGAGGTTCGATATAATCGGGGAAAACCCCGCGTTGGACAGGGCATTGGAAATAGCAGTCCAGGTTGCCGGTACCGATCTTTCCGTGCTCATTACCGGGGAGAGCGGTGTCGGGAAAGAGGTGATTCCGCAGATAATCCATGTGAATAGTCCCAGGAAACACAACCAGTACATAGCCGTCAACTGTGGGGCTATCCCCGAAGGAACAATAGATTCAGAACTTTTTGGTCACGAGAAGGGCTCGTTCACCGGGGCATTCGAGACAAGGAAAGGCTATTTCGAAGTTGCAGACGGAGGTACATTGTTCCTGGACGAAGTTGCAGAGTTGCCATTGTCTACCCAGGTAAGGTTGCTCAGGGTTATCCAATCGGGCGAGTTTATAAAAGTGGGCTCTTCCAAGGTCCAGAAAACCAACGTTAGGGTAATTGCAGCTACAAACGTAAATTTGCCAAGGGCAATAGAACATGGGAAGTTCAGGGAAGATCTTTTTTACCGCCTGAATACGGTGCCAATACTGGTACCGTCATTACGAGAACGTCCCGGTGATATACATTTGTTATTCAAAAAATTTGCCTTGGATTTTGCCGATAAATACATGATGCCTGCAATACGGCTCACACCGGACGCTGTGGATATGCTCCAGGGTTACCGTTGGCCGGGAAATGTAAGGCAGCTTAAAAGTATTGCCGAGCAAATTTCAGTGATTGAACACAACAGGCTGATCGACTCCCAGATTTTGAAAAAGTACCTGCCAAAGGATGCGCCCAGCCGGTTACCTGTGCGGACAGAGGGTCACGGGGCAGATTATTTGACAGACAGGGACATCATATTCAAGATATTGTATCAACTAAGGCAAGAGGTAGAAGAACTCAAACAACGGGTTACCGGAACGGAACCTATTCACCCGAACCCAAGGATATCTTCCAATAAGGAGATTTCAAGCAATATTGAGGAAACAACAATTGTAGATTACGAACCCGAACCAGATGAAGAGCCTTCAAGTGACGGGTATGCATCTTCTGCAAGCAACCAGGAGAGCCAGCTGTCAATACAAAAGGTGAATGAAGATCTAATCAGGAGAGCATTGGAAAAACACAACGGGAAAAGAAAACTTGCAGCAATTGAGTTGGGAATTTCGGAAAGGACGCTGTACAGAAAAATAAAAGAGTTAAATTTGGACCTATGAGAAGGATAATATTTGCACTGTTGTTTTCGTTGTTGTTGTCCGGATGTGGAATCTACTCGTTCTCGGGTACATCCATTGCACCGGATGTCACATCCATTACTGTGTACAATATAGAGAACCAGGCCATGAGGATAAACCCTTTGCTCAGCAACAACCTTACCGAGGGCCTCAAAGACAAATACAGGAGGATGACCAAGCTGGATTTGACAAACGACGAGGGAGACCTGCTGGTAGAAGGGGTCATCACAAGCTACGAAACATCTTCCATAGCTGTGACAGCACAGGAGGTAGCTTCCCAAAACAGATTGAGCGTGACAGTAAAGATTACATTCACAAACAAGAAATATCCCAACGAAAATTTTGAAAAAAGCTTTGCAGCATTCGAAGATTTCCCTTCCACCACCTCCCTGGATGCAGTAGAAGCTTCTTTGGTAGAGAGCATCATAGAGAAACTCACAGAACAGATTTTTAACGAAACCGTAGCAAACTGGTAGACATGCCTAAACTTTCCATAGCTTCAACCGAACAACTCATAACCCGATATCCTTGGTACAACCTGGGCTATATTGATGTTTTTGAGCATATATGCAAGATGGACAAAGAGAGTTTGGGAGTTTACCTGGAGAAAGCTGCAACAAGGGTCTATTCAAGGGAGACTCTTTACAATATTTACAACCGCTTGCAGGAGACAAACCAACCAGAGCCGGAAACCATCATAGAGGAGGGGGTTTCATTTGAACTGGAAGAGACTTTGGAGTTGGTTGCTGATGGTACCTCCCGTGAGCAGGAAGTTAGTGTCGGCTCAGGTCCTCCGGGTGAACCGCAAAGTGAATCGGCAACAAGGGCAGCTCAAGAGCCGGTGGAGTACACCGATTTTGTTCCCGACACTACACCCCGGTATATCCTTGCAGGTGGCGATTATTTCTCCAGCCAGGATTTTGAACAGGTACAACTTGACAAAAACAAACCATTGGACAATTTCATTGCAGAGAAACCCTCTTTGATAAGGTCTTCCATTGCCGGGAAAAGCAGCCTCCAGCCAATAGTCCAAAACGAAATAGATACAACGGAACTTTTTGACGATGCCTCTTTTTATACAGAAACCCTTGCCTCCATATATGTAGAGCAGGGCTTTTACAAAAGGGCACTTGATATTTACGCAAAACTAATTTTGTTATATCCGGAAAAAAGTAGTTACTTTGCGACCCTTGTAAAAGGTATAAAGGAAAAATATAACCAATAAAATATTATGTATACAGTAATAGCTATTCTGATTGTAATTGCCAGTATATTACTGACGATTGTCGTACTGGTCCAGAATTCAAAAGGTGGCGGTTTGGCCGCAAACTTTGCCTCGGGCAATCAAACATTCGGAGTTAGGCAAACAGCAGATTTCCTGGAAAAGGCAACATGGACACTTGCCATATCAATAATGGCTTTGTGCATACTTGCAACAGCATTTGTTTCTACCGGCAACAATGCACGTCAAAGTTCAATTCAAGAGAGGATAGAACAGTCTGCCCCACTACAAGGGCAACCTGAGTTCCCTACAACTCCTGCTCCTGCAAACGAACAACCAGAAACTCCACAAGAATAATAAAATTTTTCCTACTGAATATGAGCCTGTTGCATTGCAACAGGCTTTTTTTCGTAAATTTTTAGTACTATGTGATACAAGGTAATGAAAAAATTACATATATTTGCAGTGCCAAATTCTATAAAGTTTTAAATAGGTTTAAAAAATGAAAAAAGTAGTAACAGTAGGTATAGGCAGGAAAAGTTTCGTCATAGACGATGATGCCTATCAAAGATTAAGTATTTATTTAGCCAGGTTCAAGGAACAGACAGGAATGGGAAAAGAGACCGCCGATGTCATGGAAGACCTTGAAGAAAGGATTGCAGAGCTTTTTACGGAGGCTCTTGGAAGCAAGTACCAGGTTGTGAACATTTCCATGGTCAATACAATTGTCTCTCAGCTTGGAATGCCCGATGGCTCTTCTATGGAAGATTTCTCTACCCCCCGTGAGGAGACTCCTTACAGGCCGCCGGTAAAGAAGTTGTACAGGGATTCCGATGACAAGGTGATTGGCGGAGTTTGCAGCGGTCTTGCCCTTTACCTTAATGTAGATGTAGTGATAATAAGGATACTGTTTGTAGTAGCCCTTGTTGTTGGCGGAACCGGCTTTTGGGCCTATGTCGTTTTTTGGATAGTGGCTCCGTTGGCTTATACAGCAGCACAGAAATGTGAAATGAGAGGGATTCCTGCCACTGCAGAGAATCTCCGTAAGTTTTCAAGTTACAGGTAGGAGTTTTAATAATGAAGATCATGAACGAAATAAACACAGACAATATAAAGTCGCAAATGCGCAAAGGGGTTCTGGAGTACTGCATACTGAGTATCCTGAACAACAACGATGCCTATGCCTCTTCTTTGATTGCTCAGCTAAAAGAGGCTAAGATGATTGTGGTGGAGGGGACTTTGTATCCTCTGCTGACAAGACAGAAAAACCAGGGACTGTTGAGTTACAGGTGGGAGGAATCCCAGCAGGGACCACCACGGAAGTATTACTCGATTACCGACAAAGGGAAAGATTTGTTGGCAGAAATGGACTCTGCCTGGGAAGAGATAGTAGAGACAATAGCATTTCTAAGGAATAAAAAGTAACAACTATGAAAAAGGTAATAAAAGTCAATATCGGGAATCTTGCATTTACCATAGAAGAGGACGGGTTCCTTATTTTAAAAGGATATCTGGACGAAATCCAGGACCACTATGGCCCCAACGAAAACGGTAAGGAGATTGTGGAGGGTATAGAAGAGCGCATTGCAGAGCTTTTCATTGAAAAGAGCGGTGCCAATTCAGTAGTACAGACACCTGTTGTAAAAGAGATTATAGAGATACTTGGGCGTCCTTCTGCAATTGACGAAGAGCAGGGCGAACCGTACTATTCAACAACTTCTTCAAAATTCCAGAAAATACATAAAAAACTTTACCGCAACCCGGACAACAAAGTTTTGGGAGGTGTATGTTCGGGTCTGGCTGCATATTTCTCTTTGGATGTATTGTTGGTGAGGATACTTTTCTTTGTTTTGCTCATTGGCTTCTCTTTCTTTGGGATGGTGCATATAGGAGGCGGTTCCTTTATGTTCATAGCATATATACTGCTGTGGATAGTGATTCCGGAGGCAAGGACAGTAGAACAAAAATGTGCAATGTACGGTGAGCCCATGAATATTGCCAATATGGGTGCTGCCTTTGAAAAGGGTATTGCCAAGGGAAAGAGGTCTATGCAGAATGCAGCCGGAGGCGGCGCAAGGGTAGTTGGTGCAATTGGAAGGTTGTTCTCGGTGATATTGGCGGTGTTTTTTGTTATAGTCGCAATATCCGGATTGACAACACTCTTTTTCCTGTTTTTGGGAATTGAAATCTTCCAAGGTGTTTTACCAATAGATATGTTGGATTATGTACAGCTTGGGATGAGCAATACAATTTTCCTCAAGATATTTTTGATGGCTTTCCTGATGCTTCCATTGGTTGGCATGCTATACGGGGGAATCAAACTTTTGTTCAGGTTCAAATCGCCCAGAATCAGACCAGGTTTGGTGATTGTGTTGTTATGGATAGTTTCTGTAGTTGGGCTGGGAGTCACATCTGTCAAATCTACAAGGCCATATTGGAGTGAGGCTAAAGATGGCGGGCAGCTGCCTTTGAGCAAAGATGCCGATACCCTGTACCTGGATTTTATAGCAGACACGCAAATCCCTGCTGACAAGGTCTCTTTAAATGCCGGTTACTCATCTTATTCGCTGTTTTGGATGGACAACCAATCTGGAGAGGAGAGGTTTGTGGTGTTCCCAAGCTTTAAGCTGATTAGGCAGAGTAGCCAGGAAGAGAGGGTTTTGAAATATGCAACATATTCTTTTGGTCATAACTATGCTCAGGCCTTGCAAAAAGCAAGCAAAAGTGTACCCACAGTATCCATGAATGATTCAACCATTACCATTTCGCCTTTGTACTATAGTAAAAGCAACAAATGGGATGGCACACACCAAATTATATCTGTATACGTGCCAGATAGTACTGTTGTCATTGTCAAAGGACCAATCGAACATAATTTCGATACAAAGGTGAGCAGGGAGTGGATCTTTGGCAACAACCAAAGCAGGATCTGCGACTTTGACAGATGGTCCGACAGGATGGAAGATAAGTTTGAGAGGATGGAAAGAAGGTTCGATTTTTAATAAAAAAGGGTGGCAGATAATCTCTGCTACCCTTTTTCAAATTGAGAAATTGCATGCTATTTGATGATCCCCAGCCCTTTGCCAACTTTTGTAAAAGCCTTGACACATTTGTCCAGGTGCTCAATTTCGTGGCCGGCGCTGATTTGCACACGAATCCTTGCCTGATCTTTGGGAACCACCGGATAATAGAAACCTATCACATAAATTCCCTCTTTTAGCATTCTTGCTGCAACTTCCTGGGATAGTTTTGCGTCATATAGCATTACAGCACAAATTGCACTTTGGGTTGGTTTGATATCGAACCCTGCAGCCTGCATTTTATTTACAAAATATTCTGTATTTGTATGCAGTTTGTCTTGCAGTTCATTGGTCTTTGACATCATGTCGAACATGGCGCTACCGGCGGCAGCTACCATAGGAGGAATGGAGTTTGAGAAAAGGTACGGACGTGACCTTTGGCGCAGCATCTCAATAATCTCTCTTTTACCTGTTGTAAAACCACCGATGGCTCCGCCGAAAGCCTTGCCGAGGGTTCCGGTGATAATCTCTATTTTGCCTTTGAGGTCAAAGAGCTCTGTGGTACCCCTGCCGGTCTTGCCCACAACCCCTGCCGAATGGGATTCATCTACCATGACCATGGCGTTGTATTTCTCTGCCAGTTGGTATATTTTGTCCAGTGGAGCAACATTCCCGTCCATCGAGAAAACACCGTCGGTAACGATTATCCTGAATCTTTGGGCCTGTGAAACCTTGAGGCACTCCTCCAGCTCTTCCATGTTTGCGTTGGCGTAACGGTATCTTTGTGCCTTGCACAGCCTTACCCCGTCAATTATAGATGCATGGTTGAGGGAATCCGAGATAATGGCATCCTCTTCTGTGAGCAAGGGTTCAAAAACCCCTCCGTTGGCATCGAAACAAGCTGCGTAAAGGATGGTGTCTTCTGTACCGAAAAATTGTGCAATCTTTTTTTCCAGCTCCAGATGGTAATCTTGTGTCCCACATATGAAACGCACACTTGACATGCCAAAACCCCTGTTGTCCAAAGCCTCTTTGGCAGCATCTACCAAAACCCGGCTGTTTGAAAGGCCAAGGTAGTTATTGGCACAAAAATTGAGAACCTCTTCTCCTGAACTTATTTTTATGGAAGCTTGCTGAGGGGTAATTATAACCCTCTCCTTTTTGTAAAGACCAGCCTCTTCTATGGCTGTCAGTTCCTTTTGAAGGAAATCCTTGAAATTTGTGTACATATATAACTGATTTTAATTTTTTTGTAACAATGTATATACAAAGTTAACAAGTATATGCTATTATTTTGAAGAAAATATAAAAACTTTTTTTGTTTATATAGTTTCCTGATATTACATTTGCACCCCTTAACAAATAATGATGAATTAAGATATATATGGAGCCAAGAGAAAAGATAATTGAAAAATCCATGGACCTTTTTTTCCGGAAAGGATGCAAGAGCGTGACGATGGACGATATTGCGAAGGAAAACGGAGTTTCAAAAAAAACCATTTACGAACTGTTTACAGACAAGACGCATCTGTTGGAGGAGTGCCTGAAGCATCTTTACTCCCAAATGAAGTTGCAAGCCTCTTTGTTCGAAGGGAAATACAATAATGTAATTGAGGCCATGTTCAGGATGCACGACGCCCATACAGACTCTCTTATGAATATGAAAAAGACCTTCTTTGACGAACTCAAAAGATATTACTATCCTGTTTATAAAAAGGCAATTGAGTATTTCCTGGAGTTCCACCAAAAAATGACCCTGCATTTCATTGAGAGGGGGCAAAAGGAGGGCATTATCCGCACAGACATGAACAAAGAGTTGGTAACAAAGGCTTTGATTGAGATATCAAATGTAATGGAAAATGCAGAGTTCTTTTCTATGAAAGAGTATTCCAGGAAAGAGCTGTTCAAGGAGGTGATACTCTCTTATGTGAGAGGGCTGTGTACAACGGCCGGGATTGAAATTATAGACGATAATATATCTAAAATGAACAAATAAGTATTTTATGAAACTTTGGAGAAATTTAAAGAGATTTGCCATGATGGCATCTTTCCTTGCAGTTTCCACAGGAACTTTTGCACAGGAAAGCGAAGGACAAAAACTGGTCCTAACATTGGAGAGGGCGGTAGAGCTGGCAATGGACCAAAACCTGACGGTAAAGATAGCCGACCAGGAAATAGAAAGGGTAGATTGGCTAAAAAAGGAAAACTGGTATGCACTATTACCCTCTTTGAGTGGTAATGCCCAGTATACAAACAATATACTAAAACCGGTGTTCTTCTCGGACTTTTTCCCGGGAGGAAAGATGGAGGTGGGTTCTACCCATAGTTATGCAGTAACCGGAACAATGCAGGTTCCTCTGCTTTCACTACCTCTTTTCAAAAGCATCCAATTATCGGAACTTGAATTGAAGTCTGCTTTGGAAGGGGCCAGAAGTGCAAGGATAGAACTGGTAGCACAGGTTAAGAACTCCTTTTACGGGGTGCTGATGATGAAGGAATCTCTTGGAGTATTGGAAGAGAGTTACCAAAATGCAAAAGAGACATCTTTGAATATCAAGCAAATGTACGAAAACGGATTGGCTTCGGAATACGATATGATTCGTTCTGATGTGGCTGTCAGGAATATCACCCCAACCATTGCACAGGCAAAAAGCGGACTTGAGCTTGCAAAAATGCAGCTAAAGGTTTTGCTTTCCCTGGACATGGGAATTGAGATAGAGCTGGATGGTGATATTGACTCCTACAGGCACAAAATGATTGAAGATACTCCCGGACTACCGCAATTCCTGGAGGGGAACAGTAACCTAAGGACTTTGGATATACAATTGGAATCCTTGAACAAAAGCTATGAACTTGTACGTTCGCAAAGGTTGCCCTCTTTGGCTGGATTTGCCAATTACCAGTTGCAGATGCAAAACAACGAATTCACTTTCCAGGAGAAATGGACCAACTCTTTGGCAATGGGGCTGTCTATCCAGATTCCTATTTTCAACAAATTTTCAATCTCCATGAAAGAGAAACAGACCCAGGTGGGTATAAGGCAACTGGAGATGCAGCGGGAACTTTTGGAAAACAACCTGATGATCTCTGCAAAGAACTCCATAAACGAAATGAACAGGGCAAAGTTACAGCTGGAATCAGATATGGAGGCAGTCAAGCAGGCCCAAAAGGGATACGAAATTGCAAAAGTACGGTACAACACCGGTGCAGGAACACTCCTTGAGTTGAACGATACCGAAATTGCACTTACAAATTCCAAACTAAACCTTAACCAAACAATATACGATTATATCAAAGCCAAAACGGAATACGACAAAGTGGTCGGAAAAGAGAATTTATAATGAGTAATACAAAATCAACAGAATATACAATGAAAAAGTTGCTATCGCTAATTGTAACAGGGGCTCTACTGGTAACCGCATGCAGCCAGGGAGAGACATCGGCAGAGGAAAACGCAGTTGTGGTTCCGGCCGTTAAAGTGGAAACCATAGAAAAAAGAATGGTAGAACAGACCATCGAATTTACAGGCAATATTGAGCCGATGTTCAGGAACAACATATCCAGCGCAGCAGCACAAAGGATAGAAAAAATCCATGCTGAGGTCGGTACCAGGGTCAAAAAAGGACAATTGCTTGTAGAGATGGAAGATGTTAACTATACTCAGGCAAAGATACAGTTGGAAAACCTTAAGGCAGACCTTGCCAGGACAGAGGCACTTTACAAAGCAGGTGGTATTTCGGAACAACAATACCAACAACTTAAAACTCAAGTGGATGTTTCCCGGGAGAGCATAGCAAACCTGGCAAAAAACACCAAGTTGCTCTCTCCTATAGACGGCATTGTCACCCAAAAGAATTTTGACAATGGGGATGTTGCAGGAGGGCAACCTATTCTTGTGGTTATGCAGATGCAGCCAGTGAAGATATTGATAAACATTTCCGAAGAGTTTTTCCCCAGGGTAAAGACCGGCACACCAGTTTCAATATTGCTGGACATATATCCGGAAAAGATATTCCCGGGAAAAGTAATGAGGGTACATCCTGTTATAGATCCTTCTACCCGCTCATTCCAGGCAGAGGTGAGGATAGACAACCCCTCGTTGCTGATGCGTCCGGGCATGTTTGCCAGGGCAGTGGTAGACTTTGGAACACTAGAGAAAGTGGTTGTTTCTGACAGGGCTGTGATAAAACAACCGGGAACAAACGACAAATATGTTTACATTTTGCAAGGAGACAAGGTGGTCTACACCAAAGTAGAACTTGGCAGAAGGGTAGACAACATTTACGAAGTGGTAAACGGAATAGAACCGGGAGACAAGGTGGTGGTTGCCGGACACACCGGGTTGAGCAACGGCGACCAGGTGCAGATAACCGAAGGTGGTGCGGACTTGTCACTCTAACTAACCAAAATTCAGAAGTTACAATATGAAATTATACGAAAGTTCAGTCAGGAAACCGGTAACCACAGCGCTTGTTTTTGTGGCTATCGTGGTAATGGGTCTCTTTTCCTTTTCCAGGCTCTCGGTAGACCTCTACCCAGAGATAGAGCTCAATGCGATTACCGTGATGACAACCTATTCGGGAGCAAATGCTACCGACATAGAGCAAAATGTGACCAAACAATTGGAAACAGCATTGAGTACTGTTTCTGACCTTAAAAAAGTCACCTCCACATCCAAAGACAATATCTCTGTCATTACAATTGAATTTGAATACGGGACAGATATGGATGAGGCTGTCAATGACGTGAGGAGCGTGATTGACATGCAAAAGAACTTTTTGCCGGACGAAATTGAAAACCCTGTGATATTGAAGTTCAATTCCAGCATGATGCCAATCGCATTCTTGTCTGCAAGGACAGAGCAGAATGCACAAGGGCTTTACAAGATACTGGAAGAGAAAGTGGCAAACCCCATAAACCGTATCAACGGAGTTGCTTCTGTATCCATCTCAGGAGCTCCGCAAAGGGAGATTCAGGTATTGACAGACCCCAAGAAACTGGAAGCCTACAATATAACAGTAGAACAGATTGCAGGTGTGTTGTCACTCGAGAACAGGAATATCCCCGGAGGTAACATGGATATCGGATCTGACACCTACACATTGAAGGTAGACGGCGAGTTCAAAAACAGCGACCAGATAAAGGATGTGATTGTAGGCAGCTTCATGGGAAGGAATATTTACATCAGGGATTTGGCAACTGTAAAGGATACCCTAAAAGAGAGGGCAACCGAAGTGTTGACAAATGGAGAGAGGTCTGCAATGATTGTGGTGCAAAAACAATCCGGATCCAACGTTGTGGAGATTGCCAACAAGATAAACAAAGAACTTCCGGCAATCCGGGCAGATTTGCCGGATGGCATTCAGCTGGAGATGGTCATTGACACATCTGATTTCATCAAGAAAAGTATAAACTCCCTGGCAGAGACAGTATTGCTGGCGGGATTGTTTGTGATGATTGTGGTACTGTTTTTCCTTGGAAGATGGAGGGCTACATTCATAATAATCCTGACCATACCGGTTTCGTTGATAGCCGCGTTCATATATTTGATGGTAACGGGAAATACTTTGAATATCATCTCGCTGAGCTCATTGTCAATAGCAATTGGTATGGTTGTGGACGATGCCATTGTGGTGCTTGAGAACATTACCTCCCACATAGAGAAAGGCAGCAAGCCAAAAGATGCTGCAATCTATGCAACAAACGAGGTGGCAGTTGCAGTGGTTGCATCAACTTTGACAATTGTCTCTGTGTTCTTCCCTTTGACAATGGTAAGTGGTTTGGCAGGCATAATGTTCCAGCAATTGGGATGGATAGTGACAATAATCATCTCTATCTCTACACTTGCTGCATTGACCCTTACTCCAATGCTAAGTAGTTTGATGCTCAAGCAAAATCCTAAACGAGGCAAAACCTTCAACTTCTTTTACAGGCCTATTGAAAAAGCACTGGATGCATTGGACAACGGCTACGAGAGGTTCCTAAAGTTTGCCTTGCGCAACCGTAAAAGCGTACTAGCATTCTCTGCAGCAATGTTTTTGGCTAGTTTGATGTTGTTATCCAGGGTGGGAACTGACTTTTTCCCGGAGATAGACAACTCGCAAATTGAGGTAACGGTGGAGCTTCCTGTGGGAACCAGGGTAGAGAAGGCAAGGTTGCTCAACCAATACATATTCAACGACTGGAAGGAAAAATACCCGGAACTGGAGATACTCCAGACATCCATGGGGCAATCTGATGGTTCCAATGTGTTCATGTCGCTTGGCAGTTCCGGAACACACCTTATATCTTATACAGCCCGTCTTACAGACAGGACAGAGAGGGAGAGGGACATATTCCAGATTGGAGACCTGATGAGGGCAGACTTGGCAGCCATTCCCGAGATTTACCGTTATGAAGTGACCCCTGGAGGCAGCAACGGTATGGGTATGGGGACCTCGGATATCGAGATGGATGTTCTGGGTTACAATATGGATGATGCTGCAGCTGTATCTGCCCAAATAAAACAGATAATGGAGAACACCCAAGGGTTGCGTGATGTGAAGATCAGCCGGGAAGATTTCATGCCTCAGCTTAGGGTGGAATTTGACCGTCAAAAACTTGCCATGAATGGTCTGAGCATAACCAACGCCGCCACAGCAGTAAGGAACAGGATAAACGGAGTAATTGCAACCCGTTTCAGGGAAGAGGGGGAGGAGTACGATGTGGTTGTGAAGAATGACCTGAAATTCAGGACAAACATGGACGACATCAAATCTATAATGCTCTACAATAATGCCGGCAAGCCTGTAAGGTTAAGTGAAGTTGCTGCTGTTATAGAGGACTTTGCCCCACCATCAATTGAGCACTTGGACAGGGAACGTGTTATAAAGGTATCGGGCAGTATATACAAACGTGCTTTGGGGGACATTGCAAACGATATCAACAAAGAGGTAGCAAAAATCACAATGCCTGCAGGAATTGCCGTGAAGATGACAGGTGCTTTTGAAGAGCAGCAAGAGTCGTTTGGCGATATGTTTACCCTGTTGTTGCTTGTGGTGATGCTAACATATATTGTCATGGCTGCACAGTTTGAGTCATTCAGGGATCCGTTCATAATAATGATGTCGTTGCCTTTTGCCTTTACCGGGGTGTTCATAGCGCTTTGGATATCGGGGACATCGTTGAGCCTGATAGCTTTGATAGGGGCTGTGATGCTGGTAGGTATTGTTGTGAAAAACGGTATTGTACTGATTGACTACATCAACCTGAACAAGGAGAGGGGTATGAGTGTGATGAAATCGGTTGTGACCGGTGGAAAATCTCGTTTGAGACCGGTTTTGATGACCACGATAACAACCGTGTTGGGTATGACTCCAATGGCAATAGGTATTGGAGAGGGATCGGAGATTTGGCAACCAATGGGTATATCCATCATCGGTGGCCTTACAGTCTCTACAATATTGACACTTGTTGTGATACCAACCATTTACACATCATTGAATGTAAGGGATATCAAAAAACAAAGAAAATCCCATTTGAAGAGATTGAAAAACCAATAAAAGAGCAATAATGAAAGCAGTAATGATAATATACAATCAGTCCCACTCATCTGTGGTAACGGATATATTGGACAAATGTACTATCAGGGGGTTTACAAAGTGGGTTGATGTTCAAGGTAGAGGTTCGCATAAAGGCGAACCTCACTTTGGCACACATGCCTGGCCATCCAAGAACATGGCTACAATGGCTGTGGTAGAGGAAGATAAGCTTCCGGCATTGATTTTTGAACTAAAGCAGGCAAACGACAGTGCAGAACAACAAGGGCTAAGGGCTTTTGTCTGGGATGCAGATTCGGTAGTATAGGATCTCTAATTTAGGTTTTATAAAAAAAATCCTTTATTTTAGCGTTAATATTATGTTTAATCTTAAAAAAGGAAAATAATGGCAATAGCAGTAAACGATTCGAATTTCAAAGAGGTTATATTGAGTACAGATAAACCGGCAGTAGTTGATTTTTGGGCACCATGGTGTGGTCCGTGCAGGATGATAGGCCCTATCATTGAAGAACTTGCAGCCGAGTATGAGGGCAAAGCCGTAATAGCCAAATGCGATGTGGACTCCAGTGAGGAGGTTCCGGTTAAATACGGGATACGTAATATCCCTACAATATTGTTTTTTAAAGATGGAGAACTCAAAGACAAAATAGTAGGGTCCACCAAAAAATCTGCGATAGTATCAAAGATAAACTCATTAATGTAAAATATTTGAATCATGAAAAAGACAACAACCCTTGTATTGTTACTCTTCCTTGTAGCAGGCACTGCTTGGTCGCAAGGTCGTTTGGGCATTAAGGGGGGGTTGAACTTTAACTCTCTCGATGATATCACAACTGATACCGATGCCACCTGGAACCGACAGACCGGTTATCATTTGGGTTTGACATACCAGGCAAAGCTACCGGTTTTGGGGCTTGCACTGCAACCCGAACTGATGTTTGAAAGGAAAAAATCGGAAAACATGAACGCGCCGCACCAGAGCCTGTACATGGACTACCTTACACTTCCGCTCAATATCCAGATAGGTTTGGATTTACTATTGTTCCGTCCGTTTGTAATGGTATCCCCATACATCTCATATGCTATGGGCAAAGGGGATTTCCTGTCAAATGCTAGCTGGGACGATATAAACAGACTCGATTACGGATATGCCCTGGGAGGAGGAATCGACATTTGGAGGCTTCAGGTTACCGGCAAATATGTGTGGGGTCTTGGTAAGCTGCAAGATGCCACATCACAGCCAATAAGCGGAGAGACATTCAAAAATGGCAAGATGGAGGGTTTCCAACTTTCAGTTGCCTGGATGTTTTGAGAAAGACCATGTCAAAAAGAGTATGCATCTACTGTTCTTCCAGTAATTTACTGGAAAGCAAGTACGTAAAGGCCGCCAAAGAGTTCGCTCAGGCGGCCTCTTTGTTAGGTTTCACGGTTGTTTGTGGCGGCAGCATAAGGGGGTTGATGGGAACCATTATAGACACCATGCTATGTGGCCAGGAGAGTGAAGGTTCAAAAGGTTCCGTGGAGGGTGTGATACCAGGGTTCATGGGTGACCTTGAGTTGCACCATCCTAAAATCAAGAATCTGGTAATCACAGGAACCATGAGCGAAAGGAAAGAGCTTCTGAGGGACAACACCGATGCAGTTGTTGCTTTCCCGGGAGGTTTGGGAACATTGGAAGAGCTTCTGGAAACATTCACCCTCAAAAGACTGGGGCGTTATGACGGCGCTGTGATACTCTTTAACCAAGATGGATTTTACAACCACTTGCTTGAGTTGTTGGATAAATATGTTGAGTTGAAAATGATGAATTCGAACTACAGGCAGAGTTTGATTGTTGTTAGCACGGTAGAGGAGCTGGTGCAGGCTATATGTGACAGCAAGCGAGAAAAAGTTGATATGATGCATTACTTGCCCAAGTAATGGTAAATGGATTTTTATAAATGGAAATTAAGGCAATAAAAGAGTCTGTGGCTCCGGGTCTGGACCGGGTGAATGAACTTATAAAAAGCACTCTGCAAAGTGACGTGGTGTTACTGAACATTATCAACCAGTACCTTTACAGCTCTTCCGGGAAACAGTTACGCCCGCTTTTGAGCCTTTTGGCGGCAAATGCCTGTGGCATGCCGGTTGAAAAGACTTACAGATGTGCTGCTGTGGCAGAGATGATACATACAGCCACGCTGCTTCATGACGATGTTGCCGACAATGCTCCTCAAAGAAGGGGAGCACAAACTGTACAGTCCCGTTTTTCTCCTGCCTCTTCTGTACTTACAGGTGATTACTGGCTTGCAAAAGCCTTGTCTGTGCTGGTTTCCCAGGATGACTCCAAACTAATGGCCTTCTTTACAAAAGCAGTAGAGGATTTGTCCGAAGGGGAGCTTTTCCAAATGCAAAAAGCAAACAGTCTTGATACCTCCCAGGAAGATTACCTTTTGATAATTTCCAAAAAGACATCCAGCCTTTTCATTGCTGCAATAGCCGGGGCTGCCTACTCTGCCGGTGCTTCTCCCGAAGTAGTCTCCAGGATGGAGGCATATGCATACCATTTGGGAATAGCTTTCCAGATAAGGGATGATATTTTTGATTACATGCCGGAGCTGGATACCGGTAAAAACGCCGGAACAGATATCAAAGAGAAAAAGGTCACCCTTCCGTTGATATGTGCCATGAAACGGGCCGGGAAGGAACAGGAAGGCAAAGTTTTGGAATTCATAAAGGACTCTATGCCAAATGACGAAAAAATGGCCGGCGAAGTCATTCATTTTGTCACAATCAATAATGGACTGGAAGATGCCCAAAGGATACTTACAGACCATTCCTACAAAGCAATAGCGACATTGCAAGGTATTCCTGATTCTAAATACAAAGATGAATTGGAAAAATTGGCCCTGTATGTGGGCGAAAGGATAGTATAGTGCTTTTTTGCTACAGTTGTTTCTTTAAGAAAGCGGCAGCCTCTTCCAGCTTGTTGTAGAATTCCTGTCCAAAGGCAAATACCAACGGTTCTTTGAGAAACCGGAACACCTCCACACCCTCTTTGTGACCTTTTGCATAGGCATCAAGGCAAATATTCCATCTGTGCAGGTTCAGTGCTGTCATGCCACTGGAAAGGGATGATACCCTGATTGGATACAACCAGCAAGATACGGGTTTTCGTATGGAGCTGCTTCCGCTCCTGTGTGCAACTTCAATTCCGCAGGAACAGTTGTTCTCTTTGTCAAATATTGCGTAGGCACACTCTTGCCCCTTTACAAGGGGAGTTACCATGTCATTGTCAATATCCCGGATAAAGGGACCCTGCTCTTTTATGGCAAGGATCCCCTCTGTCCTGAGATATTTGGATATTGAACCATACTCCTTTTTGATGAGATCGCACTCCTTGTTGTCCAAAGGAGCTCCGCTGTCGCCAATTATGCAACAAGCTCCCTGGCATTTGGGAATGTCACATATGAATTTCTCTGTAAGGATATCGGAAGATACCAGAAAGTTATCAATCTCTATTATGGAAGGATGGTTCATCAGTTTGAATTATTTTGATTCGGGAGCTACTCCGTTCATTATAACTTCCAGACGGTTGTCTGTGTCTACCATTTGCTTGATAAACTCGTGGAGTTTTTGAGGAGTCACGGCATCAAGTGCTGTCTTGTAGGTTGTGTGCATGTCTTTGCCAATCAAGAAACGACTATTGATAACCGACAACCAGTAGCTGTTTTCACGCAGGTTCTGGGTGTAGTTCTTGTTCATGTACTCAATTATCTTGTTGAAATCTTCCTGGGCAACACCTTGTTCCACAACATTGTCAATTTCTGTATAGGCCCTTTTGAGAAGCCTCTCCTTGAGAGCAACATCGGTATCGAATCCAAACAGGAATGAGTAGCTTTCGTTGGGGTAATGGCTCAATGACATATCCACACCAACACCGTATGTACCTTGTTCCTGCTCGCGTATTGTGCGTGTGAACACCATATCGAACACTTGTGATGCCATTTGGGACAAGATTATGTTTTCTATAGTGTAAGGCATTTGTCCTGTGAAGATGCTGTAGACAGAAGATTTTGGTGTTTGCATCTCTTTTTGGAACTCATTCTTGAGAGTGCCTTTTGCATAATTGTAATCTACCGTGTTCCAGTTTTCTTTGCGCCCTTTGTTTGCAGGGAGTGAACCTATGTAGGTCTCTGCCAAAGTCTTCAGCTGAGCTTCGTCTATGTTGCCAACAAATGTGAACACAAAATCTGCTGCATTTGCAAAACGCTCACGACCAAGGTTTAACGCTCTTTCGTAATCTACTTTGTCCAACATTTCCAGCTTGAACCTGGTAGCATAAGGGCTATTGTTGTAAAGTGATGCCCTTAGGGAGTCGGTGAATGCTGTCATAGGATTGGCCTCTGCATTTTTCAACTGAGCCTCCATACGGCTGTACCAAGATTGGAATGCCTCGTCATCTTTACGGATGGCTGTGAAGTTTAGGTAAAGAAGCTGCATGAAGGTTTCCAGGTCTTTTGGTGTGGTTTTGCCACTTACCGATTCACTTGTGAGCCCGACACTGGAGCTGATTGAGACATTTTTGCCAGCCAGTACTTTTCTCAAATCGGAAGAGCTGAAATTACCGAGTCCTCCAATTGAAATAAGGTCCGAAACAACTTTTGAATTGACAATGTCGTTGATATCAAAAAGAGAGTATCCGCCTTTGCTGGATGCACTGAATAGGATTTGGTCTTCTTTGAAGTCTGTTTTCTTTACAACCACGGTTGCCCCGTTGGAAAGGTTCCATATTGTTGAGTTGCTCATTGGTTCGTTTACTTCCGAAACAACTTTGCCAATTGCTGGGGTCTCGGAAATGAGCGGTTCATTGGAAACTGTCTCTTGGTATGGCTCAAGTTCTGCTTCCACAGCCTTGTTGTATACCGAAAGGAGCTCTTCTTTTGTAGGAACCTGCAATCCCTCTTTCTCCGGCATCATCACTGCAAGTACCATGTTCTCTTTTGTAGGGAGGGACATTGCATATGCGTTGATTTGCTCCAGTGTGATCATTGGCATTATCTGCTGCATCATGGCATATTCTGCTTCGATGCCCGGGTATGCCTCTCCTGTAAGGAAATGGTTGAGGATCTGCTGTACGAAAAAGTCGCTCTTTTGTTTTTCCCTCTCTTTGTATATCTGCTCCATCCAGCTTGTGTAGTTTGCTTTGGCCCTTTCAAGTTCTGACTCGGTGAATCCGAACCTTCTAACCTTTTCGGCCTCTTGTGCCAATGCTGTCACTGCGCTCTCCAGACCTCCGTCCTTTGCGTTTGCGCTAAGGTCGAATGCCTGTTTTGTGTTGGAGACTATGAAGTCGCCGTATGAGGCACGTGCTCCCATAAAAGGTGCGTTTGCCTTTTGGGTGATGTCCGACAGCCTTGAGTTGAGCATGCTGCTTACCATATTGTTCATGAAACCGAACACAAGGGAAGTGGCTGTAGGGCGCAATTCTTTTGGCATAGCATCCTTTTTGAACATGAGCATAACGCTTGTGGATGTAGCCTCCGGATCGGAAGCAATGCCAATGAGTGGTTGGGTGTTGTCCGGAACTTCGAACTCTGTTCTCTCTGCAGCATTTACCGGTTTTGGTATGTCGGAGAACATTTTTACAATCTTTTGCTCAATCACATCCGGGTCAATGTCCCCTACCACAATTATTCCCTGCAGGTCGGGACGGTACCATTTTTCGTAATAATCCCTGAGTTCCTGGTATGTGAATGTGTTGATAACCTCTACAAGTCCTCCTGGCAACCTGTGGGCGTATTTGCTGTCCGGGAGAATTTCGGGCAGCAGGTTTTCCAGCATCCTCATTTGTGCATTGTTGCGGGTCCGGAGCTCTTCCCTGATAACCCCACGCTCTTTGTCTATGTCCTCTTCTTCCAGCAATATTTCGTTTGCCCAGTCATGCAATATGAGCAGGCATGAATCAATTATACCTTCCCTTTTGAGAGGGACTGCCGAAATATTGTATACGGTTTGGTCAATTGCAGTGTATGCATTGAGGTTTGCACCAAATTTGACACCAATGGTTTCCAGATATGAGATAACCTTGTTGCCAGGGTAATTCTTGGTGCCGTTAAATGCCATGTGCTCCAGGAAATGGGCCAGACCTCTCTGGTTTTCCTCTTCTAATATGGAGCCCACTTTTTGTGCTATGTAAAATTCTGCCTGACCTTTTGGCTCTGCGTTTTGCATTACAAAGTAGGTGAGGCCGTTTTCCAGTTTGCCTGTTTTGACTTTGGGGTCAAGCGGCAATACCGGCGGAGTTTGGGCAAATATGTTCAAAGAGACGAACACAAGTGCCATAGATAAAATAAATCGTTTCATAAATAGTTAATGCTCTTTAATTTTTAAGATAGTACAAATGTAATCAATATTTTGTACCATAATTAAATTTTGTGTGGTTGATGATTTTTATTATTTTTGCGTTTACGCTAAATTTAAACTATTAATGTTCATTTTAAAAATTACCAAATGAGAAAAATCAAGACATTTTTGGCCGTTTGCCTGTTGTCTCTCTTCACTGCAATATCGGTGCAAGGGCAGGATATGGCAACCGCTACAGAATTGTACAATTCAGGAGCCAAAGCCCTAAGTGAGAGCAACTATGTGGTTGCAATAGAGTCCTTCAACAAAGCCCTCAAGATGTTGGAAGCTTTGCCCGAAGAAGACCGTGGAGAGGATGGCAATGCCCTGGTTGCAGAAGCTAAGAGTGTTCTGCCACAAATTTACCTGCGTTACGGAAAGGAACTGGCTTCGTCGGGTAATATAGATTCTTCCATGGAACAGCTCAAGCTGGCTGCCGATGTGGCCAAGAAATTTAACGTAGAGGGTGTTTCAGAAGAGGTTGAGAGCCTGATGCCGCAGCTGCTGATGGCAGATGCATCTGCCCTTTTAAACGAGGGTAAGCTTGCAGAGGCAATAGCAGGTTTCAATAAACTGGTTGCACTTGATTCTGCAAATAAAGATGCCTACCTTAGGATTGGTTTGGCCCAAAGCCGTCTGAATGACGAAAATGCGGCACTTGCTGCATTTGAGAAAGCTGCCAAATATGGCGAAACAGCAAACGCTCCAAAACAAATATCTGTTATTTACCTTAAAAGATCTGCTGCTGCAGTCAAGGGTCGTGACTGGAAAGCTGTTTACGAAAATGCAAAGAAAGCCAACGAATACAGTGTGACATCCAATGGTCATAAACTTATTGGTTTGTCCAGCGTGCAGCTCAAGAAATATGACGAGGCCATAGAAGCTATAGACAGTTACCTGTCCATGGAGCCAAATGCAAGGGACAAGAACAGCATGATGTACAACCTGGCAGTTTCTTACGAAGCCAAAGGCAACAGTGCCAAAGCTTGCGGTTATTACAAGCAGTTGCTCAATGACCCTACATACAAGCAAATGGCAGAATACAAAGTGAAGACACAACTAAAGTGCAGTTAAGGAAGTTAGAAATCCTTGCACCCGCAAAAAATAGAGGAATCGGCATTGCAGCTATAAATTGCGGTGCCGATTCCCTCTATATAGCCGGTCCTGCTTTCGGAGCCAGGGAAGCAGCCGGGAATTCCTTTGCCGACATTGAAAAGCTCACCTCATATGCCCGCAAATTTGGGGTCAAGGTATATGTTGTCATCAATACAATCCTGTACCAAAACGAGTTGGAACAGGCAGTTTCTGCGGCAAAAGCTGCATATGAATCGGGAGCTGACGCGTTGATTGTCCAGGATCTTGGATTGCTGGAGACGGAGTTGCCTCCATTGCCGTTGTTTGCCTCTACCCAAACCAATATCAGGAGTGCAGAGCAGGCTCAATTATTGGAAAGCCTTGGTTTCTCACGGCTTATCCTGGCCAGGGAACTATCCCTTGAACAGATTGCCAAAATAAGGGCTGCAACCTCCATAGAACTGGAGAGTTTTGTGCACGGGGCGTTGTGTGTTTCGTACAGCGGACAGTGCTATATAAGCAGCAGGTTGACGGGCAGGAGCGGTAACAGGGGTGAGTGTGCCCAAATATGCCGGAACAATTTTGACCTAGTGAACGACGACGGGGAGCTGATAGCAGGCAACAAACCTCTGCTTTCGTTGAAAGATTTGAACTTGGCCGGATTCATTCCCCAATTGGCAAATGCCGGGATAACCTCTTTCAAGATAGAGGGAAGGCTCAAAGATGAATCGTATGTCAAAAACATAGTGCGGTATTACAGGAAAATTACCGACTCTTTCCTAGAGAGTGACAAATCCTTTGCAAAGGCCTCTTACGGAACATTGTACGGTGGCTTTACACCACGCCCCCAAAACACTTTCAACAGGGGATTCACCACTCTCTTTGCCGATGGGAAACGAGGCATGTGGAATAGTGGAAGTTCTGCAAAAGGTACCGGAGAAAAACTTGGGACTGTAAAGGATGTTTCCTTTGACAAACATGGGAACCTGGTCTTTTCCCACGACTCAGGGATAAGGATAGTGAATGGCGACGGGCTGTGCATTGTTACCCCGGATGGTATTGTACAGGGGTTAAGGGCAAATGTTGCTAAAGGCAATATCATATATACAAACCACAGGAAATCCATTCCAAAGGGCTCTGTGCTTTACCGCAACCATGACAAGGAATTTGAAAAAGAACTGGAAACAAACATGCCCGAGAGGTTTATAGAGGCCAGGATAGTTTTCCGATCCACTGGTGACAGGATTGTTTTGGATGTGCAATCGGAGGATGGGAAAAGGGTTTCCCTGGTAAAAGAGAGTCCTTTTGAAACAGCCAAGGATAGCGAAAGGGCCAAGATAGCGGTTTACAGTCAGTTGCAAAAAAGAGCCGGCCTTTACAAATTTGTAGTTGCCTCTTATGAGACTGACAAGCAGAAATTCTATCCGGTCTCTTTCTTGAATGAGTGCCGCAGGGAAATTGCCGCCCTGTTGGAATGTGGGCAGGCAGAAACAGGGACCCGGCCATACTTTTCATCTGTTCCTGCAAAAACATTGCAAAACAAGCCGCTGCAAAGCAGGGTCCTGGACTACCGGTACAACATTGCAAACTCCAAATCCAAAGAGTTGTACCAAAAGTTGGGAGCACAAGTAGAGGGTATGGCTTTCGAAATATCTGCTCCCGAAAAGGCAGAGCTCATGCGATGCAAATATTGTATAAAATATGAGTTGGGAATATGTCCCCATCATGTCAACCCGGAGGTTTCCGGAGATGCTTCAAAAGCAGTGGAACCATTATGGCTGGAAAATGGAAGCAAAAGATTCAGGCTGGGATTTGATTGCGGCAAATGTGAAATGATTATATTTGGATAAAAAGGTACGGTAT
>JAQWAL010000044.1 GCA_028707695.1 Bacteroidales bacterium | reverse complement strand
AGTCCGTTTTCGTCCACAACTATTCCCGAAATTGTCCTGTTGCCCGATTGCTGGGCATGCAAAGGTTGGTAACCAACCAAGGATCCTGCAAGAATAAGTTGGATAAAAAGGAAAAATTTTAATTTCATAGTTTTTAAGGTTAATTAAACTGGTTGCAATTTAACCTTAATAGAAATACGCATTCGGCAATTGCCGTATCAGGAAGAAAATTCCTGTACTTTTTTACGGTAAAGTGAGGGAGTCATTCCTACGGATGTCTGGAATGCCTTGTAGAATGTGGACATTGAGTTGAATCCCAAATCGGCTGCAATGGCTTTGAGAGGGGTGTCGTCGTCTTGGTCAGATAGTATCTGGATTGCCTCTTTGATCCTGTACGAACATATATATTGGGTGAAATTCATTTCGGTTTTCTCGTTTATCACTTGGGAGAGGTATGTCCTGTTTGTGCCTATTTGCTCTGCAACCTTCTCTTTTGTGAGTGAAGGGTCGCGGTACAGAAATTGTTCTGACATTGCGTTTTCAAGTTTCCTGAAGATGTCTTCCAGTTTGTTGTCGTTTAACGAAGATGCAGAGTATTTGTCGGCAACACCCGGGCATTCGTTTTTGAACTCTTCTATTTTCTTGCGCAACTCTTTTTCCCTTGCAATGGCCTCTTTGTTACTTACGATGATCCTGCGGTATAGCCTGTTCTTGTGCAGGTACAACAAATAGATGTATGTGGTGCCGGCAACTGCCAGGACAAGCAATATGATAAGGAACTGTAGTTTGCGGTTTTTGTTTATTACCTCCAGCCGTGCTTGCTCTGCCTCTATCTCTTTCCTTTGTGTGTCGAACTCTACCCGGAGCCTGTTTATGGACCTTTCCCTCTCTTCGTTGAAAAACTTGGTGGAGAGGTTGTTGAACACAGAGTAGTAATATAGTGCATTTTGGTATTGTTGCAATCCTGAGTAGGATTGGCTGATTGCAAGGTATAGGTCTTTTGTGAATATCTGGTTGTTTGCCTCTTCGCTAACCTCTATACCTTTTTTGAAATAGGGAATTGCCTGCGACAATCTGTTTTGTGACTTGAGCAGGTTGCCGTAACCAAGGTACAGGTTGGCGATTGAAGAGACTTGTGCTGTGCCTGTGTATCCCAGGGCCATTTTGTAATACTCTTCTGCCTCTTTTTGCTGCCCAAGGGCAAAAAGTACCTCCCCGTAAGTGGTATATATGTGGCTCTGGTCTTTATAGCCATTTCTTTGCAGTAAAAACTCTGCCTCCTTTGCATATTTGAGCGCCTCTTCGTATTCTCCTTTAAGCAGATACAGCTTTGCAGAGTTTACAGAGCCCCATAGGGTAAGGAACGGATCGCTCACGGAATGGCCGTAGTTGTAACAAGATTGCGCGTACTCCAACCCTGCGGTATCTTTTTTCAAATAGTGAACGCCGGAGATATTGCATAACAGTATATGGTATACCCTTTCAAAAGACGATCTTTGTGCAGCTTCCACCCCTTTGTAAAAATACTCGATGGAACCGTTGAAATTTGCATTGACATTTGCTTCGAACAACCCCAGTCCGTTATAAACAGAGCATAATATTGAGTCGTTTCCAATAATTGTTGCTTGCCGTAATGCCTGGTTAAGGTACATGTTGGCAATGTCGGTTTGGTTGGTCATTAGGTATGCCTGTCCCAGGTATACATTTGCAAATGCACGGTAGCGCATGTTGTTGTTTTTGTCTCCCAGGGTTTTTAATTGCCCTGCGTAGGATATGACTTTTTGGAATTCCTCTGTGCTAAGGTAAAAAGATGAGAATTTGCGGAGTACCTCCCCGTTGTTTTCTCCCTCTATATGGCATGTGAATTGGTCGTTTATCAGGTCCAGTATTTTGGCATCTTGTGCATTTGTGTTTGTAGCCAGCAACATAACGGCAATCAATAAAATAATTGCCGGCAGGTTTCTTATATGGATGGTTTTGTGCATCAATGCAAATATAGGACAATCATTTTTTATTTTTACTATCTTGGGGTTTGTTAAATTTGTTGGAAATTGAGTGAGATAGAGGATAAGCTTCAAATATCAAGTTGATTATGTACAAGGTAAAACGGTTTGTTTTCAATAAGATGGCAGAGAACTCCTTTGTTTTGTCACATGAAAACGGCGATGCCGTGATTATTGATCCCGGGTGCAACAATGAGTCGGAGAGGAGGGTTTTGAGTGATTACATAGAAAAGGAGTCTTTGACACCTTTGTCCATAGTGTTGACTCATGGTCATTTTGACCACATCATGGGGGCCTCTTTTGTGGCTGGCAAATATGGTATTAAATCGTGGGTTCACATTGCCGACAAAGATGAGATGGTTGCTGCAGCTCAAGCTGCCATTGTTTATGATATTAAAATGGAGCATGCATATCCTCAGGCAGATAATTTTTTTGAAGGAGAACCTGTTCTTAAATTTGGGGCATTGGAGATACATGTATTGCACACACCTTCCCATTCAAAGGGTTCTGTTTGCCTCTACCTGCCAGATGCCGATTTGTTGTTTGCCGGGGATACGATTTACAATTGTACTTTGGGGTTTTCCAACGATGGTTTTGCCTCCCTTATAAAGGTGATTAGAGAAAAGATATTGGTTTTGCCACCATTCACGATGGTTTACAGTGGTCATGGGTTGCCTTGCAAAATTGAAGAGCTCAGACTCCTAGCCAGTGTCCGCCGTCTACCCTGAGTACAGTGCCGTTTACAAATGAAGAACTCTCTGTGCACAAGAAATACACTGCCTCTGCAACCTCTTGGGGGGTGCCGGTCCTGCCTGCGGGGTTCAACTGGATAAGGTCTTGTTTGTCAAAAAAGGCAAGTTTCTTGAGTGCTCCGGCCTCTATGCTTCCCGGTGCCACACAATTGCTTCTTATTCCCTTTTTGCTGTATTCTGCAGCAATCGCTTTTGAAAATGCTTCCATATAGGCTTTGCTCCCCGAATAGACACCTTGACCCCGGTATACCTTGCTGGCTGCTACCGATGATATCCCTACTATGATCCCTTTTCTCTTGATGCACATTTGGGGGATTATCTTCTGGCATATTTTTGTGTAGGCCAGTATGTTCACTTTAATGGAGCTGTCCAGCGACCGGGGGTCTATTTGCGGTATGAGCCCTGCATCGGTACGGGCAGAGGCATACACAAGTATTTCGGTATCTTCCAGCAGGTCCAGGAATTTCTCCAACTCTTTTTCCTGAGTGAAGTCACTCGATACTATTTGTGCAGATCCTTGCCATTTTTCCAATGGCGTCTTGTTCCTGAAGCAGTGCAGCAGCATTGGTTTGCCCAGGGTGCCCAGCTTTTCGGTTATGGCCAGGCCAATTTCTGAACTGGCTCCGGTTATGACAATCTTTCCCATTTTAAATTATTTTACAAATCTTTTGAGTACCAATGCGGTATTTTCTCCTCCAAACGAAGAGTTGAGTTTGAGGAGATACTTAATCTTTATTTCAAGGGGTTTGTCTTTAATGATATACAAAGGTGCTTCGGGATCTTGTTCCGTAAAATTTACTGTAGGCAATACTACCTGGTGTTCCAGTGAGTAGATTGCAGAGAGCATTTCAAGTGCACCACATGACCCTATCAGGTGACCGGTTTGCCCTTTGAGTGAATATACCGGCAGGCTTTCAGTTTTGCTGCCGAAAACTTGTTTGAGGGCCTTATACTCACTGGGTGCATTTTTTGGAGTGGCTGTCCCGTGAAGATGCACGCAATCTATCATTTCAGGTGTGATGGCAGCATCTTCCAAAGCCTTTTCAATTGCATTTGCAAGTGAAGTTGCCTCGGGGTCGGGGTCGGTAACAGCATAGGCGTCCATTGTGGTGCCGTAACCTATTATTTGTGCAAGTATGTCTTTTTTTGCGGCTTTACTTTCGTGTTCCAAAAACAGTACAATGGCTCCTTCTCCCAATATTGTCCCGTTCCTGTTTTTGTCAAATGGCTTGCAGGCATAGGGGGCTTCGAACCCAGATGCCATTGCTCCCAAATGTTGGAACCCGATGTAGTTTACGTAATTAATCATGGAGTCCGACCCTCCGGTAATGACAGCTTTGCGGTAACCTTTTTTTATCATCCGGTAGGATGTCCCGATTGCCTGGGAAGAGGCAGCACAGGCAGCTGTGAAAATGTTTGTGCCACCCTCTATTTCGTATTTTGCTGCAATCTGGTTTATGAGCTTCACACTTTTGTAGTGGGCAGAAATATCTTCTCCCGGGGGGTACTCGAACTCTCTTTTTTTGTAAAGTGTTTCAATATCTACGTAGTCTACTCCGCTGCCAACATTGAGTGCTATTTCGCCGGGGGTGTATTTGGTGGTATGACCAAACTCTGAAATAAGGTCTCCTATTGCCTCGTCCAAAAACTTTGCCTTGCGGTCTACCCAGGGTTCGGTTTTGACAACCTTCCCTTTTCTCCTGATCTCCCCAGCTGCTTTTTGGGTAAACCCTGTGGTGTCCAGGTTCTCTATCTCTGCAACACAACGGGTTCCTTTTTGTATGTTTTCCATTGCCTCCTTCACAGAACATCCCAAAGGAGAGCGTACTCCTATTCCTGTTATAACTACAGACATATTTATTGTTGATTTAAACCGTGTTTCCTAAAGAATATTATAGCCTCCCGGTTGCTATCCAGCATAGGGTCCAAAGAGGCCTCCTGGGGGGTGATCTTTGCCATGCCCGCCTCTGCAGTGCCGTCTGCATGGAGTTTAGCTGCGCCAATTATTACCTCTCCCTTGTAGTCACTCAGCAGCGCACTCACCAATAGTCCCGAGGCCGGGCCTAACAACGCTGCATTGTCTCCTTTTAGGCCGTACTCTATTGAAATAAAGCAGTGTGCCATATTTCGCATGCTTTTGAAATGGGATAGGGGTGATATTGCCGGAACGGCTTTTTCTATGAAATGGAAAGATGAGAAGGGAATGTTGTTTTGGTCAAATACCTTGCAGGCATCTTTGTAATAGTCCAGCATTTGGGTCTCTGAGGTAGAAAAGTAAAAGGGGGTGTCACTTGCTGGTTTTTTATCTTTGAAAAGCAATCCCATGCACACAACTGCCGCCATGGTGTCCCTGGTGTAGTATTTTACAAGTTTGCGTCGGGAAACATGATCGTAAACAGGTATCTCTTGGTTGGGCAGGTATCTTTTATATATGATTTCCATACATCCTACAATATGATTTTGGTATTTTTAAGTGCCATTTGCATGAACTCCTGTGAGCTCTTTTTTGACTCTTGGTTTAGTATGTCAATGAATCCGAAAAAAAGTTCTCCGTGGGCAACAAGCTCTCCGTTGTTGGATGCAGATACTTTTGCAACTGCATATTCATCGGGGTAAAAGACTTGTGTTTCGCACCTGTAAATGAGCCTGTCCCCCGGGACAGTGATTTTGCGGTATTTCATTTTGTTTACCAATGTGAGGGCTGCCCTTTTGTGATGGTGTCCGCCATGGATAAGTGAGTATTCGAATAGTATTCCTGAAAGTTGTGCCAACCCTTCCAGTATAAGCGAGCCCGGGAAAATGGGGTATCCCGGGAAATGCTCGTTGAACACATCTTCTGTCATGGAGATGCATTTGACTCCCTGTGCATATTTCCCGATGCAGAGTTCATCTATCCGGTCTATAAGGTAAAACCTCATAATAATATTATTGGGAGTTTTTCTTGCGCTCTATGACAGTGGCAAGGTCCCTTACCGTAAAGGATTCAAACAGCTCTTTTACGGTTTGCCCTTCTTTAAAGCGTTCTGTTTTGAAATCCTGGTTAAGTTTGGCTGCAATCTCTGCTGTGATTTTGCCATCTTGCATCTCTCCTTGCGAAGAATATTCTGTCATTGCTATTTCCTGGATTTTTATCTTGACCCCAAGTTCGGTTTCAATTGCATAAAGGATCTCTACAAAATCTATGCTCTCTGCACCCAGGTCCTTTACCAGTGCGCTTTGTGGCGTGATTTGGTCTGGGGTTGGTATGCCCAGGATGGGCATCAGCAATTCAATTAGTTTGGTTTCTGTATTCATAGTTATGGTTTTTAAGTTTGGTCTTTTGGTTGTCATTTGTATGGATACCCTATTGGTATTATTGCTCCGGCTTCTCTTCCGGGGGGGAGTTCAAGTATCTTGCCTATTTGATTTGTGGCTATGAGCGGACCTGTCATGTAACAGGCGCCTAGCCCAAGACTCTCTGCGGCAAGTAAAACCAGCATTGCCACGCAAGATATTGATTTTACCGAATTGTCCCTTTCCCATTGAAGCAACTGGCTGGTTACATTCTGTTTCAACAGGGCTTCCATTACCGGGGAAATCCTGAAATACGGGACAAGAAGCACCGGGGCTTGGGTAAAGAATAAAAAGTTATTGCTGTAATTATTGAACAATGCAGCCTCTTCCTGGTCCATGCCTTGTGTTGTGGTTGCTGTTGTTTCTTCAATGGCTTTTGCCATTGCCAGTTTTACCTCTTGACTGGTTACTGCCACAATGTCCCAGTTTTTCCTGCCACCTGCATAGGGAGAAAGTTTTGCAATGGAGATGATTTTTTCAATGGCCTGTTGTGGTATGTTGTCCGGTTTGAACCTGCGGCAACTTGACCTTGATTTGCATATTTTTTCCAGGTTTTGGAATAGGTTGTCCATATCAAACATATAAGCTGGTTTGCTACTTACTAAGTTATCCATTTATTGGGTTTAGCCCAAATATATTTTGCCTGTAAATAGTGTGAAACAAATGAATTTGTACCCAAATTGTACAAAACTGCATTCTTTTACTTTTTGTAGATTAATTTTTTTCCCTCTCATGTTTTTATAAGGTAATTTTAATTATCAAAAATTTAACCTAAGGATTATGAAAAAGTTTTTTGTTATTGTTTTGGTTTCGGTTTTGGGAATCGGATCCATTAGTGCACAGCAAGTGGTCAAAGGAACCAAGATGATCAATGTCCAGGCAACCAACCTGGGGTTCAACTCTGTCTCCGTTTCGTTTGATGGTTCCGATGAGGATGCCAAAATGAGCCGTTTCGGGATCTCTGCAGGTGCTGGTTATGCCTTTATGGACGATGTGATGCTCATTGGAACAGTGGCGTTGCAATCTCTCAAACTGGAAGAGACAAAACTCTCTGCTATCACAATCGGGGCACAAGGGCGTAAGTATTTTACAAACGGGCTTTTTGCCGGTGCCGGTCTTAACCTTATGAATGGTTCTATGGGTGAGGGCGGAGACAGCGAATCTACTACCGTGATTGATGCAATGTTCCATGCAGGGATTGCTTTCGAGATTTTGCCAAAGCTTACTTTGGAGCCACTTGTCTCTTTCAGTACTAAAGTTGCTGGTGGCAAAGTGGAGGGTTATGACGATATGACCCTTAAATACACTCAATTAAGTATTAATATTGGGTTTAGCTATTACTTCTAAAAATCTGGTTTGTTTAAGTGTTCAGGTTTTATGTTTGGATATTGTGCCTTACCGGCGTAATGGTTTTTTTTGGAGAAGCCAATGCACAACAGGTTGTTACCTTGGATAAATGCAGGGAGATGGCTCTGGTGGGGCATGGTTTTGAACATAGGACAAAAGTTTTGGCTAATGAGGCAGAGGCCCGGGTTTCTTATCTGGAAAAGATGGTAAGACCCCAGGTTTCTGCCTTTGCTGTTTTCTCTTACCAGAGTGATGTGCCCGATCCAAACAGTGCTTTGGAGTTTGGATTTGACTTTGTTCCTTTGGCAAAAGACCAGTATCGTACAGGAGTGCTTGTAAAACAGCAGCTGTACGGGGGTGGTGAGTTCCGTTACAAAAGGGAGTTGGCCGGACTGGACCGTTTGTCAGGGGAAAACGATTTATACAGAAGCAGGGTTTTGTTGGAAAATAGCGTGGACGACCTGTTTTTCGAAATTCTGCTGCTCAATGAGAGCAAAAAGATTTTGGAGTCGCAGTATGGTTTGTATAGCGAAAGGGTGGGGCAGGCAAAGGCTTTGCATGAAAATGGCAAGGTGTTGGTTACCCAGGTTTTGCAGTTGGAATTGGCTCTGGAAAAGCTGGAAGTTCAAATGGAGGGGTTGGTGCTTGCAAATGACAGGCTCAGGGCTATCTTGGCGGCTGTGACAGGAATGGATATTGGTTTGGGGGACTCTTTGGTGGTTCCCGGACATATGCTTGTGCGGGAAGAGGTTGCCGACCCGTTTTATGAAAGGTTTGATATTGAAAAAAGGAAGGTTGAACTCTCTGCAAAAGTTTCACTATCGGGGGCAAGGCCACGTGCCTATTTTTTTGGTGCAGGCGGTTATGCCCGCCCGGGATTGGATATTTTTGACAATAGCCCCGATGTTTATGGAGTTGCGGGGCTCTCTTTGGTTATTCCCATCTCTGCCTGGAGAGATCACAGGCAATTCAGACGTGTGCTGGATTACAAGATGGAGTTGTTGGAGAGTGCAAAGAACTCTGCACAAATCGAAAGGAATGCTTCCTTGGCTGGTGTGCAGGGTGAGATTATTGCTTTGGAGAGGAAAATTGAAAACGATAAAAGGTTGGTAGAAAAGTGCCGTAATATAAGGGTTGTCGTTACCAAACTCCACAATTTGGGAGAGGTGGCTGCAGCTGATGTTACAGAAGCCCTTACCGGCGAAGCCAATGCAATGGTAGAGATGGAGAGGCATTCGCTGGAGTTGCTTAGGGCAAAGATCAGGAAAAACAGATTGGTCACAAGTTTTAATATTGTACAGGAGTGATGGCAGGTTTATCTTTAAGGCGTGTTTTTATATCCCTTTTTGCCTTTGCAGTGGTTTTGGGTTGCAAAGAGAATGACGCTTTGCGTTATTACGGCAATTTTGAGGCACGGGAGCTTATGCTTCCTGCGGGGGGCTCAGGAAAAATTGTATCTATGCTGGTATCGGAGGGTGGGGAGTGTGATTCGGCAACTGTGGTTGCTGTTGTGGATACTTCCATGCTGGTTTTGGAGAGGGAGAGGATTGCCTCTGCAATTGATGCTTTGAGGTATTCTTTGCCTGATATTGATTCCAGACTGAGTGTGATTTTGGAAAAAAGGGAGGCTTTAGAAAGGGAGCTTGCCAAAATAGAGCAACTTATCCTCTCTGGCAGTGCCAGCGATAAGATGGCAGACGGGGTGAGGGACAACATTGCTTTGGCAAATAAAGAGCATGATGCTGTAAAGAGTACCCTCTTAAAGGAGAATAGTTCTGTTTTGGCTCAAATTGGTGCCATGGAAGCGCAATTGAAGATAGTGCAGCAGAGGATTGAAAAATGTTATTTAAGGGCTCCTTTCCATGCCAGGATTTTGGAGGTTAATATAATGGAGGGTGAATATGTTGCCGAAGGCTCTCCGGTTATGGTGCTTACCAGGTGGGGCACTTTGGATTTTGTAGCGTGGGTCCCCGGGAATCATCTTTTTGCCATTTCTCCCGGTGATTCGGTTACTTTGTTCTACGATATTTACGGAGGTAAGACGGATAGTTGCAGGGGAAGGGTTTTTCATGTTTCGGAAAGGCCTCAGTTTATTCCTTCTATGGTGCAGACGCGTGAAAACAGATGGGAGCAGCATTACAAGGTAAAAGTCATTTTGAACAATATGGGGGCAATCAAGCCAGGTATGCCTGGGGAGCTTGTGCCATAATCCAATTGATATGATAAATGTAGCTGGGTTATTCAAGTATTACCGGGGTGTTTGTGCATTGAACGGGCTCACATTTGATGTTACTGCTGGGTCAATAGTTGGTGTTGCGGGTGCCAATGGTGCCGGCAAATCTACCTTGTTTGACATTCTTACTACTTTGGACAGAGACTATGTTGGTGATGTGTTGGTTGGAGGTATGGACACAAAAAGGGAGTTCCGGGAGATAAGGAAAGTTGTTGGTTATGTTCCCGGGAGTTTCTCTTTGTATCCCGACCTTACCGTGGCAGAAAACATAAGTTTCTTTGCAGGTATGTATGGTTTTGACACCTCTTATTTGTCAAACTCTTCTTTTTGGAACTCATTGAAAGGTTTTGCAGACAGGAGAGCTTGCCATTTGTCGGGAGGAATGAAACAGAAGCTTTCCATAATATGTGCAATGGTCCATTCTCCAAAGGTGCTTTTTTTGGATGAGCCTACAACCGGACTTGATTCAGGTTCCAGGGATGCCATTTGGGAAGAGTTGGTCCAAATGAAAAACAACGGGATGACAATTGTTGCAAGTACTCATTATTACGAAGAGTTTGGCTTTATGGATAAATTGTTGTTTTTGCACCAAGGCAATCAGTTGCTATATGAATCGTTAGGTGATATAACCGGTGGTGTTGCCATGTCAAACCATTTTTATGATGAATATTTGTCTCATGTTTTGGAAAAATACTTGAAGGTACAAAATGGAAACAGGTAACATTGTTTTGAATGCCAGCGGAGTTTCATACAAGTATGGATCTTTTGTTGCGGTAAAGGG
>JAQWAL010000098.1 GCA_028707695.1 Bacteroidales bacterium | reverse complement strand
TTTGAAATATTCCTTACAGTATAATGGTCAAAACCCGAAACCAATTTTGACTCTTTTGGCAAATCCCACATCTGTTTTGTTTTACCCGGAATCACCCTGGAAACACTCCTGGCAATAATCACTTTGTATACATCTGCAGAGTAAAAGATTTCGCCCCAACTGAAAACAGAAAATTCACCCTTCTCGTTCCATACTTCAACATACAAATCCACAGGTGGATAAAATTTCTCCTTTTCCCATTTGTCAACCTTTACAGAGCTAAGTATGTCTGAAAGGGCATACCCGTCGTATCTGAATGCACCTGCAAAAGCAATGGAATCTGCCACAGGAACAGCCTCCTTCACTGTTACCGAATGCCAAGGCAAATTCCTTATATTGACATATGTATCCTGTTCTACCTCTCCGGTAACCAAAATCTTGTGGTTGTAATCCAAAGCATGGGGTTCATCCCTGTTAAAATAATTATTGGAACCCGATTCCCAAACCAAAGTAGAGCCGCTGAAAGCATCTATGTCTATATATTTGCAACCGGCAAGCAACCCTAAAAGGGGTATAAGCACAAAAAAAGGACGAAACCTTATCATAAAATTATTGTTTTATACAAAATTAGAAAAATAGCTTGTAATTTTATGGTCCTGGAAAGTAAAAAACAAATGGAGTTCAATAAACTAAATATTACACAACTCTCTGCAAAAGACAAACCTTTTGTAATTGCCGGACCTTGCAGCGCAGAGAGTTTTTCCCAAGTGATGGAAACCGCCACACAACTAAGCAAACTTGGGATCAAGATATTCAGGGCCGGGATATGGAAACCTCGTACAAAACCAGGTGAATTCGAAGGAGTCGGGAAAATAGGGCTGGAGTGGTTAAAGAGTGCTGCAGCAGCAACCGGAATGATTCCTGCTGTCGAAATTGCAACGGCACAACATGTCCGGCAAGCGCTGGCCTCTGGAATTGATATTATGTGGATTGGAGCCAGGACATCTGCAAACCCATTTGCAGTGCAACAAATTGCCGACACTCTCAAAAAGGAACTTTCAAAACCAACTAAATTCAAAAGGGAATTGACAATTTTGGTCAAGAATCCCGTTAATCCCGATCCCGAACTATGGATTGGTGCCATGGAAAGGATTGCGCTGGCAGGAATAACCCAGATTGGCGCTGTGCACCGCGGATTCAGCTCTTACGAAAAAGGGTTGATGAGAAACACTCCACATTGGAATATTCCCATTGAGTTGAAAAGAAGAATGCCAAACCTGACAATATTATGCGATCCAAGCCACATAGGAGGCAAAAGGGAATTGGTTCATCCAATCTCCCAAAACGCTCTTGACATGGGATTTGACGGATTGATGATTGAGTGCCACATAGATCCTGACAATGCTCTAAGTGACAAATATCAGCAAATTACTCCGGCAGTATTGGGCCAAATAACCAATCAGCTTGTTTTAAGGGAGGATTCCGATTGCCAAAGTGCCCTTGCAGAACTCCGAAGGGAAATTGACGAGGTAGATGAAAGAATCATGGAACTTATTTCCAAAAGAATGTCAATTTCCAGGGAAATAGGGAACTACAAAAAAGAGAACAACATTCCTGTCCTGCAACCATCCAGGTACCATAAAATGGTCACAAGACGAGTTGCCCAAGCATCGGAACTCATGATAGATAGCGATTTCATCAAGCTTGTGCTGGAAGCAATACACGAAGAATCAGTAAGGCAACAACTGGAATATTTCAACCCCCACTCACAAGATGGATAATCTTGAGGTCATCTCCCTCCTTTACCAGGGTTTCCCCATATTTATCCTTCTTTACAATATTATCGTTCAAACGTACAACAAGCATCCTGAACCTGAAGGATTTTGCTTCCATTATTTGAGCAACGGTCATCTGCTCCTTGTCAAATGACTCTACCCTGTTATTTAGTGTTATTTTCATACCTTTTCATTTGACTTCATCAAGAGTTCAATCACCTTGTCAGCTTGCATTGCCGCAACAATGTTTACCCTCGGTGCCAAAGGAGGAACCTCATCCGAAATTGCCCTGGAGAAATCTCCACAAACAAAAAAATTCCCCGACTCCATCCATCCGATATCACTGAAATTCCCATAACCCGCCATTCCGGATGCCGCTACCAAAGGTTTGTCCGGGAACCGGGACAATACACTTTCGATGAACATCTGCTTTTCCGATGCATGGTCAAATGCCTCTACTATGACATCACACACTTGAAAAAGCAATGGGATGTTTTCTTTGTTCACCTTTGTTTTGTGCATTTGCAAAACAACATCGGGATTAATCATCAACAGGTTATCCCTCAATGCTTCAACCTTATCCATACCAATCTGGTGCTTAAAGTAAAACTGTCTGTTCAAATTGAATTCACTAACTTGGTCAAAATCTGCTATTATCAATTTCCCTATCCCGCTTCTTACCAAAAAAGCAGCGCAATTGGAACCTAAACCACCCGCTCCGGCAATTCCTACTCTTTTATTTGACAATATTGTTTTGATTTGATTGAAAGTTGACAT
>JAQWAL010000097.1 GCA_028707695.1 Bacteroidales bacterium | reverse complement strand
TTTTTTATTTGTTTTTTTAGGGTAACACCGCCTTTAATTGTATAATTACTATAACCACAATTAAACAAAATGAAAAAACAATTTCTTTTACTATCACTTTTTGTGATCTCTCTCTTCTGTTTTTCACCATTGACAGCACAAAGGGTAGAACAGCCCATTCGGTGGAAATATGAAATAGGGAAAAGCACAGACAATCAATTTATAATTAAGTTAACCGGAGATCTTGACCCAAACAGGCCTGAGTGGCATATTTACGGTCTTGGCCCTTATGAGAATGGACCCACTCCAACCAGTTTGGTTGTGGAGGCTGCCAATGGGAATGCTTCTGCATTTGAGTTGGTAGGCGGGCCCTACCTGCTCACGGAGGAGTACCGCAAATATGACGAGATGTTCGGGATGGAGATTGGGATTTGCGAAGATAAAGTGGTGATTGCCCAAAAGGTGCGTGTTTTGTCGGCCGATTCTGTTGCATTGCTTGCCATTGTTGAGTGGCAGGCGTGTGACGACCAGAGCTGCCTGCCGCCCACCGACAAGGAGTTTGCGATTAAGTTGCCGGGGGTTGGTAAAGCGGCTGCCGGGTCAGATGCGACAAAGAGTGCTAAGGCAGAGGCAACTATTGCCAAGGCAGAAACAACTCCCTCTGTAAAACCAGAAACAACATCTGCAACCAAACAAGCTGCAAAGACAGCAAACGTAGCAGAATCCCGGACAGCAAGCAGCTCAACAGAGTCCGCAACGGGAGAATCTGCAACCAATGAATCCACAACCGGCCAATCTACAACAAATGAACCCATAACCAACGGGTCCGATTCAATAATTTCAAATACAGTATTAGAAACAGATAATCAAGAGTCAACTACCGGGAGTTTGTCTCCGGTTTCTGCCGGCACAAGTGACGACAAATCGATGTGGGGAGTTATAATAGAAGCTATTATCTGGGGTTTTGTGGCTTTGCTCACCCCGTGTGTTTTCCCGATGGTGCCGATGACCGTATCTTTCTTTCTGAAGCAGAGCCAACAGAGCCAAGAGCGTGAAGATGCAGCCGGGGAAGTCATTGCCGGCGGAAAAGAAGTGCGCAGCAGCTCTTCGCGAGGCCGTATCATGGCCAGTTTCTTTGGGCTGTCAATCATCGCATTGTACACATTGCCCATTGCGGCTATAATTGTTATCACTTATTTTGCAGGTGGCGAGGCTGTTACTGCCGACATTTTCAACTGGCTGGCTACCCATTGGGTTCCCAACCTGTTGTTCTTCATTATCTTCATGGTCTTTGCCGCTTCGTTTTTCGGGGCATTCGAGATAGTTTTGCCCAGCTGGCTTGTGAACAAGAGTGACAGCAAGTCGGACAAAGGGGGGTATGCAGGGGTCTTTTTCATGGCACTTACATTGGTTTTGGTATCATTCTCCTGCACCGGCCCCATTGTAGGAACGATCCTCATCAAGTCTACCCAGGGTGAGATTTGGGAGCCCATCATCACCATGCTGGCCTTCTCTGCCGCCTTTGCACTACCGTTCACCATCTTTGCCTTTGCCCCTTCTCTTTTGAAGGACCTGCCCAAGTCTGGCGGGTGGCTCAACAGCGTTAAGGTTGTGCTTGGGTTCATTGAGGTAGCATTGGGGTTCAAGTTTTTGAGCGTTGCCGACCAGGTTTACCACTGGGGATTGCTTGACCGTGAGGTTTACCTTGCGATCTGGATTGTGGTATTCACCTTGATGGGGTTGTACCTGTTGGGCAAACTGCGCTTTGCTCATGATTCGCCGCAGGAGTACATCACCGTCAAGAGGCTGGCCATGTCCATAGTCACCTTTGCCTTTGTTGTCTATATGATCCCCGGAATGTGGGGTGCGCCGTTGAAAGCGCTTTCGGGATATTTGCCTCCTATGGGCAGCCAGGATTTCCGCACCGCGCAGGTGGGGGGTGTTGGCGGCTACGGTGCCGGCACATATGATACCGGTGCTGCCGGAACATCCGGAGAGGGCAGCCAAGGGTTTGTCCAGGGAGCAAACTCTGCAAACCATTCACTACGTGCGCAGGGGATTGTTCCCACCTACAGCGATTTTTTGCATTTGCCCCACGGGCTGGAGGGTTTTTTCCGCTACCAGGAGGGGATGGAGTACGCAAAGAAAGTGGGCAAACCTGTTTTCATCGATTTCACCGGCCACGGTTGTGTCAACTGCCGTGAGATGGAGGCGAGGGTGTGGTCGGACCCGAGGGTTTTGAAGCTGTTGCGCGAGGAGTTCGTGTTGATAGCCCTCTACGCCGACGACAAGAAAACGGCGGTTGAGGGCGACTGGATCACCAGCGAGAGTGGCCGAGTTCTCAAAAGCATCGGCAAGATCAATGCGCACCTTGCAATGAACAAATACAATGTGAATGCGCAGCCCTACTACGCGATCATCGACCCGGCAACCGAGGAACACCTTACCGACCCAATGGGGTACAACCTGGATGTGGAGGTTTTCCTGGAATTCCTGAGAAACGGGATGGCTAGGTAGCAACTCTGCCAAAGCCTGAAAATTTTTGGTTAGTATTTAAGTATTT
>JAQWAL010000096.1 GCA_028707695.1 Bacteroidales bacterium | reverse complement strand
ATACTGATATGCTCTTCATTCAAAATAAAACTATAGGGATTGTCGTTGCATATCAATATCCCGTTCCTTTTTCCAAACGCAACCAACTCTTTGAACAATCGTTTGTTTGCCTTTTGGCCTGTAGGCATGTTGGGGTAATTGACCCACATTAGCTTTACCTTGGAGAGGTCACGGCACTCCAGGGATGCGATATCGGGCAGCCAATGACTCTCTTCTTTCAAATCGTAAGTAACCGGCAAGGCCCCCGAAAGTCTGGCAGCCGAAGCGTAGGCAGGATACCCGGGATCGGGTACCAGCACCTCTTGGCCGGGATTAACAAAAGCCATGGTAATATGCATTATCCCCTCCTTGGAGCCCATCAAAGGAAGTATCTCATCCTCCGGGTCCAGTGTAATGTCAAAATACTTAGCATACCAGTCAGCAAATGCACTGCGAAGCTCGGGTATACCCGAATATCCCTGATAACCATGAGCCGACGGTAAATGGGCACTCTCTTCCAGCACCCTGATTGCCGATTGCAAAGGAGAAAGGTCGGGACTACCGATTCCCAGGTTTATCACATTCCTCCCAGCTTTACGCATTTGATCAATCTCCCGGAGTTTTTCCGAAAAATAGTACTCTGCAATGCACTCCGCCCGTGCAGAGCAATTGACAATTGATTGGACCTTTTCTGATGTTTTCATAGACGTACAAAAAAAAAGCCCCGGAAATCCGGGGCTTTTGTATTATTTTTCTCTTTTTACTCTCACTTACCATTCACAAATAACACATACGCCCCTTTTCCTAAAAAAGAAGTAATAAAAAAAGAAGAAGTATGAATTAAGGTTTTGCATTTGTGAGTGCACTTTGTTTTGTTTGTACAAATATAGAATAAAATTTTTCATAATAGCAAATAAAATCACTGCAACTTACAATTCGAAACTTGCCATGGCATCTTCAAGTTTGTCGTTTAGAGTTGAAAACCACACCTCTTTACAAAATGGATTTTAAAGGAAAATACTGGCTATTTAAGCTTTACCTTTATCACTACCGGGTTGTCTTGGTCACTTAATGTAGCTGCAAGGGCCCTGAGTTCTTCCGAGACCTTATTTTCCGCCACATGATGCCTTAATTCAGTAATATTAACTAAGCTGATCATATAGTTGTCCGAACTTATATACAATGGCCAAACTGCAGGACCTCCATGAAAATCTTCATTGAAACCAAACTGCCCAACACGAGGTTGTTCCATAAAGACAAAACTGCCTGTAGATTTATCATAATATGCACTGTTTATGTTTACAGAAAATGTCCTGTCTTGGCCATACTTTCCAACCGGATACATTACTCTTGGTTTTTTTGCCAAAGAACCCATTTGAAACTGCATAAAAAGAAATCGCCTGCTCTCATTCATATAAGAATGGAGCCTTATTAAATCTCCTGTAATCCGTCGGGGATCGTCTTTTCCAGGAGACAAACGATATGGTCCATACTCGAAACGGTAAAGTGTGTCAGGGCCGGTGCTGTTATTGCCAATAGAGACAACATAGTCATCATAAAACCATGTAATCCTCAAACTATCATTGTAATTATAAAAAGTTCCCCTCCACTGTGCAACACTTCCCGGCATTCCATTGCTCAAAGTTTTACTGTTATTTATAAAATTCGATGGCATCGTTACTCTGCCGACTGTCACCAACGAAGAATCCACCAATATCACAGCATTATCTTTGCAATCAAACGGCTCAATCGCATACAGGTTTTCCCCGATTTTATTAATAGCTGTAAATGCTTGTATATTTCCAACATCACGGAAAGATCTTTCAGAAATAAAATTTCCCTCCCTGTCATATTCCAAATGCTTATCTATGTTATGAATATAAATTACGTTACCTCCCGATGGAATATGCACTCCCAGACTCAAATACTCACCCGGTCCACGACCTGCCCGTGAAATTTTTCTTATAAATTTTCCCTTGTTGTCAAAAACCAGCAACTCTAACTTGTTCTTGACAAAGATATTATTACCTTCATAAAAAATGCCCCCGTTACCTGCTCCCAAGAAAAGGGAGTTCAATGTAGTCTCCAAAGGAATGTACTCAACAAACTCTGCTATCTCAGAAAGATTTATGATTTTTTCACTCCCTACTGACCCGACAACATCAATCACCCTGAATGGCTCTTTCCTATCTGTTTTGGAGCAAGATGATGTGAAAAGCAAAAGTATTAAAAAAATCACACCTCGAATATAATCCATTAAACTAGTTGGTTTAAAATTAATTAATAAAGAATATGGAATTTGTAGGACATACTTCTTATCCTTCCAGTATCGTCAAGCGATATTTTTCATCAAAATTTATAAAAAACTTCAAATTTTTTCATAATCAATGTTTTTATTATTATCCCTTAAATATAACATATTAATCTTTTTCACATATTAAAAAAGCTTTCTCTGTTCGAGAAAGCCTTTTATGAAGGGTGAATGATGGGGATCGAACCCACGACCTCTAGTGCCACAAACTAGCGCTCTAACCAACTGAGCTACAATCACCGTTTGAATTCCACTCCCCTTGAGTAGGAATCGGGCTGCAAA
>JAQWAL010000043.1 GCA_028707695.1 Bacteroidales bacterium | reverse complement strand
TTGGACATTGCAATAAGTACAATTCCAGTATTGATTTTCCTGGTATTTCTGTTTGCTTTGGACAGTTTTAAGTTGGTTACAATAAAACTTCTGATCATTTCATTTGCATGGGGAGTCGTCGCAGCCCTCATTTCCTACTACACAAACGCAATCCTTCGTAGCAACCTAATAGACCAGGTTGTTGCAGAGTCATCCAAAAATGAGACTCTCAATTCAAAACTTACAATGAATCTGGCAGAGCTTAACTCCTACTCCAATTTTTTGGACAATAGCCGTGCCGACCTTCTGGTTGCAATGGATGCATTGGAAAAAATCAACGAAAACAACCCGGCACTTGTGCGCAACAGCATCAACCAGGCTGTTAACATAATAACCCAGGTAAGGTACAGGAACGTAGCTGTTTTAGACTTTTTGGACCAACTGAATCTATATATTGAACAGAACCCCGACACAGCTGCCCAAGAGCTGAAAGACTCTTTCAACCAACTTGCTTTAAATGAATTCAAGAATGCCATTTTTACAAAAGATGCCAAAAACGCCAAATTGATTTCGGCCTACAACATTGATTCCGAGACTAACATGGCCAACATTAACGAAGAGGCCAAAGCCATGGCAAAAAAAGACATGGAACAATTAGGCACAGGTTTTACAGACAGCGAGGTACTTGGAGTAATCAACGCAATCTATGATTCAGAGAAGCTTGGCTTAAAAATGATCGAAACACTGGCCGTTTTCGCCAATAGCGAAAATCTTGGTGGTTTCTGGGACAGCGAAAACCTTAGTGGTTTCTTTGACAGCGAAAAATTAGGCGCAGGCTTTACCAGCAATGCATCTCTCAATTTTGTTTCGGACAGCGAAGCACTCGCCGGCATAATTTCATTTGACAGTGAGTCCCTTAACGATTTATCAACGTGGATTAACTAGTCAATAATATGTCCATACCTACAAGGTTGTGTTGCCTGCTGCTGGTTTTAGCAATAACAGCTAAAGTACAGTTACAGGCACAAAACATAAGCATGGTCTCCAAAGAGAACCTGGAGATGGTCTATTTTGGCAAAAGGTACTCCTACCTGGTTCCGCATGTGGTCCAGACGCACCTCAATGCCATGAAGTTCCATCAATCACTATGGGGCTACAAATACGACAAGACTTATGTGCTGCTCACCGATTTTGAGGACACCGGCCACGGAGGAGCCATTGTCACACCGTACAACCTTGTAATATTGGGCATAGAGCCCTACTCATTCGCCTTTAGCATAATCCCTTCCAACGAACGGTTCCAGTGGCTCTTCAACCACGAACTTACCCATGTGGTAATGGCAGACAAAGCCAATTCCAAAGACCAAATGTTCCGCCGGCTCTTCAAAGGAAAGGTGTTACGCAACCAGGAGCAGCCCATCTCTGCATTGTGGAGCTACCTTACAGTTCCACGCTGGTACTCTCCACGCTGGTACCACGAAGGTATTGCCACATTCATGGAAACATGGATGTCGGGAGGTTTAGGCAGAGCAATGGGCCCCTACGACGAAATGTATTTCCGTGCAATCGTAAACCAAAAAGAGCCCCTGTACACACTTGTGGGGCTGGAAACAGAAGGAACCACAATAGATTTCCAGGTAGGGGCAAACTCCTACCTGTATGGCTCCCGCTTTGTAACCTATTTGGCATACCAGTACGGTGTAGATAAACTAAAAGAGCTGTTCAACCGTACAGAAAACAGCAAAGCATTCTATGCAAACCAATTCCTCCAAACCTACCACAAACCCGTAAAACAAGCCTGGGAAGAGTGGAGGGAGTGGGAATACAAGTTCCAGCAGAAAAACCTGGAATCCATAAGCCAATACCCCGTTACCCAATTCAACCCAATTACAAAAAAACCACTGGGCAATGTCTCCCGGCTGCACTACGACCCCAATCGAAAAAAAATTTACGCAGCAATCAACCACCCCGGAATAGTATCACAGGTCGTGCAGATTGACCAAAAAACCGGCAAGATCAAAAAGTTATCAACCATCGACTCCCCCCAACTCTACTACACAACCCATATCGCTTTTGACCCCAACGGCAACAGGCTCTTTATCACCGAAAACAACAGCAAATACCGCAACCTTGTGCAAATTGACATTACAAATGGAAGAACCGGATACTTCCCTGCCTGCACAGGAGAGACCCATTGGGGGCCTCGGTGTTTTCCTGATGAAGAAAATGACAGATTATTTGAACTACAGAAGGGAAGGCCAAACCAACATATTAACCATCAAGAAAAAAAAGGAACAATAAAATGAACATAACCTCCCAAAGCTCTCAAGGAAGAGTCGTGATAGAAATTGAAGGCCGCATAGACACCACCAATTATGGTGAATTTGAAAACAGTGTAAATAAAATACTGGAAGAGACACCCAATGAAGTTATCCTGGATTGCAGCAACCTTTCATACATAAGCAGCTCCGGACTAAGGATATTCCTTACAATACACAAAAGGATGATGGGCACCGGTGGCAAACTAACATTAAAATCCATGCAACCGGCAATCAAGGAGATTTTTGACATATCAGGCTTCAGCTCAATATTTAATATTTCCATATAAGGTAAATTTTTTCCTTTTGCCGGAAGAAGATGAAAGATAACGGAAAAGATCGTCAGGAGTAAATATGTCCCTATTGAAAGTGGTGGTCCTCTTTTTTATATCTATATCAATGGATTTGAAAGAATGGTATATCAGTTCAGAACAAAATATCTCATGGGAATCCTCTGTAAGCCAATCAAAATCATAAGGAGTCCCCAGGTACTCCAGTGCTTCATTCAAATATCTTGTTTTCAATTCAACCGGCCCGTCATAAGAAAAGGCAGCAAAAGCAGTCAAATAGGAATCGAACCGAAGGTTAGAAAGGTCTGCCAGTTCATGGACTGCTACACCTTTTGAATAAGCATCCAGCACATAGACACCTGTGTCGTCCATCAACGAATCTAATTGCATATAAATATCAGACTCAATCCCAAAACATTTTGCCACCTTATCTTTAGTGCCAAGGAAAAAACCCGAATGTTTCCACTCTCCGGGAATGAATTCGGTAATTGCATAATTTCGGGTCCGGGTAAGGAAAATACTGCCAGTAGGTAAATCCTCTACAAAATCCAGCAACTCATGCAAGGGTATATCCACCTCCTGCGAACCCTCTTCGTCTCCGTAAATTGGAATATAGTCCATCTTTACTTTGCCAAACAGTTTTATCACAGGCCTCTGCGCAAACATCCTTATGCTGTCCACAAACTTGACCCTGCCGGGAAAGGCAGAAGAAAAAGCAATGATCAGCACAAAAGCTGCCACCAAGCCCCAAATTATTTTCCTGACAATCCTTTTCAAATTACAAGTAATTATTGACTTATAAAAACAACAAATTAACAACCATAAATTTACAAAAAAATAGGTAAAAAAGCGTATTAATGATTACGACTTTTATCGGTTACACAAAATGGTAAACGCTTTTACCTTTGCCGGACACTAAATCTACCATCATGATAGAAAACATCACAATTTTAAGCGGAATAGACAAAGAGGGAAACTTTGAGAATTTCCAAGATATCTGCATATCCAAAGGTGAGATTGTAGGTATAGTAGGTCCTACAGGAAGTGGCAAAAGCGCTCTGATAGAAGATATTGAGCAACTCGCTCAAAGAGACACGATAACAAGGAGGCAAATACTCATAAACGGGAAAACCCCAGACCCCAAGTTAAGATTCGACCCCAAGAAAAAGCTTATCGCCCAACTTTCCCAAAACATGAACTTCCTTGCAGATATGAGCGTAGAGGAGTTCTTGTCACTCCATTCCAAATGCAGGGGAAAATCGGACAACTCCATTGACAAGGTTATTGAATATGCCAACATGCTAACAGGAGAACCAATAAACAGGAAAATGAATCTTACTGTATTAAGTGGGGGGCAAAGCAGGTCTTTGATGGTAGCAGATGTGGCATTTATAAGTGACTCCCCTATTGTGCTCATAGACGAAATTGAAAACGCAGGTATAAAGAAGCACGAAGCCATGGAACTATTATCGGGAAACGGCAAAATCATATTGGTCGTGACCCATGACCCACTGCTGGCACTAATGACACAAAGGCGCATAGTCATGAAAAGAGGCGGGATAGAAAAGATAATAGAGACTTCCCGGGAAGAGACCGGTTTGTGCAAGCATCTAAATAAAATTGACAACCAACTTTTTTTCATAAGGGAACTAGTCCGCACCGGTGAGGAAGTCACCTTTTCTGTACTGGAACCAGCATAAATCAAAACTAAAAAAGATGAAATTAATAATTGTAGCAGGTACTCCGGGGTCTGGTAAAACATCTGTGCTCATCAATACGGTAAAAAAGCTAATGGGCATGGGCCGGAAAATAGTAGTTGCAAAGATAGACTGCCTTTACACTCAAGACCATTTACGATTTCAAAACATTGGGTTACCAACCATGCTCGGGTTATCAAAAGACATGTGTCCCGACCACTTCACAATATACAACCTGGGCGAAATGGCGGCATTTGCAAAACAACAAGATGCCCAAATGCTCATTGTAGAGACTGCGGGATTGTGCCACAGATGTGCCCCATACACCAAAAGCAGCCTTGGTGTATGTGTCATAGATGCCACAACAGGTCCAAACACCCCTTTGAAAGTAGGACCTTTCCTCAGCACTGCAGACGTTGTATCAATAACAAAAGGAGACATAGTTTCACAGGCAGAGAGAGAAATATTCAGGGAAAGGGTGTTGGAGATGAACCCAAACTGTAGAATAGTAGAATCCAACGGTTTGACTGGCAAAGGGTCCGCCGAACTTGCCTCCCTTTTGACAGAGGGGTCGGAATTCAATGATGTTGACGATGAACTTCGCCATAATGCTCCATTTTCCATATGTACACTGTGTGTAGGTGAAACCCGTATCAACAAAGAACACCATCGTGGTGTAATCCGGTATTTCAATGGAGTACAAGAGTATATAGGAGAATAGCCATCCGTACCAAATAAATAATAATTACCCTGTATCAAAATGACAAATATAACAGATATAGCCAAACATCTCCCACAGTTCAATTGCGGAGCATGCGGCTACAAAACCTGCAATGCCTTTGCCAATGCTGTCGCAAATGCAGAGGCAAATATAAATTCTTGCCCCGTACTCAACCAAGAGAGATTCAAAACCCAAAAACAATACCTGCTCTCATTGGATTACTCGCCGCAAACCTCTAACACAATTTCTTCCTGTTTCAAAGGACTTATTGATAAAGCCAATGCAGACTTTTTACTACACCCGTTGAAAGGTGAACCTTCTTGCAGGGAAACACTTGCCTGTTTTGCGCATATTGAATTAAAACCAGGAATGATATTGAAATACAGGCCGCTTGGTTGCCCCATCACCCACTTTGCAACCATATTGGAAGTCAAACACGGTCTTGCAGACGTTTGGGTTACAGGCCCTCCTGCCCTTTTAAACAACTACAATGGCCAACAACCTGTTGATGTGGGAATTTGCATGGTTCTTTCATTCCAAGGCCAAATTGAGACCCAAGCCAACCATGATTATCCTGCAGTAGGCAAGACAGTCAAGTTCCTGCCGGCTCATTGCATGATGGGTAAAATCCATTCAGGAGTAATAGTCTCAATGGAGGGTAATATGGCAAGGATAGACTGTATAGATCTCAAAATATGGGAACACTCAAAAGATTGAAACTTTGGCAATCAGATGGTATAATATCCATTCCTGATTGCAAAGACAACAAGCTGTGCAGTATTTTTGGCATTGCTTTTCATAAGCAGGTTCTCCCGGTGTTTGTCCACTGTCCGTTTACTGATAGAGAGCTCATTTGCAATTGATGCGTTTGAGTAACCACGGCAAATATAATCCAGCACCTCAGCCTCTCTTTCCGAAATATCATATTTGACAACACCAGGGTCTGCCTTTCTGGAAATGCTTTTCACTAGTGATGCTAAAACCTCTTCGGAAAAATAATTCTTACCCTCAGAAACATCAACAATTGCCTTCTTCACTTGATCGAAACTGGAATTCTTAAGCAAAAATCCTGATGCCCCTGCATCTATCATGCTCACATAGTATATCTCTTCGCTGTACATGGAAAGTGCAATAACTTTGAGCTCACCATCTATTGCAAGTGCTTTTTTTGTTGCTTCAATACCGTTAATCCCTTGCATACGAATATCCACCAAAGCAATATCAGCTTTCTCCTTATTTCCGGCCATACCGCGAAGGCCCTCCAGGAACTCTTCGCCGGAAGAAGCTTCGTATACCCTTCCTACAAAATCCAATTTGGAAAGCAAGAAGGCCAACCCTTCCCTGAACAGTGAATGATCGTCTACAAGATATATATTTGTCTTTTCCATATTAACCAATCAGCTCCCTACTGGTATTAGTGGCAATTGTATTTTGACTGAAAACCCTTTGTCTTTGGCAGATTCAAATTCACTAGAACCTCCAAGGGATTTCACCCTGGAACGGATACTCTCCAAACCCATGCCACTGTGTTTACCATTAATGAACCCATCCATATCAAAACCACACCCATCATCACAGTATTGAACATAAAACACACCATCATTTTCTCCAATTTTCAGTATAACCGATGTTGCTTTGGCATGTTTTATTGTATTATTCAACAGCTCTGCAACTATCCTGTAAACACTTATCTCCAAATCTGGGTAATACCTTTTTTCTCCGATATCAATATCAAGAGAAAGCTTCAAGTTTGAACATCCGGTTATTGGTGCAATAATCGAATTTACTGCACTTTTAATTCCATAATTTTTCAAAAGGTGAGGGCTCAGTTGATTTGAAATTTCTTTTAGGGCAGTTATTGCTTCGTCAATGACATAATATCCTTTTTCTATTGTCTTCCTGTTCTCACTGTCCATTTTGTCCAAATCTGTAGAACTCAGGATCATTTTCAAAGAAGAGAGCAGAGGCGCAATACCATCATGCAAATCAACTGCAATTGACTCCCTCACCTTTTCCTCTCCTTTGATGACTGCAGAGAGTAATCTGTTTTCGGACTGAGTCCGCATCTCGTCAAGCAAATCCTGGAAATCGAAAATTCTCCTGATATAAAAAATGGCAATGAACATCAAGACAGAAACCATAACCCCTGCCCAAACATTCAAATCACCTACAACAGGATAGGAATCTTGCCAAAGCAAAGGAGCCAAATCTACAAAACGTCTGAAAGACATGATAACAAAACCAAGGGAAATCAAAATCCAAGAAACATTGAACTTTGTCCTCTTTATCATGCCCACGGCTATTATTGCAGTACCCAACTGGATAACCATGGATAGCAAAAGTGCAATTTCCAATAACATAATACCCTAAAGGTATAAATTTATCAGAAATAAAGATCCCTCTCTCCCATGTAAATTTTCAATAACCTGTCGTTCAATTTTTTAGATAACTCCTTGTTTTCCATACGCTCCCTCTCCCTTTCAATCACTTTCCACCCTTTTTCCTTTACTGCAGGCGAAGCATAATCGGTCAAATACTCAGCAAGAGTGAGCATTGCATTTGGAGTACAATAATTATGTATAAATCCCGGAACCGAAAACTCCATGAAATGCTCCCCTGTGCGGCCCAACCGGTAGCAAGCCGTGCAGAATGAGGGTAAGAAACCATCATCCAGCAACTCCTCTATTATCTGGTCCAAAGAACGTGAATCCCCAATGAAAAACTGCTCCCTGTTCAGATTTTGTTTTTCGTTTATACTCTGCGAATAAGAGCCCAACTCCAGTTTTGTCCCGCCATCTATTTGTGAAACACCATAATGCATTACCTCTTTCCTCACGGCAGGCGATTCCCTGGCTGTCAAGATCATTCCTGTATAAGGTACAGCAAGCCTTAAGATGGCAACCAAACGGCTGAACTCCTGGTCTCCTACATGGTATTTGCCAGGTATGTTCAAACTGGATGCATCCTTGATCCTTGGAAAAGAAATTGTATGTGGTCCAACATTGTAACAAGCTTCCAGGTGGTTTGTATGTCGCACAAGCCCCATTACTTCAAAACGCCAATCGTACAACCCGAACAAAGCCCCTATACCAACATCGTCTATGCCGGCTTCCTGTGCCCTGTCAAGCGAAACCAGCCTGTTCACATAATCGCGTTTCTTGCCCGAAAGATGGTAGTCAAGGTAAACCTCCGGGTGGTATGTCTCCTGGAAAACCTGGTAAGTACCAATTCCGGCTGCCTTTACTTTTTTGAACCCCTCAATATCAAGCGGAGCCGCATTGATATTCACCCTCCTTATCTCTCCCTTTCCCTTCTTGGTTGAGTATACAGTCCTTACAGACTCTGCAATGAATTCTGCAGAATACTCAGGATGTTCACCATAAACCAGAATCAGTCTTTTGTGCCCGTTGTCTTCCAATGCCTGCACCTCTTTTATTATCTCGTCATTGGAAAGGGTTTTCCTCTCTGCATCTTTGTTACCTGTACGGAATCCGCAATAAAGACAGTTATTGATACATTTGTTCCCAATATAGAGGGGTGCAAAAAGTACAATACGGTTGCCATAGACACTCTCCTTTAGCTGCAACGCCCCTTTCTTTATCATCTCTATGCTCTCCGGGTCATCTGCGTTTATCAAGACTGCCGTCTCTTCCAGAGTGAGTCTGTTCTTACCCAAAGACTTTTCAATCACCTGCCTGATCCTCTCCTTTGTGGCTTTTGTGTTGTTCAAATAACCCCAAATCTCTTCCGGGTCTATGAATGGTTGCATTGGCACGTCTGGAATGACGTATTTTTCTGGATTGAATTTCATGACTATTAGATTTTTTACAAATATAATGAACATTTGTTCATTATACGCACAATAAATATTATATTTGCAAAAACTAATCCATTGAATATTTAAATTAAAATCCATTACAGTATGAAACAAATCATAGCAATCCCTACCAGCGATAATTGCCTGTGCACACATTTTGGACACTGCGATCAGTTCAAAATCATAGAAATTGAAAACAAAGAGATTATCAGTGAAAATTCTTTGACTCCCCCTCCACATGAACCAGGTATTTTACCCGCTTGGTTAGCCGGAAAAGGTGTGACACACATAATAGCAGGTGGCATAGGAAATAAAGCCATAACCCTTTTCAACCAACAAAACATACAAGTTTTTGCAGGAGTTCCGGAGAAATCGGCAAAAGAGATTGCTATGGATTTCATAAACGGAACACTTGTCACAGGCAGCAATACCTGCGACCATTAAAATAAAACACTATGAAAATCGGGATAATTATATGCGGCAGGTACAAAGATTGCGCCGGCGGCAAATGCTTCAGGGCAATGCAAAGCCGTGAAGGAGCTTTTTCTGTATATCCAAAAGATATACCACTTGAAATTGCCGGATATGTTAGTTGCGGTGGTTGTCCGGGAGTAAACATAGAGTATGCTCCTGCAGAGATGATCAAAAACGGTGCAGAGGTAATACATCTGGCAACCGGTATGGTAGTCGGGTATCCTCCTTGCCACAGGGTAGGTTATTTCAAGAGGTTCATAGAAGAGAAGTACAAAATCCCGGTTGTTGTAGGGACACACCCTATCCCCATGAAATACCATATTATCCATACAAACCTAAATACCTGGAACACGCAAAAGTGGCAAGAGCTTATAATGCCAACCCTAGCCCATCCCGATGTTATGAAAGCCTACGATTGACCTATGTACAAATACCTGTTCGGTCCTGTCCCTTCAAGACGCCTTGGAATATCCCTGGGAGTAGATCTTGTTCCAAAAAAGGTCTGCTCTCTGGATTGTGTCTATTGCGAGGTAGGCAAGACAACCAAACTGACAACAGACAGGAAAGAATATATCCCACTTTCAAAAATAGAGGCAGAACTGGAGCATTTCTTTGGCAACAACCAAGATCCCGATTACATTACCTTTTCCGGATCCGGTGAGCCAACCCTCAACAGTCAAATAGGAAATGTATTGCAATTCATAAAAAAGAAAAAACCTAATATACCGGTTGCTGTTCTGACCAATGGCACACTTCTTTACAACCAAGATGTTACAAAGGAAATTCTGGATGCAGACCTTGTCCTTCCCTCCCTGGATGCTGCTTCCCAATCTGTTTTCCAAAAAATAAACCGGCCACATCCTCTGCTTTCGGCAACAAAATGCATAGAAGGTCTGGTCTCTTTCAGAAATATTTACAAAGGCAAAATCTGGCTTGAGGTATTTATTTTACCTGGCTACAACAATACACCACATGAATTGGATGCATTGAAAGAAGCTATCCTCAAAATCAACCCCGACAGGGTTCAACTAAACACACTGGACCGGCCGGGCACAGTAACCGATATAAGAAGTGCAACACACCAAGAGCTTCAATATGTTATGGACAGATGGGGGCTTCCAAACGTAGAGATCATTGCCACATCAATATACAGGAAACAACTGCTCTCCTACCAAGGAAACATAGAGAGTGCAATATTGGAAACAATTGCCAGAAGGCCATGTACATTGGAAGATCTCTGTGCAATGCTTGGCCTTCATACAAATGAAATCAACAAATATCTCTCTACAATGGAACTTGAGGGAAAAATCGAATCCAAACTTCAAAACCGGGGAGTGTTCTACAGCATACCCTATTAACAACCTAAAACTAACGAAATGGAAAAAGTGAATGTATTGGTAATCGGGGGAGGTGCCTCCGGCTTACAGGCAGC
>JAQWAL010000095.1 GCA_028707695.1 Bacteroidales bacterium | reverse complement strand
TCTCGGACCTGGGCAATTACACATACTCCGACATCAACGAGATTAAGATATCCGGGATAAATGATGAGTACAATGTTAACATGGGCATTGAAAACCTTAAAATCTCCCCCCAGATTACAATGACCCGGTACGAAGGAACCATCCCGGGCGATCGTTTCAGTTGCTATTGGATACTTGCCGATGGTTCGGTTCTGGATACTTTATCACGGAACCTTGAGCTGGACGCAGTGTTGGATTACCCTCCTGCTTCCTATACTGTTTATTTCAAGATGAGGGACAACGAGACAAATATCCTGTGGAAGCAAAAAACAGTAGTTACTGTGGGCACACCCTACACCAAGGGGTTTATGGTTCTCGGGGAGAATGCCCTTACAGGCAATGTAGAGCTTGAGACAATATCAATGAGCGGTGCCGATACATTGGTGTATGGAGATGTTTTGAAGAACAGCGGGTTGCCAACTCTTAAAAACCCCATAAAGGTACTCCATACCGGTAAATCCACTTACAATCCCAAGCTTTGGGTGATGACCGGAACGGGCTCATACCATCTGGACCTTCTCTCAATGAAAAGCAACCTCTCCATGAGCTTCGGCACAATCAGGCTTTTACCCAGCGTTACAGGAGAAGAGGAACATGTGGTTGAGCAGTTCCCCCACATATGTGCATACGACGGCAAAACCGCCTATGATTACTACCGTGGATACATTACAGACAAAGGGAATCTCTACTATACTTCCCCTCTTTTCATGGGGGACTTTTATGATTATCCCCACAACTGCACTATCAAATTTACCGATCCCGATGCAGTGTTCTACAAAGCAGCACCGTACGCAATGCATTACATCAAAAACAGCATGAGCGGACTGGTTTGGTATGACACGGACAACGACAGGTTCCTGGTAGATAAATCTGCAGTCGGGGACAAATCCACCGAACTGGCCGACAAAGCTACAGACCCCTTCCCTTGGAATAACAAAGCCTATGACAGGAAGTTGGTTTATGCAGAGAATACATTCAATACCGATGGTGGTTCCACAAACGGCAATTCGTTTGCAATAATGAAAAGCACAACGGTAGGAGATGGGTACATCTACAAGTTCTATGCATCCAGCACCCCTGTAAAAAGAGGCGCTTATACTGTCCCGGCTAGTTTGGCCCCAAATTTTTCCAAGGCCTCCCTTTACGCAATATCTTCTCTAAGGACCATAATACTATATGTTTATGAAGGGAGATTATATGCCTACAACTACAATCCGGGCTACGAGCAAAACGTGGATTTGTCGCAATTCATAGGAGACGATCCCGTGACAATGGTCAGGTTCGACACTCAGTCACAACCTGCCTTGGACTATATTTACATAGCCACCCACAACGGTGTGACCGGTGGCAGGTTACGCAAGTTTGCCTTTGGCAATGACCTGGACAATATTGTGCTTACGCCACATACTTACTTTGATTTTAACGGATTATGCAAAATAAAACACATTAGCTGGAGGGCTGGAAAATGAAAAAAATTCTATTGTTATCTATTGTATTATTAACTTTTACTAAATTAGCAACCGCTCAGGAAGGGGTTCGTTTCGAAAACATTACATTGGACCAGGCACTGGCAGCAGCAAAGGAGAGTGGTAAATTGGTTTTTGTAGACTGCTACACCTCCTGGTGCGGCCCGTGTAAGAAACTCTCTTCGGAGGTTTTCCCGCAAAAGGTGGTGGGAGATTATATCAACGAGCGTTTTGTGAGTGTCAAGTATGATGTGGAGAAGGAAGAGTATAAGTTCATTGCAAAACAATACGAGGTAAAAGCCTATCCTACAATGCTCATTCTCTCCTCCAACGGAGAGGTAATGGACAAGATCCTTGGATACAAAACCGCCGACAAACTGATCCAATCGATCGAAAACTCATTCGACAGAGAGCGTTCGTTGGCAGGATTGAAGGAAAAGTATCAAGCCGGGAACATGGACAAGCTGAAACTGGTGGAGTATTACCAAAAACTGATGAATGAGAGGTCTGCAGAGGCTTTTGAGGTTGGGGAAAAATTATATTCATTGCTTTCGGAACAGGAAAGAATGTCAAACACATTCTGGCATTTTTACTCCGATGAACGCCTTACACCTCATGGTTCTCAAAGGTTCGCCCATTTGACTGCAAATTACGATGAATTTTGCACCAATATTGGCAAGGAGAAGGTAGATAATGTGCTTGTAAGGGAGTGGGTAAAGATGCTCAAACCTGCAATCTCTTTTGACGACAAATTGAACGTCAAGGAGCTTGAAGGGATAAGAGAAGAGTACATTGCTCTGGGTTTAGGAAAGGAAGCAAGGCTGGAACATCCCTATGAACTGGCAAAATGCTGTCAGTCCAAAAACACCGGAAAGCTGATCAAAACCTATGGAAAGCTGCTTGATAAAGATGACGTGGTGGTAAGATACTGGGCAAACGTAGCCGACATTATTGATAAAACCGGATCCGGGGAAGAGAAGGCCGAGTGGATAGATATATCCCGCAAAGTATACGGGATGACCGAGGACAAGACCTTGAAGTTAGTAATCGATCTTGTGATAGAAAGACTTAATAAATAGATTCAATGAATAAGAATGAGACCAGGCTCAC
>JAQWAL010000042.1 GCA_028707695.1 Bacteroidales bacterium | reverse complement strand
TACCCGATGTGGCAGGTACTCCACAATAGTCAAATCCAACAGAAGACGAACCGCCGACACCTGCACCTGATGCAGCTACTTCGGGATCTCCCTCGTAATTGGTAAATAGAAGAATATTGTTTGCAGACGCAGTAATAGAAGCACGTTTAATGAATCCTATCCTGTCCAGCAACCTCTTAGGAAGTTCGTAATTCACAGATAGTGTACGAAGTCTCAATAAATTGACATCTGTTATGAAATTGGCAGTTTCCCTGGTATAATAATTAGTGTAATAATTCTTGATAATATTATGCCCACTTGTTTCTACCCCATTAAACATGTATGTTTGATTTGCACTCCATGTATTTGTTACAGCGTTTCCGCTTGCATCCACTCCTGATACTGTTAGATCTTGGTTACGGACATCTCCGGAAAATTTGCTGACACCACTGTTTGTCATGGCATATTGAGTTCCGTTGATAACATCACCACCTACTCTGAATTCCCACAACATATTGAAAGAAAAGTTTTTCCATGTGAGAGTATTATTGAATCCACCAGAGAATTTTGCTTCACGGTTACCCACTTCTGACAAAGAAGTTGTGTAGGTAGGCATTCCGTTGGCATCCAGGAGGATTTTACCGTCCATCTCTTTTTTAGAGCCTTCTACATCAGGATCGTATTCATACCTTTTCCATTGGGTACCGGCGATAGCCATGAAATTTCCACCATTGAAAGATGCAGCTTGTGCTCCTGCATATTGAACGTCTGTAACATACATAACATCCATACCGGCAGGAAGGCCGTCCAGGGTACCTCTGTTACCAGCGACATTCAAACCCATATCCCATCTGAAATCCTTAGTTTCCACAGGAGTACCTGAGATAGTCAACTCCATACCTTTATTATATACATTTCCTGCATTGATAGAACAGAAAATATAACCGGTAGACTGAGGTCCGCGAGGAGACAAAATCTGATTGTAAGAGTCGTTTGTATAATAAGCATAGTCTACACGTAAACGGTCTTTAAGGAGACTTAATTCAAGACCGATTTCAGTTGATTGGGTCATTTCCGGTTTAAGGTAAGGGTTACCACGGGTCCATGAGTTACCAACACCAACTTTGCCACCAAGGTATGTACCTACAGGCCAAAGTGATGTGTTTGTTTCGTAAGCACCGGTATCTTTACCCACTTTTGCCCAAGACGCCCTTATCTTACCGAAAGTAAGGATGCTGTTCTTAGGGAGAAGTTCTGTAAACACGAATGAACCACTCAATGAAGGATAGAAATATGAACGGTTTTCTATAGGTAGGGTAGATGTCCAGTCATTACGTCCGGTAACAGTCATATACAGGATATTCTTATAGGCTACACGGAATTCACCGAACAGACCTACCAATCTCTTTTGAGTGGCCGCATTGGCAAATTGTTTGTTTTCTGTTGAAGCATTTGCATAAGAATAGAAGTCAGGAACAGAGAAATTCCATGCCATCATATAGTTGCTGTGTGTTTCAGTATCATCTGAAGCAGCACCAAGCAACAAGTTGAAGTCAAAATCACCGAATTTCTTGTTCATGTTAGATATGAAGTTATGTGACATATATTTGAAACGTCTTGTGTTGTCACTCATCATACCATTCTGCCATACTTGTTTTACAACGCCGTTGGCTGCAATACGGTTTGAGTTTATTTGAGTATATGAGTCAATACCCAATCTGTACTGAATGAACCACCAGTCTGCAATATCGGCTTTAATGCCCAGACTACCTGTAAAACGATCGGTATCGTCATACATTTTGTTTTTATTCACAATCCAGTATGGATTATCGCGCTCATCCCAAGGATCAAGTCTTTCTCCAAACAATCTGTAACGTGAACCGTCTTCATTCAAATAATTTGACATGTTGTCAAACGGAGACCAGTTGTAAACGCCATAAAGGGCACCGGTTCCTTGTGAACCATAAAGACCGGCACCTGTCAGGGTCCTGTCTGTATGAGCCTGTGAATAAGCTGCATTTGCATTGAATGTGAAGATTCCGGCTTTCTGTTCACCATTGAAACGGAAGGTGTATTTGTCATAACCTGTTTCAGGAACAATACCTGCTTGGTCATAATAAGATCCGGATAAATAGAAGTTACTGTTTTTGGTACCACCCGAAACACTGGCACTCTGGTCGTAGATTGCTCCACCCTGGAAGAAGTTTCCAATATTGTCGTAGATCTTGGCGTTAGACTTTTCTCCCCATGAGTTGTAAGAGAAATCATTGAACGAAGTTCCAAGGTAGTTACCTTGGTTGTCATATTGATCGTCCATATAACCTCTTGTGTATTCTGTCTGAACCTCAGGCAAACTTCTCACCCATGATGTGGAGAATTTGGAGTTGATATTAACTTCTACAACACCCTCTTTACCTTTTTTGGTGGTAATGATTACAACGCCATTGGCAGCACGTGAACCATACAGGGCAGAAGCTGCCGGACCTTTAAGTATGGACATGTTTTCTATATCCTCAGGATTTATATCCATTACACGGTTGGAAGTAGTGGTTGCCGATTTGTAAGAACCGTCAAATGCAGAGTTTCCTACAAGGGTAGAAGAGTTGTCAAAAATAATCCCGTCTACAACGAACAATGGCTGGTTGTCTTTACCTTCCGATCCGGAAGTACCGCCACGGAGAATGATCTGCGCACCGGAACCTGCTGCCCCGGAAGATTGTGTGATATTGACACCGGCAATCTTACCTGAAAGTGAAGAGATGGGGTTTGCGGTCTTATTCTTCATCAACTCTTCTGACTTGATGTCGGATACAGCATATCCCAACGCTTTTCTTTCCTTTTTCATACCCAGGGCCGTAACTACAAGCTCGTCAAGTAACATGGCATCTTCTTCCATAGTTACATTGATGACAGAGCGATTGTTTACCTGCTCGGTTACTGTTTTCATACCGATTGCAGAAAACACAAGGGTTCCGTTTCCAGGAACGTTGATTTCGTAAGCACCGTCAAGGTCGGTAGCTACACCGGTAGATGTACCCTGTACAAGTACAGACACGCCAATTGCAGGCAGACCGGTTTTGTCAACAACCTTTCCTGTAACCCTTATGTTCTGAGCCATCATAGTTCCGGAAATCAGAACCAAGGCAAATACCGACAGCATAAAGCGAGTACACCGAGCGGTTAAATTGTGTGAAACATACATAAATTTTAGTTTTTAGGTTAACGTTAATATTAAATTGTGGTCAATTATTTTGATTTTTAGTTTTTCATATGTTAGTATGTTGCAAATTGAAAGTATTGGCTATATATTTATTATCTCATTCTCTTCTTTTTCACACTATTGCTTGGCAATCCAGATTGTAAAATTAAAATTAAAAAACGAATAAACCACAGTTTTCAAGAAAAAAAAGCAACCTTAATGAAATTACCGGGTATTAAACTATTTTCCATTACAATTTATTACTTACTTCCAGGATATTGTAAATAAAATAAAAAAATGGCCCAAAGTCAAAGTGACTTTGGGCCATCCTTAAATAGAAATCCAGATTGGAATTTAGTTGACAGTATCCCATCCAGGGTTTTGGGTAAGAGTATATCCCAAATCTTTGTAGAGCTTTATCTGATCCAGCGGAACTGCATTCAAATATTGCCTTTCATGATATGAATCCCCTGGTATCCAATCCCTTCTCATATTGGCTGTATACAGGTTGTACACAAAACCTCTGTCGGTATCGTTTGGATTCGGAAAGTAGAAATAAACAGCATCTTCTACCTGACTCCTTGTACTTGGGCTGAATTTAGTAAGGTCTATATATGCACCTTTACCCAAAGTTGTAGGTCCGTTACCACTTTCAATGGTTTTCAGGTATTCAAATTTCTTCCATCTCCTCAGGTCGTTCCTTCTGAATCCTTCGTAAAGAAGTTCAACCGCCCTTTCCCTACGGATTTCCCAAAGGATAGGGCTAACTGATGGATCCCTGTCTGGATCGTTGATAACCACGCCATTTGCAGTTACATTGCTTCCGGCAATTACCATAGGAGGTAATTTCGGAAGGACATCTCCTTGTCCGTCTTTAACAATATCCCTGTCCCTCAACAAGTTTATAGTTTTATTGGCATCTGCTTGGGTAAACGAACCGAGTTCGGCAGCTGCCTCTGCATAGTTGAGAAGGATCTCTGCATACCTGATTATAGGAGCATCTGTAATGTTGTTGGAACCAAAATAGATATTATCCTGCAAGTTGGCACCTACTGTAAGGAATTTCCATGATGCGATCCCTGTAGAAGAGTAACCTTCGTGGGCACCATTGATCCTTACTGTATCTACCAATGAAGCCGCAATCCTGGGGTCACGGTTTGCATATTGCTCAGGATAGAATCTCAAACCATTGTCAGATGCATAGTCATATACAGGAGATTGTTTGATAGGAAGTCCGTCAACAGCAAGGTAAGTCTCTACAACTTTAAGTGTAGTACCTGTTTGTGGTTCACCCATATTGTTGTAAGACAACAGAGAGTGGGTTGCTTTTGCAGTTTCGTACTGGCGGTGGAATATCACCTCTTTATTACCTGCAAGGCTAGGAGAAGAGAAAAGACCACGGTAGTCATCAACTATTTCATATTTTCCGGAGTTCATGATCTGCTCAGAAGCCCATTTTGATTTCTCCAATAGTGTTGTAGCTACAGCCTGGTCAACATTGTGGTATTTAAGGAAAGTACCAAAATAGAGCAGGTGCCTTGACATGAAACCAAGAACAACATCCCTGTTTATTTGTTGAGAACCGTCGTTTGCACGAACGTTTGCAGCGGCAAATTCAAAATCTTCCATGATTTTGGTTGCGACAAATGAAAGTGGGTCACGATCTTTGTACATAAGGTCTTTGTCTGTAACAGCAACCTCGGCATCAAAATAAGGTACATCTCCAAAAGCCCTTGCAAGGTCTGCATATTCAAGAGCCCTGAAGAACCTTGCAATACCTTTCCAGTGGTTTTTAGCTTCATCAGATCCAGGCATATCGTCTACACGGCTAAGCATAAGGTTATGACGCCTTACCCATGTAAATGACCAGCCGTTGCCGGATGTTGCAGTATTTTGAGTCCAGATAGAACTTGAGCTGTATTCATCGGCCCAACCCCCTCCTACAAAGAAGTTGCCCCATGTAAAACCGGAACCATATCCGGTGAAATAGGCAGTATATGCACCCTGTGCGAAAAGCCTCATGTTGTTTTCGCTGGACCAGAAGTTTGCATCGTCAAACGAGTCAAGGTTCTTTCTGTCCAGGTAATCTTCACAACTGGAAAGACCAATCAGGGCAATTATAAATAATGTAAATATCTTTTTCATCTTAAATGGTTTTTAGAATTGTAGCTGTACACCGAATGATAAAGTTCTCCTGTATGGATATGATCTGCCATATGAACGGGAATCCCTTGATGTCAAAGTAGTCCAGTCCAACTCTGGGTCAATCGGAATATCACCCATATTATCGAATTCAAAGAGGTTTTCACCACTGAAGTACACCCTCAACTTATCTATATTTACCTTGCTCATCCACTTGGACGGAAGGGTATAACCGATGTTGAGTGACTTGAGCCTCAAATATGCGGCATTCAAAAGATACCTGTCATTTGGCAAATAGTTCCACCTTGCATATTGTCCGTATTCTACAGGTCTTGGATAGAAAGCTCCGGTATTCTCAGGAGTCCAATAATCCAATGTATGTGCATAGTTGGCCTCTGCACCATAGTAACCAGGAAGCACCATGTTTCCTGTTGCCCAGATAGAACGTTTGCCTACACCTTGGAAAAACATGTCAATGTCAACACCTTTCCAATCAGCACCAATCCTGAAACCATACTGGTACCTAGGGGTTGTGTTACCTATTACTGTACGGTCACCTGAATCTCCTACTGTGTTTGCACCGTAATCTATGACACCGTCACCATTTATATCTTTGAATTTAACGTCACCAGGACCAAACATGAATTGACCGGTCTCAAGGATATATTGGTTTGCAACACCCTCTACCAATGTGTTTTTAAATTGGCCGTTAGGTTGTTGTGTTTGTTTGATTTGCCCATTTTCCCAAACGAAATCTTCGTTTTGGTACAATCCGTCGGTTTTGTAACCCCAGATTTCACCTAGAACCTTGCCTTCGTAGTAAGTTGCACTGTTGCTAGGGTCTGCAGCAGAAGGGTATTTTGTAACAACGGTTTTGAAATCGGTAAACTGGCCGGACAATGAAAGATGAATGCCATTGTTGAAGGTATGGTTGTAGTTCAAGGCTATCTCTACACCCTTGGTTGTAAGCTCACCAAAGTTTTGCCTAGGGGCACTGGCACCAACTGTGCTTGGAAGTGTCTCGCCCGGAGATAGCATGTCCTTTGTAACCCTGCTGAACCAGTCGAAAGTTACACCCAGTTTGTCCCTGAACAACCTTGCGTCAAAACCGACGTCAAGGGTAGATACAGTCTCCCAAGTCAAATTACCATCTACTAATGCAGGGGCACTGTAAACATATGGAGTGAAATTGTTATTGATTAACCAGTAGTTACCGGAGCTGGAAGGGTTGGTAATGGACATTGTAGGTATATAGGCATTCAACGGAACATCCTGGTTACCCACCTCACCATAAGAAGCCCTGATTTTGAGGGAATTCAAAACCATTTTTACAGGTTCCATCCAAGGCTCCTCTGTTACGCGCCATGCAGCTGATGCAGAAGGGAAAAATCCCCATCTTTTACCTTCGCCAAACTTGGACGAACCATCATACCTTCCGTTAACCTCAAACAAATATTTATCCCTGAAAGAGTAGTTGAGCCTGCTGAAGAAACCGGAAACAGACCACCATGAGTGGCTTGAAGTTGCAGTCTGGTCTCCACCTGCAAGGTTCACCTCACCTTTGTCAAAGTCATACACACCATTTCTCTTTGCAGACTGGTAAATGTATTCGGCATCCTCGATATTGGTACCTGCCATGGCTTTGAAGGAGTGGTCTTCTCCAAACTTTGTCTCATATGTTGCATATGCATTATAAGTATTCCTTATATTCTTGCTGGATTCGTACCTTGCATAATCATATGAAGCAGAAGAATATATCTTGTTCATATCGTCAAAGGTAAGGCTTCCTGTCCTTGACCAGTGGTCAATACCTGTCACATATCCACCAACCCTGTGGGTTGTGCCGAATGTCTGTGCAAAAGTATAATCCATATCTACGGTAAGGCCTTTTGCAAGGTTAAGTGTTGTACCCATTGAATAGCGGCTGTAATAAGTGTCATCTTCTACAGGTCTTGCCTGTTTCATATCGTTAACACCACCCCTGAATTCATTCCCGTTGTAGGTTCCGTAAGGGTAAGTCTGATGCCACCTGTACAAATAGTATATTGGAGCATATTGAGCTCCTGCATAGTAGAAAGGAGACTCCTCCTCTGTATTTGCATACATATAGTTGGTCCTTACTGTCAACCATTTGTTCACTTCTGTACTGATGGAACCCGAAATATTCTTTCTTGTGTAGTAGTCATCAAACAATTTGAGTACACCTTTCTGGTTAACATAACCTGCAGAGAGGTTGTACTGAACCTTTTCATTTCCGCCATTGATGGAAACGTTTTGGTTTTGTTGAGGGGTCCACTCCTTGAAGTAGATATCCTTGATATCCCAAGGCCTGTAGAAATATGTACCCCCACTGGTCCTGTACTCAAAGTCCCTGCCTTCAACCATTTCACGGCCAAGGCCACTACCATCGCCATATTGGTCAATCCAGTTTCCGACCTTCTGGATAACATCCGGATTGTAGAAGAAACCTACATATCCAAATTCCCAGTTAGGATTGTCCTGCCTGGCATAGTTTTGCTGGTCCCATGAATATTGCAACGCAAGGTCCGCCCTGGTGTGTTCCGGGAAACTTGTCGGAGTAGAATAAGAGAAGTTGTTAGAGTAACTAACCCTTACCTTGCCCTCTTTTGAACCTTTTTTTGTGGTGATAAGGATAGCCCCGAAAGCAGCCCTTGCACCATAAATAGCTGTAGTGGAAGCATCTTTGAGTGTAGAGATACTTTCGATATCATCTGGATTGACATATGAAAGGTTTGGAACCTCCACGTTGTCAACCAAAATCAATGGATTGCCCGATCCACCGCTGATAGTACCTACCATACCCCTTATCTTGATTGTAGGGCTTCCACCCAATGAACCATCTGTAGTGGTTACTGACAAACCCGGTGTAGAGCCTTGCAAAGCACGGCCTACGTCTGTGATAGGGCGGGATTCCAATGTCTTTCCAACATCTACGGTAGAAACAGCACCTGTAAGGTTCTCTTTCTTTTGGGTACCGTAACCCACAACCACAAGTTCATCAATCAGCAAAGCGTCCACTTCCATTACTACATCAATAGTGGATCTTTGGTTTACAGGAACTTCTATAGTTCTCATTCCAATTGCAGAGAACACCAGCGTTCCGTTTTCGGGAGCATTGATAACATATGTGCCATCCAATCCGGTAGCCACACCTGTCCGTGTTCCTTTTACAACTACAGAAACACCAATTTGTGTTTCTCCCTTGTTGTCTTTCACAACACCGGTTACCCTAATATTCTGGGCAAGGGCAACCCCTGTGAAAACCAACAAAAAAAGAATTGACATGGCAAAACGCCTGGCAACTCCACTTTTGTCTAAAACATGCATGAGTTAAATTTTTAAGTTAGTAATTCTGTATCTTTGGTTATATTTTTCTTCAAAAGTAACCATTATGCAGCGACAAAAATAGTAAAAATTTATTACTACTTACAAATATTTAAGGAGAACGATTTTTGTACCAAGTAACAACATTATCAAAAAGAAACAGTAAATACGCATATATGGCTTGTAATATGCAATTTATAAGAAATAACACAACCTTTGCAACTACCATTATCACCTTAACGTAACAAAAGCTCAATCTTAATAGATTGACTCTATCCTGCCAATAAGATATAAGATTGAAAGCAGAATCCAACAACCTGTTTAAAACGTCAATCAACATCCAAAAAAACAAGATTAGTTGATATATAGCTTGTAAAACAGGAATTTCACAACATCAGCTTTGTCTTCCCGGACAGACAAATTCAATGAGTTCTTGCCCACAATCGTTTTGAACAGAAACTTCAATTGGAAAATAGAAGATTTTCTTGCTTGCAATATCCGATATGAATTTATTGCCCTCAAGCCTCTGAGCATCCTTTTCGGTGGTAATAATCACAGACTTGGAGTCAAATTGAGCCATATTGTTGATTTTGGCAATATCCCTTTTTCCAAAATTCTTGTGGTCCCTGAACCTGAGCCTCCTTATAATTTTATAATTTACAGATAATTCGTTTTCCAGATGCTTTGGATTTGCTATTGCAGTAACCAGCTGGGCAAAATTTGAATAGATATAACGCTTGTCTCCGTTTCCAAAAACAGCAACAGCATCTCCATACCTAAGGGAGGTAAAAAAGAGCCTTTGGGCAGAGGTCAGGTTAAGTTGTCTTTTCCATTCGAACTGCTCTTCGATTGAGACCTCAGGAGGACATTTTGTTATAATCACTGCATCTGCCCTGTAAATCTGGGCAGGCAAATCCCTCAACGTCCCAAAAGGCAACAAATTGTCATTGAAAGGCGGATTGGAGTAATCAATCAACACCAAACTCCTGGAAGCCTTTACCCGTCTGTGCTGGAAAGCATCATCCATGACAATGACATAAGGTCTCTTCCCTGCAGGCAGATCCATAAGCATCTTTATACCCCTCACCCTGTTACCATCTACAGCCACTATTGCTCCCGGAAATTTTTTCTTGATTTGCAACGGCTCGTCCCCGCATGACAATACCCCGTCACTCTCCTCTACATACCGGAAACCTTTGCTTTTTCGCCCATACCCCCTTGACAATACCGCTACCTGTCCATACTCCGTCAAATGTTTCACAAGGAACTCTGTGTGAGGGGTTTTTCCAGTACCTCCCGCAGACACATTACCTACTATTATAATAGGTATATCAAACGAGTACGATTTGAATATTCCTTTATCGTAACAAAAATGCCTGAATTTCAATGCCACATAATAAGGGAACAAAACTACCTTGTTCAAAAAAAAGGATTTCATATTTATTAATAATTAGGGTACCTCAATCTAACCATTTCCAGCAAATCCAGCACCATTTTGTAGTCATTTTCTGTAACAAGCCTCATCCTCAACTCTTTGAAGTCTGGCAACCCTTTGAAATAGGCAGACAAATGCCTTCTCATCTCAAGCACACCCACCCTTTCTCCTTTTACCTCCACAGATTTTAGCAAATGCCTTTTGGCCAAATCTACCTTTTCGTTTACAGAGGGTTCCGGGAGTAGCTCCCCGGTGTCCAGGAAATGCCTTATTTCCCTGAAGATCCACGGTCTCCCATATGTAGCCCTGCCAATCATGATCCCGTCTACACCATATTTGTCAAAAGCCTCCTTTGCTCCCAAAGCAGAGGTTATGTCCCCATTTCCTATGATTGGTATCTTGATTGATGGATTGTTCTTTACCTCTCCTATCAGGGTCCAGTCCGCCTGCCCCTTGTAAAGTTGTGAACGAGTACGCCCGTGGATCGTAAGTGCAGCTATCCCGGCATCTTGCAACCTTAAGGCCAAGTCAGGTATTATCTTACTGTTCTCATCCCAACCCAAACGGGTCTTCACTGTCACAGGTAGTTTGACAGCCTTCACAATACTTTGGGTGATATCTGTCATCTTGTCTGGATATCGCATCATCCCCGATCCGGCCCCCCTGTTTGCTATCTTGTTCACAGGACAGCCAAAATTTATATCTATGAATGCAGGCCCCGCCTGTTCCGCCATCCTGGCCGCCTCTGTCATTGGCTCTTTCAAATGACCATATATCTGGATAC
>JAQWAL010000041.1:2588-10885 GCA_028707695.1 Bacteroidales bacterium | reverse complement strand
GCTGCAAACATCTGGAATGGAATGGTGTAACCCACTCCAATTGATATATAACCCAGTTCACCCAAAATACCTGAGGTTGGATAAAAGACAGAGGTAGAAGCATGAGGTATATGAGGTGAAGATGGCACCCATTGCAATCCGGTCTCTTCGAATCTCATAGATCTTTTCCACCCCTCCATTCCCACAACTGTCAAATTGACTTTACTTTCCAGCATACCCTCTTGGTTAAGCAGGTTAGCCAACTCTCCACAGGTCAAACCATATATGTAAGGGATCTTGAACTGGCTCACAAAGGAGATGAAACCATCTTCTGCAAGGTTTCCCTCAACTTTTAGACCTCCCAAAGGATTGGGCCTGTCAAGCACCACAAACTCAATGTTGTTTTCTGCAGCAGCTTCCATTGCTAATCCCATTGTACTTATATATGTAAAAGACCTGCTTCCGATATCCTGGATATCATAAACCAAAATATCAATGCCTTGTAGCATTTCTGGTGTTGGCTTACGTGTAGACCCATACAAAGAGAGAACCGGGATACCGGTTTTGGGGTCATTCATGTCCCCAACCTTGTCTCCGGCGTGCACATCTCCGCGAACACCATGCTCAGGGCCAAATAGTGCAACCAGGTTTACATTGGGAGCCTCATGCAAAACATCAATAGTAGATTTCATGGAATTGTCAAATCCGGTAGGATTGGTAATCAATCCCACCCTTTTCCCTTCCAGTATTTTAAAGCCCTGATCTTTTAAGACTTCAATGCCGGGCTTTACAATGGTCTTTCCATTGGACTCCACGGCACTTCCTGACGTGCACGATGCAAAGGAGCTCGTAATGGCAGCTGCAATTATTATTGTTAATAAACGTTTCATAATTCTTTAATTGAAATATTAGTAATAGTTAGCTTTGTGCCGTTTTTTTCCTTCCAAACTGCGGATCGACTTTTATCAAAGCTGTAACAATAAAGGTAATACTGTAAGATATCATAATCCACCAGAAGAAATTCCTGTATCCCAACAACTCTTGCAACCAACCGGCCATCATTCCTGGTATCATCATACCCAATGCCATGAATGCTGTACAAATAGCATAATGGGCTGTTTTGTGCTTACCGTCAGAAAAATAAATCATATACAGCATATAGGCAGTAAAACCGAAACCATAACCAAACTGCTCAATAAACACACTCAGGTTTATAAGGAACAAGCTATCCGGCAAATAAACAGACAGATATACAAAGGAGAAGCTAGGTAAGGCAATGGACAATGCCATAGGCCACAACCATTTCTTGAGACCTCCCACAGATGCTACAATACCTCCGATTATCCCGCCTAAAGTAAGACCAATAATACCCACAGTACCATATACCATCCCCACCATGCCGGTTGTCAAACCAAGTCCTCCAACCTCATTGGGGTCAAGCAAAAATGGAGTGACCATCTTTACCAACTGAGCCTCGGAAAAACGGAACAGCAACATAAATGCTATAGCACTCTTTACCTCTTTTTTCCTGAAAAACGAGGCAAATGTCTCGAAAAATTCCTTGAAAATTGTAGCAGGTGTAACATTAACAGCTGCAATATCCACCTTTGGTTTTGGCAAAACAACTTTATGATACAAGGCAAATGCTATGAACAAACCAGCCAAAACAAAGAAAGTCAAGGACCATGCAAATGTTATATTCCCCGACAACCCCTTAAAGCCTGCAACCGCATTATCCTCCAGTTTAGGATCTGCCTGAACCACCAGCAAGGCAGGTTTGGTCCAGTTATCCGATGTAAATTCAATCCTCTCTCCGTGAGCCAGGAATATGCTCTTATCACCATTGCTGAAAGATGTATTCAGGACAATCTTCTCACCCGCTTCGGGAGCTTTTGTAAGCCTTACGGCAATCAACCTTGAACTACCTGTCAATTGGTGTATGTTTGCAGAGATACTCTCCTGTCCGAAATTCTTCTTGATCCAATGACCCACAGGGGTCGCCACGGATTTTGACCACCATGAGCTCTGCTCGCCAGCAACAGAACCGGCAATATTAGACTCCCTTGGTATAAAACCATTGAGAGTGTTTTGCTCCACTGCAAAATTCTTGAGCATCGCTGCAGAATCTGCAGGTATGTTACCGGTACCTATTGTCAGGTCAGAAGGATAAACATCAAAAGTATATTCGTCTGTAGGCGACAGCATATATGGATTTGCCAGCATACTGTCTGCCGGGATTTCAATTGCCGAAGAGTAACCCGGACCAGCCTTGACTTCCAATTCCAGCGGCTGCAAACCAGTAGATGACTCCAGGGAGCCTGCAACCATTATAAGCAAACCCTGTCCGGCAATGGTGGCCACCCTGTAGAATGTGCTCCTGATACCAACATACATCGCCTGTTGGTGGGGCTCAAGGGCAAGCATGTAAAAACCATCGGCAGCAATGTCATGGGTTGCAGAGCTGAAAGCCATCAGCCAGAAAACAGCAAGGGTCAACTGGAAAAAACTGTTGGCAGGTATCGTAAATGCAATGCCTGCCAATCCGGCACCCACCAATAACTGCATGGAAACCACCCACCATCGTTTGGTCTTGAGCAAATCTACAAACGGGCTCCAAAATGGCTTTATTACCCAAGGCAAATATAACCAACTAGTATACAAAGCAATATCTGTGTTGGAAATACCCAATCGTTTGTACATTATTACCGATATGGTCATGACAGCCACATATGGCAAACCTTGTGCAAAATACAACGAAGGAATCCACGACCATGGAGAATTCTTAAATTTACCCATCACTGATTATTTTAATATCTTTTTTCTATTGAAGCCCCAATAAAATAGTGAAGCAATATCTCGTTATATCCGTAACCTTTTTCTCCCATCACGGCAGCTCCAATCTGGCAAAGACCAACTCCATGCCCCCATCCTGCTCCGCGAAGGACAAAATCAGTTTCACCGGTAATTTCATTGGCAACTTTATCCACAACAAATGCAGAGCTGTACAAATGAGACTCCGACAAAGATCTCCTTATTTCCAACTCCTTACCTATTGTCTTTGTTTTCTTGCTTCCCACAATCCTAAGCTTTACAAGCCTTCCCGATGTACCTCTCTGTACAGGAACCAAATCCGATATCAAACCGTAATCTGTACCGGAACGCCTTTTTACAAGTTCAGAAAGTTCATTTGCAGAATACTGCACCTGCCATCTGTAAAAATTGACAGTCTCCTGATCGTAGTTATTCAGGACCTGAGACAAAATCTTGTTGTCAGAAGTATTGCAAAAAGATTCCGGAGAAGAGGTAATCCACTCCCTGGCATTCTCCTCAATTGTCAAATTTGGCATAGCAGAGCCTTGTGGCAAATCCCGTTTTGCAACAAGGTAAGGATATTTGATATCTTCCCAACAATTTTGGAACTCTTCAAAAACGCCACCACAACTCTTGGAATACCTTGCATCACAAATTTTTCCATCAAACATTAGCAACTCACCCCTGGTCTGTTCAATCGCTTTCCTTACCATTTCGGTGGATGCCCTGGTTACACCTTGGTAACGCTGGCAGTGATCATCTGCACAAATATCAAAGTTCACATGGTCTTCACGGTCATACCACCTGATCAGCTCATCACCGTTGTCCGACATGGCACTGTATGCAGAGTCCGAGCCAACAATCTCCTTGTTCTTTTCAATTTGGGCAAGCAACCAAGAACGGGATATGACAGCATGAGCCTTGAGCAACTCCAATGATGCAGTTGCACTCATCTCCGATGAAATCACAGAAGTAAGGTACTCCTCTACACCCAACAAATTGACTGCAGTCAGTTTGCCATCCTCAACAATAAATTTCAATGCTCCTTTGAAAACCTGGTCTTCTTTCCTTTCCCAATGGAAATTGATGCCTATGGTAACATCCTTTAACATGAAGGTCGCAGAAGCCTCATCTGCAGGCTCTAATAAAAGTGATTCATACAACTCACCCCCAAACAAAACCTTCCCCTCTTTGAAACTCACCTTTTGTTTTCCCGAATATTCATTCCCGTTGGAAAGATATGTTTGTTCAAGTACAAATTCAATTTCGGGTTCAAACATGATCCCCACACTCACTTTTGGCTCTTTCATTTCAAAATGGTTTTAATTTTTTCAATAATTTGCAAATCCTCCTCTTTATCAATGGAAATTTCATCCAGGATCTCCTCAATGAGCATGTTGTCCATCTTTTTGAAATCCTTTTCAAGTGGAGTAATAAGTACCCCTCCCAAATCTACGGAAGCCGGGCTGAGCAAAATGTTCTGCTCTCCTTCCCTAAAGTAGTGCGAAGGTCTGTGCTTATCCCTTACATATACAAGCACAATATAGGTATCTTGCTGGTACCAGCATAAAATATTTACCATTGGCTCTTTCTCGCCATCCTTTACAGGAAGTACAGAAAAGATTTTTTCAAAAAGCTCCTCTACCTGCCCCGCACTCTTTCCTGTTATTGAAAAGAGACCTGAAAAAACCCCTTTTACAGACGAAACAACCTCATTATCTTTTTGGTAAAGAACCTCTTTATCCATAAGAGGCAACTGCGATTCAATTGTAAGGAAACCTTTGTTACCTGCCTGGAAATGGAAATGGTCAGGAGCAGAAGCACCACATTTTGGACCATTGTAAAACAACGTATATCCATCCAACTCCTTTGCCAAAGACAACATTGCCCCCATCCTACCGGAAATCAGCTGGTCTGTATGGGCCAACAAAGGGATGGTCAAATGGCGTGGGAAAATGGGAAAGGGGTTAATCAATACAGTATAAGGGTCACCCTCTTTACCATTGTATATGAAATCAATCCCCTTCTGGACCGCAGGCCTGTTCTCCCTGCACAAAAAACATCTCCTCTCCTGGATGGATTTGGTATCCACCTTAGCAGAAGAAGAGACAATCCTAGCAGGATTGAACTGGACTTTGAACGGGAACCCTTTTACCTCAACCTGTTTCACAACCACATTTTCAAGAGCCTTGTAATTGTTGCCCGCCTGTTCCCAAGAAGCCAGTTGCTCCTGGAAAAGAGCAACCAGTTTATCCTTTTTGATACTCATCAAATTCAATTTTTTATACAGATTTGTTTTTTGCAATGCGGGCTTTCAACTCCCAGGTACGTATCCTGTCCTTATATGTATTGTGGGCATTCATCTTGACAATATCAAGTGATGCATCCGAATTGTCTTCCCACCTCCTGCAATGGTACAACACATCGTACAACCTGCCAATCTGGTAATCCCTGGAGATATTCAGCCCCAAAGCGTAATCTTCTCCGTAACTGGTATTGGGCACTTTGACATCCCTTAATACCGGAGTATAAAAAGCTCTTGGTGCTCCCAGTCCGTTTATCCTGAGTGCATTGTTCCTTCCGTTTTCGGGTGTCCACTCTTTATGGTCAATGATTCCCGGAGCTATCATCTCCATGTTGAAATTGGTCATCATGTAAGTTCCCACAACCATGGCACAGTTTTGCTCATAAAAGGCATCCACAATTTTTTGAAGGGTATCCTGGCCACTGTAAACATCGTCGCTGTCCAGCTGTATGGCAAATTTCCCACATTTCGGATGGTGAGCACCCATGTTCCAGCAACCTCCGATACCCAAATCCCTTCTCTCAGGAACAACATGTATCAACCTTGGGTCTGACGCAAATTTCTCTATTGCCTCATAAGTGCCATCCGTTGAATGGTTGTCCACTATGATAAGGTTGAATTTGAAATTTGTCTTTTGCATCAAAACAGATTTGACAGCATCTTCTATTGTCTTTATCCTGTTGAAAACAGGGATAATAACAGAAGCCTCAAACTCAAAATCCCCTTTGTCAAATTCTATTTTTTTAAATTCCGGTTTCAAGTAACCGCCAATTGCCTTCAAGTGTGAAGTACATGCCTGCTCCATCTCTATCTGCACAGCCCTGTTTTTTGGATCTACATAGTCAAAAATCTTCTCTCCGGAACGACGATTATCATTTTCTACTTCTGTATAGAGGAACTCATTTATATGTACCAAATCTCCTTTTTGGGAGACTTTAAGTCTCAAATCATACAACGCGGCATACTTATAATCTGTATCCATTTGCTTTTGGGCCTCTTTCAATGCCTCTGATTTGTAAACCATCACAGAGCCAAAATTGAAATCATCCCTTAAGCTACCCATCTGGTATGTGATTACAGGTGCATTTTTCTTTACACCGTCCACAACCTGGAAATGATCTGCATATACCATCAATGCTCCGGTATCTCCGGCTATCTTTACCATCCTCTCCAAAGCAAACATTCCAAGTTGCAAAGTAGATTCCTTTGTATATAGCAGGGTATATTCCGAATCGGCAAGATTGGCAATTTTACTGATTGTACCTGTAGATTTCATGGAATCTATGGTTACAGTCTGGCATCCTTCTATATTGCCGGCATTTGCATCTGTGGCCAATAGAAAGATCTTGTTCACGAGCGACGACTCCATGAGTCCCTTAACTGTCTGCTCTACTTGTGCTTTATCCGAGAAAGGAATAAAGCAATTTACACATTTTGTCATATCTTTTACCTTTTACTTTTAAACTGCTAAGATATTTAATAGTGAGCAAAAGAGCAAAAAAAGCAAAAGTACGGGATAAAAACCTTACATTCGTGCTCCCAAAAAAAGTCAAACAATGTTGCATTACGACTACCTTGTAGCCGGCAGCGGACTAGCCGGGTTGTTCGCAGCCCAAAGGGCATCCCGCTATGGATCGGTTGCAATAATTACAAAAAGCAATCTTACAGAAAGCAACACTTTCTATGCTCAGGGAGGCATTGCTTCAGTAACCGGAGAAGACGACCTTCCCAAGTTCCATTTCCAGGATACTGTAGCTGCCGGAAGGGGCTTGTGCGACCCACAGGCAGTAGACATACTGGTAAACGAAGGTCCACAAAGGATAGCAGAGCTTATAAAGGATGGTATGTTATTCGACATGGACAAAACCGGCTCTTCATTTGAACTGGGATTGGAAGGAGGTCATCATAAAAGAAGGGTGTTGCACGCCGGAGGAGATATCACAGGGCGCAAAATCTCTGAATTCATGATTAAAAGAATCAAGGAAAACAAAAAGATAACCCTTTACGAAAACCACAACATTACAGAAATAATTACCAGTGGCAACTACTGCCAAGGCCTCAGGGTGTGGGACTCTTTTTCCAATCAAGAGACAATATTCACAAGCAACCATACCATAATGGCATTGGGAGGTGCCTCTGCCATATACGAAAGGACAACCAACCCATCCACCACCATTGGAGATGGAATTGCCCTATGCTACAACGCAGGGTGCAGGATAGCAGACATGGAGTTCATCCAGTTCCACCCCACAGCTCTGAGCTTGGACAAAGCTCCTTCCTACCTTATAAGCGAAGCTGTAAGGGGAGACGGTGCCTACCTTGTAAACACCAAAGGAGAAAGATTCATGTTGGAGGCAGACCCTCTTGCAGAGCTTGCCCCTCGTGATGTAGTAGCCAAAGCAATTTACAGGCAAGGCAAAGTATTCTTGTCCCTTTCACACCTTAACCCGGACAAGATTAAAAAAAGATTCCCAAACATATATGAACATTGTGCCAAACTGGGGATAGATATGACAAGGCAAATACCGGTTGCCCCGGCAGCACATTATATGGTGGGTGGAGTTGTAACCAACTACAACGGGAAAACCGATATAGACGGGCTTTATGCCTGCGGAGAGATGGCATCCACCGGCATAATGGGAGCCAACAGGCTAGCATCCAACTCTCTGGCAGAGTGCATTGTATTTGGATATCGGGCCATAGAAGATACCATTAAGGCCAAACCAATTCCAATACCCGTCAAACCTGACTCAAAATATTTTATAGACCATTCAAATCTTGCTTTATACAACACAATAAAAAAAGAGACCGCCAAAATCATGAGCCATTCTGCGGGCATTATCAGGAACAAGCAAAAAATAAACGAGGGACTGGAAAAGGTAAGAACCCTTCAAATGAAGTTACATTCAATTGAAAACCATACAAAGCAGGAAATATACACTCATTTTTCCAAAAACCTCCTGACTGTGGCAACCCTTATACTAAAAGGTGCACTGGAAAGGGAAGAGAGCAGAGGAGGCCACTTCAGGGAAGATTTTCCTGCAGAAGATAATAATGAACTTTACCACACAATACAACAAAAAAACAAACCAATAAAACGTCATATGATAACCTCTGCACAAAAACTAATAGAAAAGCTCATTTCCCTGGCCATAGAAGAGGACACCGCAAACGGCGACATCACCACCAACTCTTTGGTGCC
>JAQWAL010000041.1:0-2488 GCA_028707695.1 Bacteroidales bacterium | reverse complement strand
TTGACGCATTCAGTCAAGGCATTGGATATTAGCATGAATATTGAAGTATGACAAAAAAAGAGGAAATTTTAAAGGAGATAGAAAGGCTCAGGAAAGAAAAGGATGTAATTATACTGGCCCATTATTATACAAATCCGGAAATTCAGGATATCGCAGATTACATTGGGGATTCCTTGGGATTATCCCAAATGGCGGCCAAAACAGAATCATCCACAATACTTTTTTGCGGAGTCAGGTTCATGGCAGAGACTGCATCCATCATTTCACCGGGCAAGAGAGTGCTTATCCCCGATATTACCGCAGGATGCTCCCTTGCAGACAGCATTGCGAGCAAGAACATCCAAGAGTGGAAAAACAAAAATCCAAACGGATTGGTTGTTTCCTATGTAAACACCACTGCAGAAGTTAAAGCCCTTACAGATATCTGCTGCACATCTGCCAATGCGGCAAAAGTAATAACCAGCATACCGGAAAATATCAAAGTTCTTTTTGGCCCGGACAAGAACCTGGCTACCTACATCAAAACCATAACAGGCCGGGATATTGACATTTGGGACGGAGATTGCTGTGTCCACGAAGACTTCACTACTGCAAAAGTAGATGACCTTATCCGCCGGCACCCCGATGCAGAGATACTAATCCATCCCGAAAGCAATTGCTCACACCATCCTTCAATATTGGAAAGGGATAATGCATACATCCTCTCAACCTCGGGAATGGTCAAAAGAGCCGGGGAATCCCCTGCAGGCAAATTCATAATAGTGACAGAACCAGGTGTACTCCACCAATTGAACCTGATGCACCCTGGAAAAACCTTCATACCTGTAGATATAAACAACAAATGCTACCAAATGAGGAAGGTTACCCTGGAAAAGGTACTATGGTCTTTGCAAAACGATGAGTTTTTGGTAGAGATTCCCGAAACAATCCGCGCCAAAGCCTACCCATCAATAGAGAGAATGCTGCAAATCAACTCCTTGTAAAAGTCACCATTTGTACATCAACATAACCTGAAAGCGGTTTGCAGAGCCGCTCTCACCACTCATGTCATATCTTTTACCTCTGATGTATTCACTTGCCAAAGTCATATTCCTGACTCCGTTCCAGAAAATACCGGCAGAGAAGTAATTCCCTTTGAAGTATGAGTTTGCAGAATAATAATCCTCCTTGTTTTCAAACCCGGCAGTAGAAACAGTTGCTGATGCAGACCAATTTTTACCCAAATTGGCCATCATGCCTGCAGATATACCATACATTGGCAATGCCGATACCGAATTTTCCCGGGCAGACACAATATCCATGTTCAAAAGGGAGAGATCATTTATATATTTCGAAATTCCCTTACCATAAGTTGCTTGTGAATACAGGGTCAAGAACTCTGCAGCCTTGACAGATCCGCTCAATTGTGCACCAAATCCGCTAACGTAGCCAAAATCGGTATTTTGCACATTCCCATACCTCATGGACCTAAGCACAGCAGCAAGCCTCAGGTGTCCACCTTTGGGATTGAACTGTATATAGACAGGTAGATCGGGCACCAACTGTTCTGGTTTTACAAACTGGCTGGTATTGTCCATTTTCACGGTTGGCATCTCCAAAGAGATTCCCATAGAAAAAAGGTCAGATAATTTTGCTTTGTAACCAATCAATTGTGTACGGTAAAACGTCCTGGAGTTTGCACCCTGGATATCTATGGAGGGAGCCTTTGAAGCAAAGTCATTCATGAACCCCCATGCCTGGCCTATCACAAACCCCTTGAAAGAAACATATGCTTGCCTCAATCTCAAAGAATTTCCTGTTCCCCTGAAATCTGTTTCTATGTAAAATTCAATATCCCCCAATGATGTTGTTTTTTGAATAGCCTTTACACTCATTCGGGAATGGGATATGTCCATGTTCAACCGTTCCATCTGCATCCAACTACCATTGACGGGTATAATGGCTGCCCTGAAATCGTTGTTGGCTACAACACCATCAAAATCTACGTAAGAGTTCAATCTCACATGCCCTCCAAATTTAATTGATGTATTGCCACTTTCAAACAAAAAAGGAGATTTCGACTGCGCGTTTGTTGTAGCCACTGCCAATATTAGCAATGTTGTCAAAAAGATATTTTTCATGGTTTTTATGTTTTGGTGTAGTTTAGTCAAATCTTGTTTAGCATAATACAAAAGTAAAAGGTTTTACTGAATTTTGGAACCATGTTTGTAGTAAATTTAGGTATTAATTAAAATAAATGAGAGATGAAACAGATTGTAAGTACTTTTATTTTCGTTGCACTTGTTGCCAGTACCTTCTCTTGTTCTATCCAAAGAGGGACCAACCAAACGAATGCCGGCAGGCTTACCTTGCGTGACACAACCCAGGCAAAAGATTCCCTTGAATACGAACTTCTTGTCTTTGATCATGGATTTGAATATTGGCTCAACTCCAGGGCTTTTTCAAAAAACCAATACTCTAACACATACCTCCAGAACATGAACACCCA
>JAQWAL010000040.1 GCA_028707695.1 Bacteroidales bacterium | reverse complement strand
GACAGGTATATGAAATCCATTCGTGAAGAGAAGGGGGGCACCTATTATGTGGGGGTAACATCGGAGTTGATAAAACAACCAACACCTGTGATTTCATACTCAATTGACTTTGACACCGATCCTGCTTTGGTAGATGAGCTTTTGGAGATTGTACAACTGGAAATTGACGATTTTGTGAAAAACGGCCCCAAAGAGAGTGAAATAAACGCAATAAACCTTTATTTGCAAAAGGTTTACCAATCCAGGGAAACATCAGTAGATTGGCTCTCCATTATAACCAACACACTCCAACAACAAGAAAACATAACCCTGGCAGAAGAAGATTACCTAAACAAAATCACGGCAAAAGAGATCCATGATTTGGCAAAGAGCATCTTCACTAACGGGAACCGTATGACATTTGTTTTTGAACCCGAAAAGGAGTAAAAACACGTGACAAGAAAACAATAGAAAGTGTTATTACAATAACCACAAAACCAGGCTCTGCATACTGGACCTCAAAGGCCCATACCAATTGCAGGAGAGCCAGGAAAACCAGGGAGATTGCACTCAGCAATCTCTCTGTTTTTTTAAGCCCCTTTACCGAAGCATAAACTACTGCCAGGAAAAAGGGATTACACCACAAAAGGTTCAAGTTCATATAAAGCTCCTTGTGTTCTGTTACCAAAATAATAAAGGATAGCACAATACCCAAAATGGATACCAGTACCAAATAGATATTGGAAAAGATTAAACCAAACCTCTTTTTGAACAAACCAACCAATACCATAAGCAGCAAAACAACAAACACAAAGAGAGGAGAAATTGCATAATCCGGTAAATCCCGCCTTTCTTTGTAGCTATTCCCTGCTTTATATAAATAATGATCTTTGGAAACCATAGACTTACCCCCATTTTGCAAAACAGATATGCCACTGTAAAGGTTATCCGGCAAAAACATGCTCTGGTACACACTAATCTCCTTATCCAAACCGGAACCTAATATAAGGTTAATCCCGAATTTTGGCCAGCCAGATATATATCCGTTTATCAGCTCCCTGTCGGTCACACCGGCCATAGAGTTTTTAAAAGAGCTTTCTGCTCCCTCTACCAAAGGGAAAATAATATCCCTCAACTCAGAAGTACAATTCTTGTACAAAAAACTGTACAAGTAATATCTGTTGGCAGGCAAATACAAGAACTCCAAGCGATCTACCAAACGTGCTGTCTGCATGCTGTCAAGGTCCAGCACCTGTTCCTTCACCCACCTCTCTTCCCATTTGTATTGGGCAATGAAATCGTCCATATACTGTATACCCAGCATATATTCCAGCTTACCCCTCATGAACTTCCAATAGAAAGCAGGAGTATTGAAATTGAACAACCCAAAATTGAAAACCAGGTCTTTCCCCTCGTTAGGGTAATACAACCTGAGTGCACTATGTCCGAATGTAGAGTACAACTCATTACCAGAACCACAAGTAAGCAAAGATACAACCGGTTTGCCGGCAGCCTTTGATGTGTTTGCAAACAACGCAACCAAAAATAGAATCAAAACAGCCCTTTTCATCTCATGAAATGTAAATAAACGCATCATTTACCCGGTCTCCAACGCGTAAGCAGAGATTGAGTCTTAGGAAAAATCCCCCGCTGCCTGGTCCTGATATCTTCGGTAACATAAAACACTCCCCTATCGAACTCTGTGAATATCTTGTCTACCTTTTTGAGCATCTTCCTCCCAACCACAGTCTCAATTATATCTATCTCTCCCAACGAACCTGTACCATGTATAAGGGTAGCCCCGAAATCCTGTTTGTTAAGTATGGACACCAACTCCTTGCCATTCTTTTTTGTATATACCCTGCACAACAATATTCCAAAAGCTATACGATGCTCAATTAGTATGCCCACGAAATTCCCTGCAGCATACCCCCCTGCATAAGAGATATATGCAGTCATGTCATTGGCTCTTGAAAAAATTTCCGAAATCACCACAATCCAAATGAACACCTCAAAGAATCCAATGACAGGAGCAAGGTATTTCTCCCCTTTGGAAACAAAAATAATCCTTAAAGTGCCCAATGAGACATCCACAATCCTGCCAATAAAAATTACCAAAGGAAGCATCCACGTGTAAGTATCCAAAAAATCAAACATTATAAATCATTTAAAATTCCCTTCAAATATAAACAAAAACATGCGTGGCAAAAAAGGGCCTTAACCATTATGGGAAATTGACACCAGTTTACCAATATCCTTTACAACCACTTTTTTCCCCGAAATTTCCAATATACCATCCCTGTTAAGCTCCGATAATGTATTTATCACACTCTCCTTGGAATAGCCCAATGCATCTGCCATTTCTGCCCTGCTAAAAGGAAGGGTGAAACTCAGGGAACCATATATTTCATGAATATCCAGTAAGATAGTTGCAATGGCTCCATAAACATTTTTATGACTCATATTTATAAGGTTATGGACAACCCCGTTGGTGAGTTCCGACATAAGTTTCACAACGTAAACGGCAAAACGGCCATTTTCATTTATCAGCTTTTCCAATACATCACGGCCCATCAAAAACACGCTGCATGGAGTCACTGCAACTGCAGAAAAATCCAGCTTCTTGTTTACAAACGAACACATTATTCCAATGAAATTACCTTCATTCACAATCTTAAAGGTGGTTACCTTGCCCCTGTTCTCTACATTAAGTTTCACAACCCCGTGTTCCAGGAACAGAATGTGGGACGCAGCAAAACCCTGTTTGACAATTGTTTCCCCAGGCTTGTAAGTAACATGTGAAGAGTTGGCCAAAAGAGACTCCTGCTCCAAACTTGTCAGCAACCCGAACCACTCAGTACCGGACACCGGTACCGGCTGGGTGTCATATCCTTCTATAATCATTTTTCTAATTTGATAATCAATAAATGCAATATTACATCTTTTTTGATTAAAAACTGCATCCCATGTACATCAATATTGCACCATGCGCAACAATAAATTAACATGCAGAGTTCCTATTTTTGCATAAACCATAAATAAAATAAAAATGGCAGATTCAAGATTCAGGGTAAAAGCCCACAGTGAAAACGCAACCAAAACAGTTGTTACCGCAAGGAATTTCAAAATAATCGTAGACGAACCCGAAGAATTGGGCGGAGCAGATGCAGGAGCAAATCCGGTAGAATACGTATTGGCTGCCTTTGCAGGATGCCTTAATGTAATGGCCCATGTTATTGCAAAGGAGATGAACTTTGAACTTAGGGGAGTGGAAATTGACCTCCATGGTGACCTCAACCCAGAAAAATTATTTGGAATGAGCACAGAGGACAGAGCAGGATACAAACATATTACAGTCAGGATTAAACCAGATTGCGACGCCGACAAAGCCACGCTTGAAAAATGGCTGGAAGCAATAGAATCACGTTGTCCTGTAAGTGACAACCTGCAAAACCCTACTCCGGTAAATATTGAGTTGAAAAAATAACTCTGCTAACCAAAACTATTCCAACACATTCACGAAAGCCTCTCCAAGATGGTCCACGATATCGCCGGCCACAAGGGAGGCTTCTCCTTTTTGAGCAGAAGCCAAATCTCCCGCCATGCTGTGGATATACACCCCGGCAATGGCGCTTTGCTCTGCATCATAACCCTGGGTCAACAATCCTAAAATGACTCCCCCCAACACATCTCCACTCCCGGCCGTAGCCATACCCGGATTTCCCAACGGATTGAACCATAAAGACCCCCCTGGAGTGGATATGGATGTGTTTGCTCCTTTAAGTACAATAGTAACTTTATGTTCCCGGGAAAACTCCATTTGCATCATGGCACCATCCCTGGTATCGGAATAATCCCCGGCAATACGGGCAAACTCCTTGGGATGAGGAGTCAGTATAGAATTCTCGGGAACCAGCTTGAGCAACTCCTTATGTGAAGAAATTATATTTATCGCATCAGCATCCAAAACCATTGGCTTGTCGCATTTGGAAAGTATCTCTTCCAGCGCTGCAACAGTCTCCGGTGCTTTACCTATTCCCGGCCCAACGGCAACGGCTTTGTATTTTACCAATTCGTTTCCGTATGAATCTATACCTATGCTATGTACATCATTGCCAAAGCAAGATGTGAAAATATTGTCAGACTCATCTATTGTGCAAATAGCCTCTGGAACAGAAACCTGCATTATATTGTAAAGCCGTCCCGGCACATGGACAGTGAGCAAACCCAACCCCGAACGTAAAGCTGCCCTCGAAGCCAGTATCGCTGAGCCACCCATCCCAAAGGAACCCGCAACCAACAACCCGTGCCCGTAATCTCCTTTGTGAGAAAACTTTTTCCTCTTCTTTAGAATCGATTTGACAACTGAATTGTCTACCATGTTAAATGGGGTTTCCAGACTCTGCTTAATCTCAAGGTCCAACCCAATATCCATGACATGCCATTCACCCACATACTTGTGGTTTTCTTTGAAAAACAGACACAACTTGGGAAACTCAAGGGTTAATGTATAAGTTGCATGTATTATGGAACCATTGACAAATTCACTTTTTTTCTCGGCAAGTATACCGGCCGGCAAGTCTATGGAAACAACAGTTGCCCCGGACAAATTCACAGCATCTATCACATCTGCCACCAACCCGGTCACTGCCCGGTTCACCCCGGTTCCGAATATACCGTCAATAACTATGTCCCCACTTTCCAAAACCGGTATATCCTGCACAGAATTAATTTCCCTCACGTAAACAGTTCCAAAGATATAGAGCTCCTCTACAAGTTGTTTACGGGTCATAGACCACCTCTTCTTGTTAGGGCTCAACAAAAAAAGGTCGCAAGTTATATTCTTGCCACCCAACAAAGCCGCCAGGGCAATTGCATCATTCCCGTTGTTACCCTCACCTGCAAATATCTTTACCTTTTTGTTTTTGAAAGAGATATTCAGGTTGAGCCAATCCCTCAAAACCTTTGCAACACGGCTAACCAAATCATAATCACTAATGGATTGGCATTTGAGGGTAGCCTTGTCTATCAATGATATTTGTTCAGATGTGAAAATCTTCATCCCGTCAGCTCACTTTTCCCAAATAAGAAGAGACAATACCCAACAACCTGTCCCTGTTTACAGGCTTGGTCACATATTCTGTACAACCAGCCTCAAGGGCCCTTTCCCTGTCACCCTCCAGCGCAAAAGCCGTCAAAGCAATCACCGGAATGTTCCCGTTAAGTTTCCTGATCTCTTTTGTGGCACAATAACCATCCATAACAGGCATCTTGATATCCATCAGGACAAGGTCAATATCATCTCTGGAACGGAATATATCCAAAGCCTCTGCGCCGTTGAGAGCATGGTAAACATTGACATTGGCCTTTCGGAACACTATTTTCACAAATTCTGCATTTGCAAAATCATCCTCTGCCAGCAATAACTTATACTCCATATCCAAATATTTTATACCCTTTTAACAAACAGCACCAATACTTGTTTATAAAAAGAGTCATGTCGCACGCAATTTATAAAAAAAAACAACACAAAATGAATTCTGTTAAAAAAACAATAATATACGACAGGGTTTGTATCATGTGTAGCTCCATCATTGCTTTCCTGATGGAAAAAGACCCAAAGGACCAGTTTGAATATCAGGGTAGTGCGCAGGATTATATAGAATACATAAAAGATCAAAAACATTATATCCGTTCCCGTGCAGTACTAGAAATACTCAAAGACCTTGGATATCCCTGGAAGTTGTTATACATATTTGTGATAGTCCCCCCGTTTATAAGGGATTTCATATACAATGCCGTGGCCAGGAACAGGAATAAATTTTTCTAAAACAAACTTCAAAATGGAAGAAAAGATACTATATCACCTCCGCAAAGATTACTCAAAAATATCACTGGATACAGAACATCTGAACAAAGATCCTTTTGTCCAGTTTGGGGAGTGGTTTGACAACGCCTTGTCCCAAGAGAGTCAAGAGGCCAATGCAATGATACTCTCTACCAGCAGCATCTCGGGCAAACCCTCTTCCAGGGTAGTCTTGCTCAAAAGTTTTTCCAAACAAGGATTCGTTTTTTTCACAAACTACAACAGTAAAAAAGGAAAGGATATAGAGGAGAATCCAAATGTATCCGTTCTCTTTTTCTGGCCCTCTGCAATGAGACAGATACGAATAGAGGGCTTCGCAAAAAAGACAAGCCAAAAGATATCGGAAAACTATTTTTACAGCCGGCCAAGGGAAAGCCAGGCATCCTCTGCCCTGTCCATGCAGAGTGCCCCTTTGGAGCAAAGGGAAAGCTTTGATAATTCTGTGAAAACGCTTGCCGGCAACCCGGGAAAAATAATTAAGCCCAAGCATTGGGGAGGATACAACATAACACCCCGGACATTTGAATTTTGGCAAGGCAGAATTGGCCGGAGCCACGACAGGTTCCTGTACACGCAAGAAAACGGAATTTGGAAAATAACACCTCTCTACCCCTAACGGCCCGATATTGCAGCTCCAATTGCTGTGGCAAACTCTGCATCGGCCGGGTATTCGAAATTGATACCGTAAAGCCCCGAAATTCCTTCAAGGACCTTTCTTCCAATCAAGTTCTTACTCCCGTTGCCGGTAATCAAAACAGTATCTGTTTTCCTGCTCTTTGCAGCAAACACAGAAATCATCCCTATTACCTGGAACACCATGTTTATAATGCCAAGGGCAAAATCTTCCCTTTTTGCACTATCCAGCATCTTCCCAAAATTAGCAGCAGTAGATTTCTTGTCCAGGAAACTAATATCGGAGTGGGAAATATCTTCTATCAATAAATCCACTTTTGTCAAATCGCCATCTTGGGCAAGCTCCAGGATATGTTCAAAAGTCGTGGAATTTACAAGCTCTTTGGAAAGGCCGGTAATTGTGCCTCCGCCAATGCCTGTACCACCCAAATGAGTTATTTTGTCACGTTTTGCCTCTATTATGGAGGTGCCTGTACCTATGTTGGAAATAACCACACAGTCACGACCCGACAAATACATGCCCCCTAGTCCTATGGCAGTGATTTCGTCTATCTTGGAAGTTGGAATCCCGAATATCCCTTTATTTATACTTACAGCTCCGGCTCCTGTGACAATGATCTTCTCTACATCCTTGATGTCGGCATTACTCTCTGTGAGCATCTTGCCAAGCGCCCCCGTTGCAGAGGTTATGGCATCGAATGCCTTTGTCTTTATTGTTTTAACAACCACTCCCCCATCCACGGCCACAGCCTTGGTTGTTGTACTTCCTATATCAATCCCGATAATCATATCAACTTCTTTAGAAACAGAGTCACGAAGTTATTAAGAAAACGGGAGACATAAACATTTACAGTAAATTTTTGTTATCTTTAGAAAAAGAGTTTACATAAAATATTAGAATTCATGAAAAGATTAATCATTATCATTTTATCGGGGTCACTTATTCTTAGTGGTTGTGGCACCATGAGCAACACAGGCAAAGGGACAATCATAGGAGCAGGTGGCGGAGCTGTCCTTGGTGCAGCTGTCGGAGCCATCGCAGGACAAGGCAAAGGAGCAGCAATAGGTGCAGCTGTGGGAGCAGCTGTAGGAGCAGGAACCGGCGCAATCATAGGCAACAGGATGGACAAACAAAGAGCCGAATTAGAGAAAATTGAAGGAGCTAAAGTAGACACATTGCTGGACATCAACGGTCTTAAAGCACTTAAAGTAACTTTTGCAGAGGGCATTTTATTTGAAACCAGCAAAAGCGAACTCAACACAAACTCCAGGACCGCACTGGACAAATTTGCAGAATCTCTGCGCAATAATCCAGACACCGATGTTGTTATCCACGGACATACAGACAACACCGGCTCCAGGGAACTCAACCAAAGGTTATCGGAACAAAGAGCTTCCAGTGTCAAGAACTACATAGTTGGCAAAGGAATAGAGTTAGGCCGCATAACTACGGAAGGACTGGCATTTGACCAGCCTGTTGCAGACAATGCTACAGCAGCCGGAAGGGCACAAAACCGAAGGGTAGAAGTTTACATCTCTGCAAATGAAGAGATGATTGAAAAAGCAGAAAGCGGCAACCTGGAATAATTTATTTATATCCAAACCAACCCCGCCAGGCTGCTGGCGGGGTTTTTCTTGCCATATTATTGCCACTTTTTTCTATTTTTGTTGGGTAAACTGGTGTGGCGATTCGCAATTTGAAAAAACCGATAACCAAATGGAAAAAGTATTACAATTCCTCAATAACGTTCAACAGAACAACAACCGTGATTGGTTCAACAACAACAAAGCAGAGTACCTCAAAGCCAAAGAGACCTTTGACAACTTTGCAGAGCAACTGATTGCCGGCATAGGTCAATTTGATGCGACAATCAAGAACCTCACACTAAAAGATTGTACCTACAGGATATACAAAGACACCCGGTTTTCCAAAGACAAAACCCCATACAAGACACATATGGGAGTATACATTGCACCAGGCGGTAAAAAAAGCGGGTACGCCGGTTACTACTTCCACCTGGAGGCAACAGGAAGCAACTACATAGGTTCACATCTGCTTAGCACCGGCTCATACAAACCTCAAAAGGAGGCACTCAAAAGCATAAGGGAAGAGGTAATGCTCAACGGAAAGGAATTTTTGCAAACCGTAGGTATGGCAAAAGGATTCACCCTGGAAACAGGCAACTCCCTGGTAAAAGTACCAACAGGTTTCCCGTCCGATTCTCCCTATGCAGAGTATTTCAAATTAAAAGATTTCTTTTTGACAAAGAACATTGACCATAATTTCGTAAATTCACCGGAACTTCTTGCAAATACAATTGCCGAATTCAAAAAGACAATTGCATTCAAAGAGTTGCTAAACAAAGCAATCCAATATGCATATGAAAACGGAGTTTAAAAACATCAAAAAAAAGGCCCGGATATCTATTGTAGCCACGGCAATTATCCTCATTTTTGCCACCTCATGCCAAAAAGATGATAGTGAAGATCCTACATACGACGGTAAATGGGTTTACGAAAGCTCCTCACCTGTGGTAGACCAAGCCTATTTCCAGTCCTACATAGAGATATACAAAGACCGTACTTTTGTCATTTACGACAGCTCCCGTTCATTGACAATAGAGGGAGGGGACAATAAGATTTCTCCCGCCGGATTGACCATCACAGATCCCGACACAAACATAACCCACACCTTCAAGCTTCTGGGCAAAAAAGATAACCGGCTCACACTCAAAACAACATTCTTTGGCCCACAAACCACACTAGTGCTCAGGCTTTCCGGAACCTGATAAACGCAACAGCATTCAAAACAACACCAAGGCACAACATCCATCCGAGCATGGGAGCAAGATTGGTTAAAGTAGCTCCTTTGAATATCACCATCCTGGAACTCTCTATCCCGTAGTAAACAGGATTTACAAACCTTGTTGCAGCAGCCCATTGGGGCATACTGCTCAAATGGGTGAACATTGTACAGAGCATTGTCAGCAAGATCAAAACAATGGTGAGCATATAGACCGCCTGCAATTGGGTGCGGGAAAAAGCAGCTATTACATAGCCCAGGCCCAATAACGGAAAAAAGAAAACCACATTTACAATCAAATAATTGGCAAAACTTCCCTGGTTTTCCAAACCATAAACCAACCTACAAAACAAGAGGCACAAAACAACTTCAAAAAGGCAAATGAAAACGAAAAAGATAAATTTGCCCAGGAAATAGACAAACCTGTCCAGCACAGTAGAGCGAAGCTGCTCTTCAAGCCCACTCTCACGCTCCCTTACTACATTCAATGTAATCAAAGCAGTGCCAACCAATGTTATCACCAGCACAATAAGTGAAATTAACGAATAATGGTTGTATCTCCTTCCTGAGTTGAACATGGTATGGAAAACAACAGGTACCTGGTTCTTCTCAAACAAAGTTTTATCGGTTACATGCAAAGCATTCAGTGCACGCCTTGGGAAAGTCCCGTCCAAAATTATCTGGAAACCGGCAGAGGACGAATAAATTATCAAGTCCAGCCTACCAGCATCCATCTGTGCCTCTGCCTCCTCAGGAACAGGAATAAAAACAACCGACTCGAAAAGCGGGTTCAAGGAAAGTTCACCAACCAGTTCAGACACCCTGTAACTGCCCTCCGAATCGCATATTGCAGCCCTGAACCTTGTGCTGCCGTCAAAAGAGAGTGGTATTATCCCCAGCAGAATCACAGGACAAGCCATCACAAGGAACAACAACACCTTGTTGCGCACAAGTTGCAAATACTCTTTGTATATGGTAGCAATCAACAACCTCATTTCCTGAAAAAATTACGTTTGAACAAGAACAATGTAACAGCAAAAACCACAACACCCTGGATTAACAACCATAAAAAACCATCGGAAACAACATCCCAAGAGGCACCCCTGAATACCAACCCTTTGTATGTCTCAATAAAAAGGCTTCCGGGCATAAACCTTGCAACCGGCAAAACCAAATGGCTCATAGATTGCAACGGGTAAATAAAGCCCGAGAAAAAAACATTGGGAACAAAAACAAAAAGCCAGCAACCAATCAACAACTCCAATTCACTCTTTACCAAAGATGCTATGAACAAACCAAAAATCATGGAATTGAGGGAGAATAAAAAGGTAAGCATAAAAAAACCTGCAACAGAAGTAAAATCAATCACCAGCCCAAACATAAACCAAGAGATTAAAAATACAGAGAGCCCATGCAACAAAGAGATTACCAAATAAGGTATTGCCTTGCCTGCAATAATCTGCCCCATAGAGGCAGGTGTGAGCAAAAGCAACTTTGCAGTGCCACTCTCCCTCTCGCGGTTGACACTCATTGCCAACATTATGGACGAAACTATAATCAAAGCTATCATAACCAAACCTGGCAAAGGCACCTGTTCACTCTTGAGCTGTGGATTGTATTTAAAGTGAAATTCAAAAGGATACCCCCCTGCAATCATGACAGAAAGTGTTTGCATAACCGCCTCCGAAAGTACCAGGTCACTCCCGTCCAAAAATAGCTGCAAAGGCTCACCCCTATCCAGATCCCTTGGAATGACCATTACAAAATCCATATTCTCCTTTACAAAAGCTCCCCCAATTTGTGATAATGAGAAAAGATTACCAGCAAATTCAAACTGTTTGCTCTGGTCCAGTTCATTCACCAAGTTCCTGGAAAGAACAGATTTGCTGTTATCCAAAACGGCAAACTCCAGGTCAAGCAACTCAAA
>JAQWAL010000012.1:10320-43360 GCA_028707695.1 Bacteroidales bacterium | reverse complement strand
TCCACGCGCTTGGCCGGCATCCCATGGCTGGTTTTGCTGCTGCTTTTGCCGGTGTGAGTGCCGGTTTTGGATCTAACTTCTTGATTGGTTCTGTGGACCCTATCCTTGCGGGTCTCTCTACCTCTGCCGCGCAAATAATAGATCCTGAGATGAATATCAATCCTATGGTAAACTATTTCTTCATGGTTGCCAGTGCCATCATGATTACATTTGTGGGTACCTGGATAACAGAGAAAATTGTGGAGCCGAGGCTTGGCAAATATATGGGTACCGAGAAACCTTTGGAAATTGAGCAGATTACTCCATTGGAAAAGAAGGGGCTTCGTTGGGCCGGGATCGGTACTTTGGTATTCATTGCTTTGATGGCCTGGACCATTATTCCGGAAAATGGTTTGCTTCGTGATCCGGAAACAGGTGGGGTGCTGCGCTCTCCTTTCTTCTCCGGGATAGTTGTGGGACTCCTGCTTTTATTCTTTGTGCCTGGTATAATTTACGGTATAATAGTGGGGAGTGTCAAGAGTGACAAAGATGTTGTAAAGCATATGACCCATTCCATGAAAGGGCTTGGTGGTTACATTGTGTTGGTTTTCTTTGCGGCGCAGTTCATCTACTGGTTCAATTATTCCAATTTGGGTTTGGTGGTTGCAATTGATGGTGCCCAGTTTTTGAGCCATATTGGTTTTACGGGAATTCCTTTGATCTTGGCTTTCCTTTTGTTGTCTGCTATTCTGAACATGTTCATGGGGAGTGCCTCTGCAAAGTGGGCTATCATGGCTCCTGTGTTTATTCCTATGTTCATGTTGTTGGGCTACCATCCCGGATTTACACAGGCTGCTTTCCGTATTGGTGACTCCGTGACCAATGTGATTACCCCAATGATGAGTTATTTTGCTTTGATTGTTACTTATGCTCAGCGATATGACGAAAAAAACGGGATAGGAACAATCATCTCTTTGATGATACCATATACTGTGGTGTTCTTGCTGGTATGGGCGGTAATGATGTCACTGTGGATGTGGCTGGGCATACCGGTCGGTTTTGACGGCCCAATCCATCTGCCGGTAGCTCCTTAACAGCTTTTCCTGGCTTTGCCTGCTGGCTGGCAGGCATGGGGCAGGGGAAGCACCTCTCACCTTTTTTTACATGTGCTTGTTTTTAAGCGCGTTAAACTAGGCAACTTTGCCAAAACTAAATGGTTTTGGCAAAGTTGTCTTGCTTAACAATCACTTGTTCAGCAATATGTGAAAAAAGGTGAGAGGTGCTTCCTTGGTGCTTCCTTGGGGCTGTCTTGCTTTTGCGTGGAAACGTAGGAAATTTTGAGGTGAGATGTCTTATAGACAGAAAAAGGAACAAGAAACCAAAATTTAATAAATCAAAAATCAAAAATCATGAAAGCAAAATTATTTTTAGTAGGATTGGCAATGACTGCATTTGCAGCAACAGGAATGGCTCAGGAAAAAGTAAACGAGGTAAAGACAACTCAGGAGAAAAGGGCTTGTTTTGTAGATAAGGACAATAACGGTTTGTGCGATAATTTCGAAAATGGTACTTGCACAATTGGAAACGGAAAAGGCCTTAGGGATGGTTCCGGTAACAGGCAAGGCCTTAGGGATGGCTCCGGAGCAGGACGTCGCGATGGCAGTGGCCGAGTAGATGGATATGTTCGTGATGGTCGTGGTCGTGCAGCTGTCAGGGGTAACAGAGGTGGCAGAAGGTCCGGTGGTTATGGCCCGGCAGATGGTACCGGTAACAGAAGTTACAGGAAAGAAAGCAATGTTCGTCGTCCTATGGACGGAACAGGTCACGGAGCAGTAAATTCAAAATAGTTGGATTGTTTAAGCAACAAAAGTTAAGTGTTGAGTGATGTGTTGCAGTGAAGGCCTGCCCCTTTTGGGGTGGGCTTTCTTTTTGCTGTAAACTTTTGCTATATTTGTTTGAAAAATTTTTTGATATGAAAAGGTTATCTACACTCGTTACTCTTTTGCTTGTAGCAATTTTGGCAATTGCCCAAAACAGCACCAAGCCTGTTATTGGTATCTCATCTAATTGGGGAGAGGGTACTTCTACATCTGTTTCACTAACTTATGTTCAGTCGGTAATACGTGCCGGTGGTGTGCCTATGGTAATCCCGCTTACCCAGGATCCTGAGCTTCTTGCGGCAATGCTTGAGAGGGTTGATGCTGTGATAATGACAGGCGGAGAGGATATCGATCCTTTGAAATGGTATGGCGAAGAGCCTCTGCCCGCAATGGGTTCAATTGTTCCCGACAGGGATGAGTTTGATATCCTTTTAATTAAAATGGCTGTAGAAAAGAACATGCCGGTTTTGGGTATTTGCCGGGGCCATCAGCTTATGAATGTTGCTTTTGGAGGCACCTTGATACAGGATATCCCTTCTCAGGTAAAAGGTTCCAAGGTAAAACACAGCCAACGCGCCACAAGCTCATATGGTACACACACTATCAACATAGAGAAGGGGTCGTTGCTGAACAAACAAATAGGATTGGAAAAAGTGGCAGTGAATTCGTTCCACCACCAGGCAGTCAAAGATTTGGCCCCAGGCTTCAAAGCAACTGCCTTTGCCGTGGACGGAGTGGTTGAGGCTATCGAAAAAATTGGAAGCAACCGTGTATTTGGAGTTCAGTTCCACCCGGAGGGATTTACTTCCAAAGGAATAGACACATTCATAGGGGTTTTCCAGCATCTTGTAAAAGAGGCCGGAGCTTACCGAGACGCCAAAAAATAAGTAGCGCTTGTAACATCCAGGATCCAATGTATAACCCGGTTTACCCAAAAGGTATCCGGTTTATCTGTTTTTTGCAATTGAGAGTATAAGCCCCAACACAATCGAGAGTGATGCGGCAAAAATAACCTTGTATTGGTCGGGAAGCAGGAATGTGATTGTGTGTGCCGGAATCCAAAACAAAGGAATGGTCTTTCCTACCACGAATTTCACGAAGCCGGGCCAATCTATGGAAGATACCACCTGACCCAATGAAGGCATTTGATTTTCCGTTACTGTTTCTACACTCTTCCTTTTTTTTGCATTGACCCTGGAATCAATCCAAGTATCGGTAATGCGGTGTGCTGCCATGAATACCGGACCAAAGGTAAGGTTCATGATTGCAGAGATATAAAATGCACGCAAGATCTTAATATCGGGATATCCCGTATAAAGCAAACCCGAGGCAGAAGCACTGTCTACACCGCCTGTGTATAGTGCAAACATGAGCACTATTGCAACTCCAAGAACTCCCCATACAAACATTTTGGGCAGCACTCCCTCAACCATTTGCCATTGTCCGGTGACTATACGTTTTGCCAGGAACTCGCCCATAATCGAGAGAATTGCAAATTTCACAAACCCCATTAGATATGGATGTGATGCAGTTGCCGATAAAAACATGTTTTTGGTGGCGGGCAAGAGCAAAAAGAGGGCAATGATAGCCAATGTCCCAATCCAGATAGGTGTGCCAAAAATGAATCTCTTTGTTTGTTTTGTATCTGCTGCCATTGTTTTTCCTTTTGATAAATGATAATTTGCTATATTGTAAATTGTAAATTGTCTTTTGGGAAGTTTGCAAAGATATGAAAATGGTGAATAAAACTTAAAATTAGTAATCTTCCAACTGCCGAGAGATGTAATCTCCCACATGGGAAGTGGTGCAGGTTCCCCCCAAATCTTCCGTCAAAATATTGTTCTCTATGGCGGTAATGCAACATTTTTTTAAAGCTGCAGCCTCCTTGTCCATCGAAAATGCATTTTGCAACATCATTGCAGCAGATAGTATTGTGGCCAACGGGTTTGCAATGTTTTTCCCGGCTGCCTGAGGAAATGATCCGTGTATGGGTTCAAACAATTGTACATTGGCCCCATAGGAGGCAGAGGGTAATAGCCCTATGGAACCTGTGAGCACACTTGCCTCATCGCTCAATATGTCCCCGAACATGTTTTCGGTAAGAATCACGTGGAAGTTGGCAGGAGCGGTTACAAGTTGCATGGCAGCATTATCCACAAACATGAATTCGAGTGTCACCTCTGGAAACTCCTCTGCATGGAGCCGGGTTACCACTTCTCTCCACAACCTGGAGGTTGCAAGCACGTTAGCCTTGTCAACCAGGGTTACTTTGGGGTTTGCTGCCAGTCGTTCCCCAGTTGCAAAAGTGTCCAGGGCTATCTTGAATGCCACACGTGAAATCCGCTCGATCTCTGCAATGCTGTACAAACAAGTGTCAAATGCAACATTGCCCTCCTGGTTGCGCCCTCTAGGTTCGCCAAAATAAATACCACCTGTAAGTTCCCTTACCACCGTCAGGCTGACCCCTTTGATCCTCTCTGGTTTGAGAGGGGAACGGGCAGAGAGGGAGGGGAAAAGCTCTACTGGGCGGATATTTGCAAACAGGCCCAAATCTTGCCGCATCTTTAGAAGCCCTTGTTCTGGACGTACTTTGGCAGAGGGGTTGTTGTCATATTTGGGGTCGCCTATAGCCCCGAACAATACGGCATCTGACCTAAGGCACAATTGATGGGTTTCCAATGGATATGGTTCTCCGGTTTTTTCTATTGCGGCAGCACCAACCAACCCATATTCGAATTTGAATTGATGTTCGAATTTACCGGCAACAGCCTTTAGGCATTTCACCGCCTCTGCCGTGATTTCGGGCCCGATACCGTCACCAGGTAAAACAGCAATTTGTTTTTGCATATTTCTCTTTTTAGGTTTTTTAACGTTTCTTGAAAATTTTTTCCCATTTTGTTATCCGGAAGGATCCGGTCTAATATTCAGCAGACCTGCTCAATAAGCAGAAACCCTGTATTGCTCGTATTTTTCAATTGCATCCAGATTGTCCAGCAGGTAGTCGATGTCGTCGAACCCCTTTATAAGGCACTCTTGTTTGTAGGAGTTAATCTGGAAACTCTGCTTTTCTTTGGTCGTGGTAATTTCAATCTCTTTTTTCATAAGGTCTATTTTTAATGTTGAGGTTTTGTCCAAAGAGCACTCTTTGAAAATCCTTTCCAGGAACTGCTCACTTACCTGGACAGGCAAAAGTCCGTTGTTCAATGCATTGTTGCGGAATATATCGGCAAAGAAGCTAGATACAATAGCAATGAATCCATAATCGCTCAAAGCCCAGGCTGCATGTTCCCGGCTGGATCCACATCCAAAGTTGTGCCCTGCCACCAGTATTTTGCAGCCACCCTCATGGGTGTTCAGCACAAATTCATTGTTTGGTTCTCCCGAAGGATTGTACCGCAAGTCGTGGAAAAGATTGGCACCAAAGCCTTCGCGGGAAGTGGTCTTTAAAAAACGGGCGGGGATTATCTGGTCGGTGTCAATGTTCTCTGCCGGCATCAGTACTGCGGCAGATTCAATTACAGTGATTTTTTTTGAACTCATTTTGATTTACCTTTATTTGGTTACAGGAATGCCTTATAATTTGAAATATGTGCGTGGGTCTGTGATTTGTCCGGTGATTGCAGCTGCAGCGGCAACCAATGGCCCGGCAAGGATTGTTCGCGCCCCCGGTCCCTGCCTGCCCTCGAAATTGCGGTTTGAAGTAGAGAGGGAATATTTTCCTTCCGGAATCTTGTCTTGGTTCATACCAAGGCATGCAGAGCATCCCGGCTGCCTCAGCTCAAACCCCGCCTGGTCAAGGATATCAAAAATCCCTTGGTCATGGATTTGCCTTTCTACCTCTTTGGATCCGGGTACCAGCCAAGCAACCACATCGGGATGTTTATGCTTCCCTTTTACAGCATTGGCAAACAGACGGAAATCCTCTATCCTGCCATTTGTGCAGCTCCCCACAAAAACATAATCAATTTTCAAATCACAAATTTTCTCACCCGCTTTAAAACCCATGTATGCCAGTGCTTTTTCCTCTCCTGCAACAGATGGGATAGTTTTGTTTACAGCAATTGCTGCCCCGGGATTGGTCCCGTATGTTACCATAGGCTCCACACTGGATGCATCAAAACTGTGCACAACATCGTAACTACAGCCTGCATCACTTTTGAGTAACCTCCAGGAAGAAACCGCATTATCCCATACTGAGCCTTTGGGGGAGTATTTCCTCCCATTCAGGTAGTCAAAGGTTTTTTGATCCGGGGCGATCAACCCGCCACGGGCCCCCATCTCTATGCTCATGTTGCAAATTGTCATGCGTTCTTCCATGCCAAGAGCTTCAATTGTGCTGCCTGCAAATTCCAGGAAATACCCTGTTCCTCCTGAACTTCCCAAAGAGGAGATTATATGCAGAATCAAATCCTTGGAACACACACCTTTGCCAAGAGATCCGTTTACCTCTATCAGCATCTGTTTGGGTTTGGTTTGCATAAGTGTTTGGGTTGCAAGTACCATCTCTACCTCGCTGGTACCAATCCCAAAGGCAATGTTGCCGAATGCCCCGTGGGTAGAGGTATGGCTGTCGCCACATACTATTGTCATGCCACATTGGGTGATTCCCTGCTCTGGTCCTATTATATGCACTATACCGTTCCCGGGATGGCCAAGCGGGAAATATTTGATCCCATGTGCCTTTGTGTTTTTGGCGAGTTGCTCCACCGGGATACGTGAGGAGGGGTCTTCTATGGGGAGGTGCTGGTTTTGGGTAGGCACGTTGTGGTCACATGTTGCAAAGGTTTGCAAAGGACGGAATACTTTGAGACCTCTTTTATCCAGCCCGGCAAATGCCTGTGGACTGGTTACCTCGTGAATGAAGTGCCGGTCTATGTAAAGGACAGAGGGTCCATCGTGAATCTGCTTTACCACATGCCTCTCCCAGATTTTATCGAATATTGTTTTTGCCATTTTTGTCAAATTATCTTTGAGATTGCATTTACAAGGGCTTCCACTGCAGCAGTCACAATATCTGTGTTTGCAGAGAACCCGTAATAGATGTTCCCTTTGTTTTCTATTTGTATATGAACCTTGCCCACATCGTCGCTTCCGCGGGTAATTGCCTGCACTAAAAACTCTTCCAAGGTAAACTTGCGGTGTATAAGAGTCTTTACTGCACTGAATGCTGCATCAATAGGTCCGTTGCCGCTGCTGGTGGCGCAACATACTTCGCCGTCAATCACAAGTTTGAGTGTGGCCATGGGAACCGAACCCTTGCCACATACTACCTGCAGGAACTTTAGGCGTATCCTTTGGTTTTGTTTGGAGCGGGTTACTCCGGCAATCACCATCAAATCTTCGTCGTTGATCTCTTTCTTCACATCTGCCAGTTTAAGGAACTTGTCATAAGCATCGTCCATCTCCTGAGCACTTAACTCCATCCCCAGCCGTTTGTAATGGTGGTTTAGTGCAGCCCTTCCGCTGCGGGCAGTAAGTGCAATCGTGCTTTCGTTAACTCCAACCTCTGAAGGATCCATTATCTCATAGCTCTCACGGTTCTTGAGTACCCCGTCCTGGTGTATCCCGGAGGAGTGGGCAAATGCGTTCCTGCCTACTATTGCTTTGTTTGGTTGCACAGGCATACGCATCAAAGTAGAGACAAGGCGGGATGTCTTTGCCAGCAGGGTGGTGTTGATATTTGTGAAAACAGGAATGTCTTTGCGGCATTTGGCCGCCATGACAACCTCTTCCAGGGCTGTATTGCCTGCCCTTTCTCCTATTCCGTTTATGGTAACCTCTGCCTGCCTTGCTCCGTTCATTATTCCGGCAATTGTGTTGGCGGTTGCCATTCCCAGGTCGTTGTGGCAGTGGGTAGAGATTATGGCCTTGTCTATGTTTGGTACATTGTTGCGCAAAAATGCGATTTTCTCTCCGTACTCAAAGGGTGTGCAATAGCCTGTGGTGTCGGGGATATTCACAACGGTTGCCCCTGCCGCAATTACTGCTTCTATTACCCTGGCCAGGTATTCGTTGTTGGTCCGTCCGGCATCTTCTGCATAAAACTCCACATCGTCGCAATACCTGCGGGCATATTTGACGCAATTGACAGCCCTTTGCAAAATATCATCCTGGTTGGAGCGGAATTTATGCAGGATATGGAAATCGGAAGTGCCTATTCCTGTATGTATCCTTTTCCTTTTTGCAAAATGGAGTGCATCTGCTGCAACATCAATGTCCTTCTCCACAGCCCTGGTAAGGGCGCATATAACGGAGTCGTTCACCACCTTTGAGATCTCTACTATCGAATTGAAATCTCCGGGGCTGGAGATAGGGAAGCCGCACTCTATAATATCTACACCCAGTTGTTCCAGGGCTTTTGCAAGTTCTATTTTTTCTATTGTATTCAGTTGGCAACCTGGGACTTGTTCGCCGTCCCTGAGCGTTGTGTCAAATACATGAAGTTTTTCCATTTTTGTTACGGTTTGTAAATAAAAAAAGGCCGCCTTTAAAGGGCAGCCTGCATATAATATTATTTCTCTGTTTCCTATACACAAACTACCCTGTCCGGTGCCATCAGACCCAGCAGGTTTAGTGATAATAGGAAATGTTGTCTTCTCATAATGGTGCGAAGTTATGAATTTTTTTAAATCTGCAAATATTTTTTTTAAAAAAGCTTATAATCTATATAGGGTAAGGTTAATCCTTGGTTCTAAAATGTTATAAGGGGTGGGTGAAGCAGAATCGTGCGCCGTGTTTGTAATGAGGGTCAATCCATATTTCACCTCCAAGTTTGGTTACAATTTGTTTTGATATGGCCAAACCAAGCCCTGCACCCTGTTTGAAGTCGTCCAGTTTCCCGAACCGTTCGAATAATTTGCTGTGTTTCTCTTCGGGAATACCTTTGCCGGTGTCGGTTACCATAAACAGTAGCTCTTTGAATCCTCTCTTTTCTGTAATCTTGTATTCAATTTTGATGGATCCTTTCTCGGTATATTTGGCTGAATTTGTCACAAGGTTCAACAGAACCTGTGAAAGCCTGTGGGCATCGCTTCTGATGAAAAGACCAGGCTCTCCGTCAACCACTTCATATTTGACATCATTTTTTTTCATATGTGCAGAGGTTTTGATTACCTGGTTGCATAGTTCGTAGACATTAACCTCTTTGTATATAAAATTGAGTTTGCCGGTTTCCAGCCTGGAAAAGTCCAGGATATCTGTGATGAGAGTGAGCAAAAGTTCGGAATTCCTGGCAATTATGGAAGTGACGTTCTTTTTTTCCTCTTCGGGAAAATCGGGTTCGGCAAGAAGGTTGGAGAACCCTACTATTGCATTCAAAGGAGTCCTTATCTCATGGCTCATGTTTGCAAGGAAAGCACTTTTGAGCCGGTTGCTCTCTTCTGCCATCTCTTTGGCTTCCAAAAGTTCTGTTGTGTTTTTTTGAAGGGAGTCCTTGAGCTTCTTGTTGTGGTAAAAAAGTATGAAAAGAGCCACTATGAATATTGTAAGCAATGCAACCACTGCAGAGACCACCAACAGGTAGCTGCGGTATTTTTGCACCCGAGGGTCAGGTACATTTATAAGTTTGCTGTGTGAGGGAAGCTCTGCCGGGCTTATCCCGAATTTGATCAGTTGTTTGGAATCGAAATTGTACCAACCCCCTTCGTTTATGAACCTGAGCGAGTCAATTTCCCCCAGTTTGTAGTTGACAATTTGTTTTGCAATGTTGTTCGCATTGTGGTTGTATTGCGGGATGTAACCGCCAATTGCCACGCTGCCTATGCCTGTGCCGGCAAGGGAAAAGACAGGTATGTCCGGCCTTGCAGAGAGTAGGTTCTGCAAGGAGTTTTCTGTGTAGTATTGACCGTCTTTGTTCACTTTCCAGGTGCCAATCAAAATTGCAGAATTTTGGGGTAGCGCCCTGATGCTGTCTTCTATTTGTGTTACGTAGAGCTTGCGGCTGTCAAATATCCTGTAGTCCAGCTGGGCCATCATTGGCATAACCTTTTTCATATAGGCCTTCAAAGATTGGCCGCCGTAGGTGTTGTCACAAATGAAGGCAACGGTCCTTGTCTTTGGGAAAAGTGAAAGGATAATGTCCACATTCTTGTATGGGCTGTAAGAGACCAAAGTGCCCCCTGAGTATGTTTTCCTGCGAGCTTTGCGTGAAGAGTTGATCCATTCAGGTTCCCATGTTTCGTCTATCTTGTGGTCGGGCAAATCTATTCCGTTGGAGCTGATGAACGATCCGAAAATAGGAATCTTGCCGGGAATGCTGTCCTGTGATGACAAAGCTGCCCAGGCTTCCTGGCCAATTGCAATTATTGCCTTGAGGTTACGGTCTTTGTACCGGCTTATGAGCCTTCTGACCCGACCCTTCCACCAGTGTGAGTCCCCCGAAAAACTTTTTGCTGCAAGGTCTTCTATCAAGATCACATGTTTTGCAGGATAAGATTCCTGCAACGTTTGGCTTAATTCATTGATAAAACCCAGGGTTCTCTCTGTGTCGGGGTTGAAAGAAGATATCACAAGGAAAACTTCAAGTTCCTTGTCAAATTCATCTCCTTTGCATGGTTGGTGAAAAGAGGTAACAGCCAGTATGACAGCAATGGCCTTGGTCAGTAAGTTTTTCATAGTTGCAGCTCAATTGCAACAAATTTAATGAAAAAATGCAAAACTTTACTTAACAGTGCCTTTTTTGAAATAAAAAGAGATTAAGGACAGGGTCCCAAACAAAAGCATGGTGATAGCTTGTGACTCATGTGATATTGTGGCAAAGACAACACCGGTGGTCTGGTCAATGCCATATATGGATGCAAGTGCAAGCGAAATTATGAAATGGTATGCCCCTATACCTCCCTGCACCGGGATCACCCAACCAAAACCGCCAATCATCATCAGGAAAAGCGCGTCAGATGCACCTAACCCATTTACTGCCGGGAATGCAAGGATTGTAGTATAGCTCATGAGCCAGTAACAAAACCAAATGGCCACCGTGTATAACAGGAACATCCATTTTTGTGGCATACGGAAGCCGGAAACCACCCCGTTTATGACCCCTTTTGCAATATCTGCCATTTTCCTGAAGATTGGGTTAGTCTTGCGGAAATGGTATACAATGTAGAGGAAAACCCCCGCGGCAAAGAGCACGGCAAATGCTATCCATGCAAAATTGACCGACATGCTTTTGCCCACTGCCTGCAAGATTTCACGGTTTACAAATGCACCGAATTTGTCCCACTGGAAAAACAACACAGATATGGTGACAAGTGCAAGCGATAACAAATCTACACTCCTTTCAAGCACCACTGTGCCTGCTACTGTTTCGAATGGGAGGCCTGTCTTTTTTGTGATAACCCCGCAACGGGCAAATTCACCTGCACGGGGGACAGCAAAGTTGGTGATATAGCCAATGTTGATGCCGTCCCATGCATCCGATTTGCCAATCTTGTACCCAAGGGGCATCATCACCAGCCTCCAACGCATTGCCCTGAACCAGAATGCTGCAACACTGGCAAGCATGGAAGCCCCAATCCAATGGAAGTTGGCACTCCTGAGACCCTCTTTGAAATCGTTCCAGTGTACTCCGCGGAAAGATGCCCACAACAAGATTGCAGCAACAGATAAAAGCAGAATGTATTTGATGGCAGAGTAAAGTTTTTTCATGAGGGAAAATCTCTATACCAGTTTGTTGGTGTTGGAGTCAGGAAATATTACCGAGGGTTTGAACCCCTCTGCCTCTTCCGGAGCCATCAAGGCATATGACATTATGATAACAAGGTGACCAACGGAAAATTTGTGTGCCGCTGCACCGTTTATTCCTATTTTTCCACTACCTCTCTCGCCTTCAATCACATATGTCTCTATCCTCTCGCCGTTGTCTATGTTCACGATGGATACCTTTTCGTTTGGATACAATCCGGCAGCCTCTATAAGGTCTTGGTCTATAGTGACGCTTCCCACATAGTGAAGGTTGGCTTCTGTGACACGGGCCCGGTGTATCTTGGATTTCATTATCTCTAGCAACATCCCAATTACTTGATTTTTATATTGTCAATTAACCTTACAGGTTTTGCGTTTACAGCAACGCATAGCTGTAATTCTTTGTGCCCTTGCCAACTGGTGGCAAGTACAAGGCTGGAACCATCCAGTATTTGCGCATATTCGGTCTCTAGCAGAGGATTTGAATCAATCTGTTCAATAACCCATTTGCATAGTTCGTTTGGAGAACACAAATTTTGTGCCGCCATGGCAGAGGCTTTCCGGAGAGTCTTGTAAATAAGGGGAGCCGCCTCCCTTTGTTCTTTGGTGAGCAACATGTTCCTGGAGCTCATGGCCAGCCCGTCTTTTTCCCGGACTGTATTGCCTGTCACTATTTGTGTGTTGTAACCCAAGGATTGCACAAGATGCTTTATGATTGCAAGTTGTTGGAAATCTTTTTGGCCAAAAACGGCAAATGTGGGCTTAACTATATCAAATAAACGTGTCACAACCTGGGCGACCCCATTGAAATGGCCTGGTCTTGAAGGACCCTCTCCATATTTGTCCAACCCTCCAAGGTCAAATTGTTTGCTGTGTGTGTCCGGGTATATTTCGTGGGTGCCGGGTGCAAAAACCAAATATGCTCCTGCCTGTTCAAGCTTGTTGCAGTCCTCTTCCAATGTCCTGGGGTATTTTTCCAGGTCCATGGGGTTGTTGAATTGTGTCGGGTTTACGAATATGCTCACTATCACATATTTTGTCCTTTTAAGAGCTTTCTTTACCAGGGAAACATGCCCGTTGTGCAATGCACCCATTGTTGGGACAAAACCTATTTCGCAATCTTTTGGCAGCTGGCACATTGCGCGTTCAAAGTCAGCCAGCTTGCTGCAAATAATCATCTTGTAATTTTTTTGCAAACCTACAAAAAAATATGAACTTTGCAGGTGATGCACCCAATGGTTTTATGGAAGATAATAAATTCAGGACAATAGGCATTTTGGGAGGAATGGGGCCGGAAGCCACATTATCTCTTTTTGCCCAAATAATAAAGGCCACCCCGGCCAAGAAAGACCAGGATCATATTCCGGTCATCATTTTTAACAATCCCTCTATTCCGGACAGGACAAGGCATATAGTTTACAAAGAGGAGTCCCCTTTGCCCTATTTGGTTGCAGGAGCACATAAATTGGAGCAGTCGGGTGCAGACATGATACTTATACCTTGCAATACTGCTCATTTTTATGTTCCCGAAATGGAAAAGAGTGTTGGTATTCCAATACTTAACATGCCCCGGCTCACTTGTGACCATATTGCACAAATTGCAAAGCTGCCGGGCGAATCCTTGCAAGAGAAAAGGATCCCGGTGGGAATACTGGCAACTACCGGTACTATCCATACGGGATTGTACCAAGGGTTCATGGATAAAAACGGACTCTGCCCTCTCTTGCCAACAGAGGAAGAACAGGAGTCGCTTGTTATGGAAGCGGTGTATGGAAAGGAGGGAGTAAAAGCCGGGTACCACCAAAAGCCGGCAAATTTACTGGCAGAAGCGGCAGCAATCCTTGCATCCAGGGGTGCCGGTTACATTATTGCAGGTTGTACCGAGATTCCGCTGGTGCTGTCGAAGCAGATGGTAGAGGTCCCATTGGTCAATAGCATGGAGGTGCTGGCACGTAAAGCTGTGCATGTTGCCTCCAACGGACTTTACGGTTAAACTCTTTGTTATGTTTACTTTTTTGAAAAATTTTTACAAGTGAAATCAATATTAGGAATAGGCAATGCCTTGACAGATATACTTGCTGTTTTGGAAGATGATTCATTGCTGGAAACTTACCATTTGCCAAAAGGCAGCATGCAGCATGTGGACAGGGAGACCGGAGAAAAAATCTGGGAAACATTAAAGGGGATGGGAGTGCAGTATGTGGCAGGAGGCTCAGCTGCAAATACAATAACTGCAACTTCTGTGTTGGGAATGCCCTCTACATTTATAGGAAAGGTGGGTAACGACGAACTGGGTTCTTTGTTCAAGTCGGACCTTTCACGCAATGGTATAAAATCTACATTGTTCAAAGGAAAAGCAGCTTCCGGCAGGGCAATGGTGTTCATCACCGCCCCCAATGCAGAGCGGACTTTTGCAGTCTATCTGGGAGCTTCCATAGAGATGGGGCCGGAAGATTTGTCTCCGGAGCAGTTCCGGGGGCATGACTATTTCCATATAGAGGGCTATTTGGTGCAAAACCAGGCTCTGCTCAGGAAGGCACTTGAGCTGGCTCGCGCACAGGGTATGGTCATTTCCATTGATATGGCAAGCTACAATGTTGTAGAGAGCAATTATGCCTTTTTACATGATATAATAAAGAATTATGTGGATATTGTTTTTGCCAATGAAACGGAAGCTCAGGTTTTCACAAACAAAGAGCCACGTGAGGCATTGGACCAATTGGCAAAGATTTGTGATACGGCAATTGTCAAAATTGGCAAGGATGGCTCAATGGTCAAAAGGGGAGATGAGTACCACTACATTGAGGCTTGGCCCGCAGATACCATTGATGCTACCGGGGCAGGTGATACCTATGCTGCAGGATTTTTGTTTGCCCATGCCCACGGGTTGTCCCTGAAAGATTGCGGGGAGGTGGGTTCTATTGTTGCAGCAAAGGTTGTGGAGGTGATAGGCCCAAAAATTGACATACCGCGCTGGAAACTAGCCAAACAGCAAATCAGGGATCTTACCGGGTTGTTAAAATAGACGGTGTTCCCGCTATTATATTAAAACAGGCCGTGTAACTGGGCATCTATCCGGTCAATCACATGGCTTAGATGCTCCTGGTTGTCTTCGAACTTCACTTTGTCCACATCCACTATAAGCAGTTTGCCGTCGGAGTATTCAGAAATCCATTGTTCATAACGGTCGTTGAGCCCCGAAAGGTAATCTATCCTTATTCCGCTTTCGTATTCACGCCCTCTTTTGTGGATTTGGGATACCAGGTTGGGGATGGAAGAGCGGAGGTATATCAAAAGGTCTGGTGGTTTCACAAGTGAAAGCATGAGGTCAAAAAGGGAGTTGTAATTGTCAAAATCGCGGGAACTCATCAATCCCATACTATGCAGGTTGGGTGCGAAAATACGGGCATCTTCGTAGATGGTGCGGTCCTGGATCACGTGGTTTGCTTCCCGCTGGATATCTACTATCCCTTTGAAACGTTCTTTCAGGAAATAGATTTGCAGGTTGAAAGACCATCTTTCCATGTCGTTGTAAAAATCGGACAAATATGGATTGTGTTCTACGGATTCGTATTTTGCTTCCCAGTTGTAGTTTTTGGACAAAAGCCTGGTGAGTGTGGTTTTACCACTTCCGATGTTTCCTGCAACAGCTATATGCATAATAAAAAATTCAAGGTTAAGGTAGGTGTGGAGCCCTGCAAAATTAAGAAAATCTTTTAGTAATTTTGCCCCATGTTAGATAGTTTGCAACACAAAGGCCGGCGGAAGAAGATGCTGGCACAAATCTCACAAAAACACGAATTCCATGCAGGTGTGATAGAGGCAATGTTCAAAATCCCAAGGCATATGTTTGTAGATTACGGGCTTGACCACTTGGCCTACCTGGACAAGCCATTGCCCATAGGGGCCAGGCAAACCATTTCACAACCCTACACAGTTGCAATGCAAACCCATTTGTTGCACCAGAAGGTGGGTAAATTTGAAAAAGTTCTTGAGATTGGCACAGGATGTGGTTACCAGACTGCTGTTTTGGCCCAAATGGGATTCAGGGTTTTCAGCATAGAAAGGCAGAGGTCTTTGTATATGCAGGCACAAAAGAACCTGGCAAGGCTGGAGTACCACTCTCCACTGCTCTATTATGGCGATGGTTTTGCAGGTTTGCCTAAATTTGCACCTTTCAAAGGGATCTTGATCACTTGCGGTGCTCCTGATATTCCCCAAGGGCTGTTGTTGCAGCTAGAGGTAGGGGGGAGGATGGTTGTCCCGGTTGGGGAGTGTACCCAAAAGATGGTGGTCATTGACAGGGTATCGGACAATGCTTTTGAAAGGAGTGAACATGGCGATTACAAATTTGTTCCTATGTTACAAGGAACAGAATAGATTATAGAAATGATACAAATCAAGACATTTTATTTTAACGATTTAAGGGAGTGTACATACATTCTTTGGGACCAGACAGCTGATTGTGTGGTTATTGACCCGGGATGCCATAGCAGCAGCGAAAAGGAGAGGCTTGTCAGGTTCATAGAGGAAAACAATCTTAAACCTGTAAAGCTATTGAATACACATGGTCATTTTGACCATATAATGGGTAATGCTTTTGTTGCAGGCAAATGGGGGCTCAAAACCTATATCCATCCACAAGACAAACCCCATTTGGAAAGGGCAGTGAAATACAGCGAAATGTTTGGCTACACAATAGAGCAGCCTCCTTTGGATATTGTGGAAATTGCAGAGGGTGATGTACTGGAGTTTGGCAACTCGTCGCTTACAGTTATGGAGACCCCTGGACATACGCGGGGCGGGGTATCTTTTTACAACAAAGAAGAAGGATTTGTGGTTACAGGTGATGCCCTTTTTGCAGGAAGCATTGGCAGGACAGATTTGCCGGGGGGCGATTATGACCAGCTTATGGACAGCCTTCTGAACAAACTTGTGAAGCTGGGAGACAACTACAAAGTTTACCCCGGCCACGGGCCTGTTACCACAATAGGGCAGGAATTGGCTTCAAACCCCTTTTTACGCTACGAATAGACCGCTTCTAAAAACCACAAACCAAACAAAGATGACCAATAACAAGCTAGCTCGTTTTATTTTTGCATCGATACCATTGTTGACATTTTGCTCCAGTGCCGATTCCATCGGGCCTGTTACCCGATTTGACGGAGGGGAGGGATTTTCACAAGAGGTAAGGGTTCCTCCAATACCGGAGCAGGCCGATTTTTGCGGAGAAGAGGTTCCTTTGCACTATACAGATGTGCAGGAGTCTTTCAAACGTGAAATCACCAGCCTCAGTTATTTCCACGGCACCATGATATACACCATGCAGCTGGACAGCAGGTATGGAGCTACAATCAAAAGGATACTGGAAGAGGAGGGTGTTCCGCAGGACCTTTATTACATATGTATTGCAGAGAGTGGCATACAGCCCGTGGTTTCCCCTGCAAATGCAGCCGGATACTGGCAGTTCCTCTCTTCCACGGCAAGGGAGTACGGGCTGGTAGTGGATAGTGAGGTAGACGAAAGGTACAACATAGAGAAATCTACCCGGGCTGCCGCCGCCTATTTCAAAAAGGCTTATGAAGAGTTTGGTTCATGGACCATGGCTGCGGCATCCTACAACACGGGGTTTAGCAACGTAAGGTACAGGATGGATATCCAATCACTTGACAATTATTACGACATGCAGTTCCTGGAAGAGACCGGCAGGTATGTTTTTAGGGCTTTGGCTTTCAAGACAATTTTGAATAACAGGGAAACTTACGGGTTTTACCTGGATCGGGAAGATTTATATAAGCCATTGGAATATAAAGAGGTGGAGATTACAGGTGCGGTTGCAAACTGGTCTGATTTTGCAAGGGAGCATGGTACCAACTTTAAGGTGCTCAAAATTTTCAACCAGTGGATAAGGGCCAACCAACTGGACAACAAGATGCGCCGCAGGTACATTGTACAGGTACCGCTTAAGGGTTTCCGGGAAGGAAAATAGTAAAATGAATATAGAGGTAACAGGAGCAAGGGTACATAACCTAAAGAACATAAGTGTAGATATTCCGCGCAACAAACTGGTTGTGCTCACAGGTTTGAGCGGGAGCGGAAAATCTTCGCTGGCTTTCGACACAATTTATGCAGAGGGGCAAAGACGTTACCTGGATACTCTCTCTGCCTACGCCAGGCAGTTCATGGGGGCGCTGGAACGTCCCGATGTGGACAGCATTACCGGATTGAGCCCGATTATTGCGATAGAGCAAAAGACCACCGGCCGCAATCCACGTTCTACTGTAGGTACAATAACCGAAATCTACGATTTCCTCAGGCTTTTGTATGCAAGGGCCTCTAAGGCATATTCCCCGGCTACAGGGCTGGAGATGGTAAAATATACCGACACACAAATAGTCTCTTTGATAATTGAAGAGTATTCCGGACAAAAGGGGTTGTTGCTTTCTCCTTTGGTAAAGGGTCGTAAAGGGCATTACCGGGACCTTTTCGAAAACCTTGTCAGGAAAGGGTTCCAGCAGGTGAGGGTAGACGGGCAGGTGCTTGACCTTGCCACAATTACTCCATTGGACAGGTACAAATCCCATTTCATAGAGTTGGTTGTGGACAAAATTGTTCCTGACAAAAAAAGCGAGAAAAGGTTGCAGGAGTCTGTTGCCTCTGCCTTGCATCACGGCAAGGGTTCGCTTGCCCTTTTGCTTGTGGATGGTGGTGAGGTGCGGCATTTTAGCAAGAACCTGATGTGTCCGCAGAGTGGGTTGTCTTTTTCGGAGCCTGCTCCGCACACCTTCTCTTTTAACTCTCCACAAGGAGCCTGCCCACATTGCAAAGGTCTGGGAATGATAAGCAGGGCAGATATTTCAAAGATTATCCCCGATATGAGCATCTCAATTGCCAAAGGAGGCATAAAACCAGTCGGGGATATGCGCAATACTTATGTCTTTAGGCAGTTGGAGGGTATTGCAAAAAAATATGATTTCTCTGTTCACGATCCTGTCAAGGATATCCCGGAAGAGGCTTTGAACCTTATACTTTATGGGTCCGATGAGTTGATAAGGGTTTCAGCGGCTTCTTCGGACAAAAACGGCTATTCATCTTCGCAAATGGTTTCATTCGGGGGGGTGATAGCAATGATTGAGAAGAGTGAAGATGAGGGAGATGATTTGACCCAACGCAGGAGCCGTTTTGTAGAGGAGGTGGTTTGTCCTGTTTGCAATGGTTCCCGCTTGAAGGCAGAGTCCCTCAATTTCAAGATAGATAACCTGGATATTTCCCAGGTATCTGCCATGGAGATGGATGCATTGCACCAGTGGATCTGCAGCCTGGAGGGTAAACTTGCAAAAAGGGAGGCATTGATTGCAAGGGATGTGCTCAAGGAGCTTAAGGACAGGAGCTCTTTTTTGATTGAGGTTGGTCTTGAATACCTCTCTTTGGACAGGAGTACCCGTAGTTTGAGCGGTGGGGAAAGCCAGCGTATAAGGTTGGCTACACAAATCGGGTCCAAATTGGTGAATGTCCTTTATATTCTGGACGAACCAAGTATCGGACTGCATCAACGGGATAACATGAAGCTGATTGACTCCTTGAAAAAGCTCAGGGACGAGGGAAATTCTATTATGGTTGTGGAACATGACCAGGAGATGATCACCTCTGCAGACTGGCTTATAGATATGGGTCCCGGTGCCGGGGATAAGGGTGGGAAAGTGCTTTTTTCCGGGGAGCCTTCCAAAATAGCTGCAATGAGTGAAGCAGAGGCTGGTGCCATTGGTTCTTATACGCTGGATTATTTGAAAGGGATAAGATCTTTGGAGGTGCCGGCAGAAAAACGGAAAGGCAATGGTAAGTTCTTGGAATTGAAGGGTGCCAGTGGCAATAACCTAAAGCAGATTAATGTGAGGATTCCTCTGGGCTGTTTTGTGGGTGTGAGCGGGGTGAGTGGCAGTGGCAAGTCTTCTTTGATTAATGAAACCTTGATGCCTATACTCAGCAAACATTTTTACCGTTCCCTGCAAAATCCTCTGCCTTATGAATCCATTGAGGGTCTGGAAAATATAGATAAACTTATAGAGATAGACCAGTCACCCATCGGAAGGACACCAAGGAGCAACCCGGCTACCTACACAAATGTTTTTGCTGATATCAGGAAGCTTTTTGGTGAGACGCAGGATGCCAAGATACGTGGGTTCAAGCCGGGCAGGTTTTCGTTCAACATCAAGGGGGGGCGTTGCGAAGAGTGCAAAGGTGCGGGAGTGCAGGTTGTGGAGATGAATTTTTTGCCATCTGTAAATGTCACTTGCAAAACTTGCAATGGCAAACGGTATACACCGGATACCCTTGCTGTAAAATACAGGGGACATTCCATAAACGATGTGCTGGAGATGACAATCTCACAATCCATCCGGTTTTTTGAACATGTACCCACCATTGTCAACAAGCTTAAAGCCATGGAAGATGTGGGGCTGGGTTATGTGAAACTGGGTCAATCTTCCACTACCCTGAGCGGGGGGGAGAGCCAGCGGGTAAAGCTTGCTGCCGAATTTTCCAAAAGGGCTACCGGGAATTCCCTTTATATACTTGACGAACCTACCACCGGATTGCATTTCGAAGATGTGAGGGTGTTGCTGGGAGTTTTGCAAAAAATAGTTGACCAGGGTAATACGGTTATTGTTATAGAGCACAATACCGATGTTTTGCGAGCTGCCGATTATTTGATTGACATGGGACCCGAGGGGGGTATGAAGGGTGGCCGTATTGTTGCAACCGGTACTCCGGAGCAGCTCAGGCATAACAAGGATTCTGCAACAGGGGCATATCTTTGATTGTTTGGGTGTGCTGTTTTTAGTATCTTTACTTTACTAAAAACATTTTGTATGATAAAAGTTTATTGCCAAAACCTCGGGAAGACTTTGCATTGTGAACCTGGTACCACTTTGGGCCAGCTTGTCTCTGCAAACCAGCTTCCTTTAAAATGGCCCGTGTTGGCTGCAATTGTAGACAACCAGCTCAAGGAGCTCACTTTCCCTGTGTACATGCCACATAATATAGAATTCATAGATTATTCCCATCCCGATGGTGCCAGGACCTATATCAGGTCACTCAATTTCATTTTGCAAAAGGCTGCAGCCGAGCTGTATCCCGAGTACTCCCTGGTGATTGACTACAACCTCCAGAACGGGATGTATGCAGAGCTCCGTGAAAAGGAGAACGGCAACGATGGCACCCCTGCAGAGGTAACACTTACAGAGGAAGAGATGGGCACCCTTAAGAGAAGGATGCAGGGTATAATTGATGCCGACCTTCCCTTCTCCCGTCAAAAGATACGCACAGAGGAGGCGGTGAAGATGTTCAGGGCCAATGGCCGACCCGAAAAGGCTTTGCTGCATGAATTGAGGGGAAAGTTTTTTACTACTGTATATTTCCTGGACGGCTATGCAGACCATTACTACGGACCCTTGGTGCAATCTACAGGGGCAATTACCTCATGGGATATTGAGACATTCAGCAGGGGGATGATGTTGCGTTCCCCGTCCATTACAAAACCTTATGAGATAGTCCGGACCCCCTACCAATACAAGTTGTTTGATGTTTTCAAAGAGTATTCGGACTGGTGCAGCATTCTTGATGTAAGGGGAGTAGGCTCTGTCAACAAAACCATTATGGATGGCAAGGCAAATGATCTTATCCAGATTTCGGAGGCTTTGCATGAGCGCAAATACATACGTATAGCAGATGAAATCTTTAGCCGCAGGGACAAGGTAAGGTTGGTGCTTATTGCCGGCCCTTCCAGTAGTGGAAAGACATCCACTTCCAAAAGGATCGCCTTGCAGGCCAAGGTGTTGGGGTTGAATCCTGTGATAATTGAGATGGACAACTATTTTGTGGACAGGGACAAGACTCCAAGGGATAGCGAGGGGAATTACGATTTTGAGGTGCTTGAGGCAATGGATGTGGAGTTTTTGAACCAACAGCTCAACGATCTTTTCGATGGAAAGAGTGTGGAGATTCCAAAGTTCGATTTTGCCCAGGGAAAGCGTGTTTTCAATGGCAATGTGATTAAGCTTGAAGAGAAGGATATATTGATAATGGAGGGTATACACGGGTTGAATCCGAGGCTCACTTCCCATGTTGCAGAGGATAAGATTTACCGTATTTATGCCTCTGCCCTTACCTCCCTGTCTCTGGACGAGAACAACAATATTTCCACTTCCGATTGCCGTTTGTTGCGAAGGATTGTGAGGGACGGGAATTTCAGGGGGATGTCCCCGGAAAGCACCATTCTCAGGTGGCCGAGCGTGCGCAGGGGAGAGATAAACAATATTTTCCCTTTCCAGGAGAATGCCCATATCATGTTCAATTCGGCTTTGTTGTACGAACTTCCTCTTTTGAAGTACTATGCAGAGCCATTGCTCAGAAGGATCCCTGCCAATTCACCCGCTTCCATAGAGAGTATAAGGTTACTAAAGTTCCTCTCTTATGTGCAGGAGCTACAACCATCGGAAATTGCTTTGATTCCCCCGACATCCATCATGAGGGAGTTCATAGGCGGGAGTAGTTTCCAATATTAGTTTTTGGAAATCCAATGTTCGGGATTCTGTTTGGAGGTCCCTTGCCATAACTGGAAATGAAGTACTGAGTTTCCCTCGCTCTCTGTGAGGATTCCCAGTACTTCTCCTGTTTTTACCTGGTCCCCTGCGCTAACCCTTACTTTTTCCATTTTTGTGTAGAAAGTGTAGTAGTTCCCGTGTTGTACAAGGACGCATTGGTTGTAACCGGGCATTACCAGAATCTGTTTCACCACGCCGTCAAACACTACCATTACCTCTGAGTTTAGCGAAGTAGCAATGTTTACCCCGTTGTTGAAAGGAAGTTTTATATGTTTGAATACAGGGTGGTTGTGCTGACCGAATTTTTCTATTATTACTCCCTCTTTTACCGGCCAAGGTAATTTGCCTTTGTTCTCTGCAAAAATGCCGGACAATACCCTTGCTTTGGCAATTTCCGTGGCTCCTGCATTGTCGTTGGCTTTGGCTGCCTCTGCAAGTATCCTCTCTATTTCCCTGTTAAGGCGCTCTACCTCCTTTCTTTTGGCAGTGATTTGGCTGCGGAATTCCCTCTCCCTTCTGGAAAGGGTGGTTATTATCTCTTTTGCTTTCTTCTCTTCTTGGGCAAGGGAGCGGTACTCTTTTTCCCTTTGGGTTTTCATGGAAACTGATTCTAATTTCATGTCGGCCAGTTTTTCCATCTCTTTTTGCAGCCCCTGTGTTTTGTCCCTTATGGTTTGGGCTGTGTTTTTCATGGTTTGTGAGTAGCTCCTGAGGTAGCTCCACCTTCTGTAGCCCTGTTCCACGTTTTTGCTTGCAAGCACATACAAGATCCAGGATGTTTTGTCCCTGTTTTTGTATGCATTGTATACCAGATGCTTGTATTTGTCCCTAAGGTTTTCCAGCTCTTTTTCCAGCTTTTTGACCTCCTGCTCCTTTTGCCTGGATTGGTGGTCTATGTACTGTATGTCTGCCTCAATTTGAGAGAGCAGACGCCTGCGGTTTGATACCTTTTGTTGGATGAGGTTTAGCTCCCTGGTGCTTGTTTTTTGCTGGCTTTTTGTGGTTTGGAGCTGTTTGTCCAGCAGTTCCAACTCCCTCTCTATGGCTTCTCTTTTTTTTGTTTGTTGCTCAATGCTTTGTGCACTGCCTGTCGAAACCGTGGCAGTGACCAAAAGGAGTATGAGCAATATTCTTTTCATTGTTTTATTTGGGAAGGTTGGCTTTGAGTGTTTCGACTTTCTGTTCAATTCCTTTGGATGGGTCCAGTTTGTCTGCCTGGCTCCAGTACATGAATGCCAGGTCATACTCTTTGAGTTCGTAAAGGACATGGGCATAGTGGTCCATTATATCTGCGCTCTCTTTGCCCCCGTAAAGCATTGCGTGTTTGAAAACAGCTTTTGCCTCAATATTGTTTCCCATCAAGTGCAGAATCCATGCAAAAGTGTCCAGGTAGGTGGAGTTGTTTGGCTCTGCCTCAATTGTGATTTTGCTCATTTTGTATGCTTTCTTGAGGTTTTTACCTTCAAGGGAAATGTAGTATGCATAATTGTTGAGTGCCGGCAGGTGGCGTGGCTCTTTGCGGATCACCTTTTGGTAATATTTGTATGCCTCCTTATGGTTGCCGGCCTGGTAGTTGAGGTCTCCTATGGTTGTGAGTGTGTTTACTATTGTGGTGCTGTCACCCTGTGCGTGTTTCAGGATCTGGTGGAAGGTGGCTATGGAGTTTTGCAGATTCCCGTTTTGGAGCTGCGCTATTGCCTTGAATTGTAAAAAATCGGGGTTGTCGGGGAATATCTCCAGTGTTTTGGAGCTGTTTTGGTGTAGACTGTCCCACATTTCCAGGTAGTAAAGCAGCGAAAGGTATTGCCTGTGTGCCTCTTTTGAGGTTGGGTAAAATTCCAGGTTCTGCTCCAGTACCTCAAGCGCTTGCCGGCTTTTGTCGCTTTGTACCAAAAAGAGGGAGTAACTGTATACAACAGAGCTGTCCCTGGGGTGTGCTTTGTACATGTTTTGCATCATGGTGTCCACTTGCGGCAGGAATGTCTGTACAAACCTGATGTTTCCCATTATCTGTTTCATGTAGCCTGTTTTCATGAACGGATCTACATTCGGGTCCTCCATAAACGGGTACATCCTGGCAAAATAGAGGTCGTATTTGCCCTGGATCCGGTATATCTCTGCCAACCCGAAACTGGCCGGTACATAGTCGGGAGCCATGTTAAGGGCTTTGATGTAGTATTGCAGGGCAGAGGCGTTGTTCTGGTTCTCGGCGTGGTAATCTCCAAGTATTGTGGCTGTCCTGGGTGTCCCGTAGTTTTTGTCAAACTCTTCCAGATATCTGTATGCCTCTTCCTGACTCCCTTCAAATATCAGCAGGTTGAACCTTGTAAGACCTGTTGCTTCGTTTATACCAACCGATTGTTCAATTTCATCCAGAATTTCCCTTGCCTTGCCATACTCTTTTTCCTGGATGTAAAGTTCTATGAGGCCGTCGTAGAATTCACTCCTTGTTGGTTCGCTTTCCCTTATCTGGTTATAGATTTCGATGGCTTTGTTGTTTTTTCCTGCAAAGGTGTAAAGGCTGGCCAGCAGTTGTTTGTACCAATTGTTGGAGGGGTCGGTCTCAAGGGCTTTGTTCACAGAGGTTATGGCTCCGTCAAGGTCCCTTTGTTTGAGTTGCAGGTTGGCCAGGTAGTAATAGGCGGCATCGTTGGATTTATCGTTGATTGTGATTTGTTTGAATAGCTTGTAGGCCTCTGCGTTGTTGCCGTTGTGGTAATGTTTCAGTGCTTCCAGGTACATTGGAAGGGAAGCGGAATTCTCAGTTTGTGAGTATGATTTGGTTGGAATTGAGAGTGTTGTAATAATTGCCAGAGTAAGTAAGATGATTGCCAATCTGTTGCTAATCAAGGTAGAGGACATTTTTTTTAAGGTTAGTTTACTACAAAGTTAATTAATTTATTACCTTTACAAATATCAATCCACTGTCTGTGGTAAGGGAAATCTTTTTATTTTTGATGCAACGAAACCATGCTTTTTTGCATCTTATTAATGCGGTGAATGATTACACACAAGGAATTTTCCGACGAAAAAGAGTTGTTGGAGGCTTGTGTCCGGCAGGACAGGCAAGCTCAACGATTACTTTATGAGATATATTCGCCAAAGATGTTCGCTGTGTGTATGAGGTATGCAGGGGAACGGGAGCGTGCCAGGGATATTCTTCAGGATGGATTCATCACTGTATTTGAAAAAATTGGAAGTTTTTCCGGGAACGGCTCTTTCGAGGGATGGCTAAGAAGGGTGTTTGTGAATACTGCTTTGATGTCGCTCAGGAAAGGGGATGTGCTCAGGTTTTCGGAAGAGATTTGTGATACTGCAAAAGAGTTTACTGCAAGCTCGGATGTTTTGGAAGGTATCGGCTCCAGGGAGTTGATGAGGCTAGTCTCTTCAATGCCATCAGGGTTCAGGACTGTTTTCAATATGTATGTGTTGGAGGGGTTCAGCCACAACGAGATTGCTTTGAAACTGGGAATATCCGAGGGTAGTTCCAGATCACAACTGAGCAGGGCCAGGCAGTGGTTGCAGGAAAAGTTGACAAACAAGAATTATTAGTTTGAATAATTATATGGATAACAAGGAATTCGATAAAAAAATCCGGGAACTGATCGGGGAGTTTACAGAGACTCCCGGCATTGGTTCTTGGGATGCTATTGAATCTTCCTTGGACAAAAGGAATAAATTTGGTGTGGTGTTCATGCGCAGGGCAGTCTATTCTGCAATTGCCATTGCTGCATCTTTTGTGCTGTTCCTTGTTTTGGACAAGAGAGATGCCGGAAGGGATTTGCTTGTCCCCGAAAGTATTGTGGTAGTAGAGCGTACTCCGCAACAAGATGAGGTTGCAGACTCTCCCGAAAAACCGGTCTCAATTATTTTGGGAAACCGTCGTTTGTTGTCCGGATCTGCAGGTAAGCCAATAAATAATGAGTCTTGGACAGGGCCGGAACAAACCGTCCATATTTCCGGTTCACAAAACGGCAAAGTCACATCTTTGCCTGGCAAAGAGATTGCAGAAGAGCCTCGTCGGGAGATTAAAGAAGAGCCTGCTAAAAATGAAGAACCAACCGTAAAAGAGATATCTTCCCAAAGGCGTGGGGAGTACAATTTGTATTTGAGTCAGGAGGGGGACGGTCACAAAAGAAGGTCTCCGTCTTTTGCTTTGAGCACCAATATTTCCCCATCTACTTCCAGCCACTCGGTATCATTGATGGCTATGAGCCAGATGCAAAGCGGATATGCTCCAAGCAATGTTGTCTCTACCATACAAAAGGCATATGTTCCGCAGGAGGTTATCTCCAATACCAAGTTCCTGATGCCGGTTTCGGTTGGATTGCAAATGCAGCTGCCTCTCTCTGACCGTATATCTGCTGCTACCGGTGTTGTCTATACCATGTTGTTTTCTCATTACGATGCAATTTCAAGGGATGCTACCCGTGAAACACAACAGACTTTGCATTACCTCGGATTTCCTCTGAACCTGTACTACTCCTTTTACAAGAATGATAACCTGAGGCTTTATGCATCGGGCGGAGTAATGGTAGAGAAAGGTTTGTATGCCTTTTACAAGGTCATGGAAAATGGTGTGCCGGATTCTTACGGCCAAATGATAGACGGGCTTCAATGGTCTCTAAATGGTGGTGTGGGGGCAGAATTTGTTGTCAACAACTCTTTGGGGCTCTATTTCGATCCTTCGTTTGCCTACTATTTTGACAACAACCAACCTTTGAGCATTAGGACTGCCCAGCAACTGCAATTCAAATTTGAGGTTGGATTAAGGTTTCATCTGTAGTATTCTTTCATTATCTTTGCAAAAAACAGATTCGTGCCTTCAACTGCCATTGTAATACTTAATTGGAACGGTAAAAATTATCTGGAGAGATTCCTGGATATTTTGATAGAGAGAAGCTCCCTTCCCGGGGCTTTTGTTGTGGTTGCCGACAACGGCTCTACTGACGGTTCTGTGGAGTGGCTCAAAGAGAATTTCAATGAGAATGTAAGGGTGATTGAGATGGGTTACAACCATGGTTTTACCGGTGGTTATAATATTGCCCTGGCAATGGTAGAGTCAGATTACTACATCCTTCTCAATTCCGATGTGGAAGTGTGTGAGGGTTGGCTGGAGCCTCTGGTAAACTCCATGGAAAACAACAAGGAGGTTGGAATTTGCATGCCCAAAATAAAATCTGCTTTTGACAAGGATAGTTTTGAATATGCTGGAGCATCGGGAGGATTCATTGACCTGTTGGGGTATCCCTTTTGCAGGGGCCGTATCCTTTCCAACATAGAGAGGGATTGTGCGCAGTATAACTCGGACCTTGAGATTTTCTGGGCATCTGGTGCTGCTTTTATGGTAAGGTCCTCTTTGTTCCATTCCCTTGGAGGGTTTGACAATAAGTTTTTTGCCCATATGGAAGAGATAGATTTGTGCTGGAGGGCAAAACTGCAGGGTTGGCAGGTGTGGGTTTATCCTGATTCCCAGGTATATCATGTAGGAGGGGGCACTTTACCCAATAATTCACCGGGCAAATTGTTCCTGAATTACCGGAACAATCTTTTGATGCTTTACAAGAATTTACCTTCCGGTACCTTGTGCCTGTTATTGCCGGTCAGGATTTTCCTGGACTGGGTTTCGGCCTTGCTCTATTTGCTGCAAGGGCAAAAACCTTTTTTTGACAGTGTTGTAAGGGCCCACAAAGAGTTCATGGTACTCCGCAAAGAGGTTGCCAGGAGTCCAAACAGGAAAAGTGCAAAGTTGTCGGGAATTTACAAAGGGAGTATTGTACTTACCTTTTTCCTCTCTTTCAAGAAATTGAAATTCATCAATATTGGCCAGAAAATCAGCTGAGGCTCTCAATTATCCTTTCCAGCCTGATGCCTCTTGACCCTTTTATCAGGTAAGTTACTCCTTTTGTTTTGTGGTTGTCCAGGTAATCTTTCAACTGTAAGGAGTTTTCGGTTATAAGGGCTCTCTTCTGGTAATAACTGTATCCTTGGGCTGCTTGTGCAAATTCTTTACCTACCAGGAATATATGCTCCATATTCATGTTTTCCAACATCCTTAATATTTCAAGGTGCTCTTTTGCAGAGTCTTTACCCAGTTCCAGCATATCTCCCAGCACTACTCCTTTGACAGGGGTTTTCATAGAACCGAAATTTTCAAGGGCGGCCTTCATGCTTGTGGGATTTGCATTGTAGGCGTCTACAACAAGGTTGTTGTTTTCTCCTTTTACCAGTTGTGAGCGATTGTTGGAGGGGATGTAAGATTCTATGGCTTTTATCGAGAGCAACCGGTCGCATTTGTAAAGCTCGCCAACCGCCAGTGCGGCAAGTATGTTGTCAATGTTGTATGAGCCAATGATTTTTGTATTCAGCGTCTCTCCGGTACCCATCATAACCCTTAGATAGGGCTCTTGTGGGGTTGTTTCCAGTATTCTTGACCCGGAGATGGATACACCGTATGGAATAGCTGCGAGGTTGCCTCTGCTTGCAGCCATCTCTTTGGTTATTGGGTTGTCTGTGTTGTAGAGTGCTGTTCCTCCTGTTTGGGCAATATAATCGTAAAGCTCCCCTTTTGTTTTCCTGACACCTTCAAAAGATCCAAAACCAAGAAGGTGTGCCTTTCCCACATTGGTTACCAGCCCTGCAGTAGGCTGAGCAATTTTTGCAAGGGTCATTATCTCTCCGGGGGCACTGGCCCCCATCTCAATGACAGCTGCCTGGATAGTGTTGTCTATTTTCAATATTGTGAGTGGTACGCCAATATGGTTGTTCAGGTTGCCGGTTGTGGAAAGTACGTTGTATTTGACAGAAAGTACTTTGGTAATTAGTTCTTTTGTGGTTGTTTTGCCGTTTGACCCGGTGAGGGCGAAAACCGGGATATTGAATTGTTTCCTGTGGTACATTGCCAGTTGTTGCAAGGTATACAGCACATCTTTGACCAATATGTGGTTTTTTCCCTGCTGAACATCGGGATCATCTACAATGGCATATGCTGCCCCCGATTCCAAAGCTTTTGATGCAAATTTGTTCCCGTCAAAATTTTCTCCTTTCAGTGCAAAAAACAGGGAGCCGGGTACAATAGACCTGCTGTCGGTAGATATACCTGCAGATGAGAGGAACAGCCCGTATAGGTAGCTTATGTTTTCCATTTTGATCTTTATGTTGCTTACTTGGTTCCGGTAGAGCCAAACCCGCCTTTGCCCCTTTGGCTCTGTTCCAGGGTTTCACACTCTTTCCATTCTGTCTTTTGATATTGGGCAACAACCATTTGGGCTATCCTTTCACCTGGTTGCAGCACAAAAGGCTGGTTGGATAGGTTGACCACAATAACCTTGATTTCTCCCCTGTAATCGGCATCTATTGTGCCCGGGCTGTTTACAAGTCCAATACCATGTTTTATGGCGAGCCCGCTCCTGGGCCTTATTTGAGCTTCGTATCCCTCCGGAAGCTCTATGAATATTCCTGTTGGAATCAACACCCTGTCCAATGGGTTTATGGTCAAAGGTTCTTGGGTGTTTGCCCTTAAATCCATGCCTGCTGAGTGTTGGGTTGCGTATTCGGGTAGCCCGTAGTTGGATTTGTTTACAATTTTAACTTCCATATAGAAATTTTTTCTGTTTTCAAGTAGATGTATATGTATGCCAATACAAGTGCTGTCCGGACGGAATATTTAAGGATTGGTCCATCCTGCGGTAATAGAAGTGTGATTGCATAAAAGATGAGTCCGGTTGCCATGTATTGTATGACTCTTTTCCAGTTGTATGGTATGGGATAGTGTTTGTTTCCCAAGTATATGCTGACTGCCAGCATTGTAAGGTAGCTTAACAGATGACCCCAGGCAGCTGCGTGGTAAGAGAACAGGGGCATCAACAATATGTTTATTGCCAGTGTCACAGGCAGCCCGCATGCTGTGATTATAATTGCATAGTTGGTTTTGCCTGAGAGTTTGTACCACATGGAGACATTAAAGGAGATACCCAGGAGCAGGTAAGAAAAAAGCATCACAGGTACAATTGAGAGACCTTCTCTGAAATCTTTTCCAATGAGGTATTGCAATATATCAAGGTAAAACATTATACCCAGGAATATTAGCATCCCGAATGCGGTAAAATGTTCCATAACCTTGGCATATAGTTGTTTTGAGTCGTTTTTGCCCTCCCTGGAGAAGAAAAAAGGCTCTGCTGCAAAACGGAACATTTGTATGAAAAGCATCATTAGCATGGAAATCTTCACGCCGGCTTGGAATATTCCAAGGTTCGATTCCCAGCTCTGCCCCTGGGGAGTGAAAAACCTGAAAAGAGGGCGGTCAATGAAATCGTTTAGGATGCCTGGCAGTCCTGCTATCATTATAGGCAGGGAGTATTTCATCATCTCTTTCCATAGGGCAGGTGTGAACTTCAATTTGACTTTTACCATATCGGGTATGAAAACCACCAACGAAACTATCCCGCTTAGCAGGATTGCAAAGAGGATGTAAGTGAAATCGGGGGTTTCAGAAATAAATACAGTGACAAAGGAACCGGGATTTTCCAACAGGTAAGATGGCACCACAAAAAAGAGCAAAAGGTTGAATATTGTCTCGCCAAGTATCTTTATGCTTTTGAAAACCGTGAATTTTACGGGACGGTTAAGGAACCTTAGCCTGGCAAAGAGTATTGCCGTAACCGAATCTATCATCAATATAGCAGACACATATATGATAACCAGCCCATACTCTTCATAACCCAGCATTTGTGCAATGCTTTGGTTGTAAAGGATTGTAAACAGGAAAAACAACCCCGATGCTACTGCAGTAGTCAACAGAGCATTGGAAAAAACTGTTTGAGGGTTGCCGGTTTTATTGGCATAACGGAAACATCCGGTTTCCAGCCCCATTGTGAAGAGAACCTGCAGTATTGCAATATAGGCCAGGAATTCTGCGGCAACGCCGTAACTTTGTGTAGAGAGTGTATATGTGTATATGGGAACAAATACAAAATTTATGAAACGGGCAAAAATGGTGCTGAATCCATAGATTGCAGTTTCTCCGGCAAGTTTCCTTAGTGGATTTGTACTCTTCATTTGATAGTGCTTAATTGGCAAGGGCCTTTGGTTTGTAGATCTGGAAGCCGATGTTGAACTGAGGATACCATTTTACCTCTTCTTTGTCGTAATATGCAGTAGAGAGTGATATTGGACCAACCGGAGATTGCCAAACAAATGCAAAGTTACCCATGAATGAGCCCAATGGGAATCTTTTTCCAAATTGGGGCAAACCTTCCGGGGTCTGCTCCAGTTTTTTATGTGGCTGGAAATAGGAGGCCTGGAAGTGTACAAAAAGCGAATTGGAAATCTTTATTATAGGTGAGAGCGAAACACCCAGGTACGAAGGTGCTTTGTATTGGCTTAGCAATAGTGTTTTGCTGTGGGGGTTTGGCTGGAATGCCGGCATGTACAGCAGGGTAGAGGTGTAATCTCCCAAATAGGTCCTGTTGGAGAGTGTAAGGTCTGCAGAGACCCCAAGTGTCAGGAAGTTTGCCAGGTTGAAATATTGTTTGAAGTATGCTTTCACAGAGATGGTGTTATGGCTGTTGTTGCTCTCTTCTGTCCTGGAGAGCGAAGTGCTTCCCGGGATGTGGTTTTCACGGAAATGAGTGTACCTGGCAGAGAGTTCCTGGACTATTCCCTCTGTGGGGTATTGTTTGTAATTGGTTGTGTTGCGCAGTATCCTGGCGGTTGGGGATATATATGAAAACCGTGTACGGTCGGGTGTGTCGTAGGTTGTGAAGTTGTCGTCCTGGTAGTATTCGTAGAAATTTTTCCCGATGTAAAGGCTGAATTTGGCCAACATGTTTTTTTCTATATTCACGGGAGTACCTGCGCTGATTGTGGTAAAGACTTCCGATTCCTGGATGTTGCTGGGAATCCTGTTGGCAAAGAACTCAGTTTGGCTTCCACCGAAATAATCGAAGCGGTGGACGGTGAAATTGGCTTCGTAAAACCATAGTGGATTGATACCCACATCTTGCCTGTATCCAATGTTCAGCCCTGAATAGTACCTGCCAAGATTGAAATCGCCGTTGATTCTCCATGGGTTTGCAGCAAACTGTTTGTACTGTAATCCAATGTAGCCCTGGTTGAGTGAAGATGAAGAGATATTGCCACCAATGGAAAGCTGGACGGGAGCTTTCTTGGTTACCCTCAGATGCAGGTTGAATGTGGAGTCCGGATTTATCACAGCTTGTGGGTACATTGTGTTAACCAAACCGGTAGCAACAACCCTGTAGAAACCTCGTTTTATTTGTTCGTGGTCGGATATCCCGGGCCGGTTGTTTTTAATGGTTCTCCTTATGAATTCCTCTTCTTTTTGGTCAAGCCCGTCCCCAACGAATTCTATATCCCGGAACCTGAGAGGCAATGTGTTTATCCGGAATCCCATCCTTTTTTCCGAAAGCTCTTTGGGTGTGACCAACCTAGGGACCTTCTCCTTTATTGCTTTTATATATTTTTGAGCAGTATTGTAGCCCACCTCTGCTATTTGGTCTAGTTTGTGGAAATCCATTATGGCAACGTCCTGGAATTTGACATCTATAAGTATTCCAAGATCTTCCGGGATGGAGTAGTCGGTCTCTACCATCAACATGTTCTCTATTTGACTGATAATATCTTCGGAATCTGGCTGGAGGCTATTGTTGGAACATTTGGAGCCGATAATGAAGTCGGGATCAAAATCCTCTACCATGACATCCCATGGGAAGTTGTTGTAGAAGCCTCCGTCAAACATAAGTATGGAGTCTATTATGATTGGTTTGAAAAGGAAAGGGTATGTCATGGAGGCTCTTACCGCAGAGCCAAGGTCCCCTTTCCTGAGAGTGTAAGGTTTTTTATTGGCAATATCTGCGGCAATGCAACGAAATGGAATCA
>JAQWAL010000012.1:0-10220 GCA_028707695.1 Bacteroidales bacterium | reverse complement strand
ATTATGATTGGTTTGAAAAGGAAAGGGTATGTCATGGAGGCTCTTACCGCAGAGCCAAGGTCCCCTTTCCTGAGAGTGTAAGGTTTTTTATTGGCAATATCTGCGGCAATGCAACGAAATGGAATCATCAAGTTGTCAAAGTCATAACCAGAGGCTGCCGAAGAAGATGCAAACAACTGCATTACAGCAAGGTCCATTGGATACGGAGCGATAAGGCTCACCGGGAGTTTGATTACGGGCCTGTCTTGTTCCCTGTTCACGGAAACTCCCACCATTTCGGCAGAGGTCTCCCTCCTGTAGATATAAGTTGCATATCCTTTTTCAAATTCCCCTTTGTACCACGATTCAAAATCTTTGGACCGGAACATTGCCATCATCTCGTCAGGAGTTACTCCGACGGAGTATAGCGCAGCGATTATGGCTCCCATGGATGTGCCTGCAATATAGTCTATTGGGATGTTGTTCTCTTCAAGTGCCCTTATTACTCCAATGTGCGAAAAACCCTTTGCGCCGCCGCCACTTAAAACCAAGCCAACGCTTTGAGCACTTGACGAATATGAAAACAGTGCCAGAATGATCAGGGTAATTACTTTTTTGATTTGCATTTCAAGGGCAATTGAGTAATTTTGTGATGAGTTACAAAGGTAAACAAAAAAAAACATTTCCTATATGAAACTTAATATTTTTAAATTATTATTAATCATGCCATTAGTGGTTGTATCCTGCAAGGGAAAGAGGGGAGAAGTCACTGAGGCCAATTTGACAAAATCTGAAGATTCAACTACCATGCAAACAAAATCCATTTTCAACCCGGCCGATTTGCCGGAAGAGCCTGTTTTTGACATTGTCACTAATTTGGGAACAATACGTGTCAAACTTTACAAGGAGACTCCCAAACACAGGGATAATTTTGTGAAGCTTGCTTCGGAAGATTTCTTTACAGGAATCCGTTTCCATCGTGTCATAAAGGGATTCATGATACAAACAGGAGACCCGCTCTCTAAGGATATGGCCAACGAGTCCCGTTTTGGCACAGGTGGTCCGGGATATACAATCCCGGCAGAGATCCTGCCTGAATTCAAGCATAAAAAAGGCGCACTTGCGGCTGCCAGGAGAGGTGATGCGGCAAACCCTCAAAAAGAGTCATCGGGGTCACAATTCTATATTGTGGAAGACCCAAATACTTGCGCCCAGCTGGATGGTAGTTATACAGTTTTTGGCGAAACCCTGGAAGGGTTCGATGTTATTGATGCTATTGCGGCAATTCCTACAAATCAAATGGACAGGCCCACAGAAGATGTGATTATCAAGTCGGTTACTCCTGTTTTGTAGTGTTATCCCGTTTTCAGGTGATTTTTTAAAAGTCAGGCATTCATGTATTGCTTGACTTTTTTTGCCATACCCGAGGCAAAAACAAACTCTTCCAGCTCTTTGCAATTGGAGGTAAGGATATTGTCTTTATTGCCCTCCCACAAAAGGTTGCCTTTGTAAATGAAGCCTACCTGGTCTCCTATCTCCATCACCGAGTTCATGTCATGGGTGTTTATCACGGTTGTGATGTTGTATTCCTGGGTTATCTCCAGGATAAGTTGGTCTATCAGGATGGATGTTTGCGGGTCAAGTCCGGAGTTGGGTTCGTCGCAAAACAGGTATTTTGGGTTCAGTGCAATTGCACGTGCAATTCCCACCCTTTTTTGCATTCCTCCACTGAGTTCGTTTGGATACAATTTATTTACATTTTTCAGGTTTACCCTGGCAAGGCAAAAGTTTACCCTGTCCATTTTTTGATCTTCGCTCCAGTCGGTGAAAAAATCCATGGGAAACCTTATGTTATCCTCTACGGTTGCAAAATCAAAAAGTGCACTACCCTGGAACAACATTCCAATCTCTTTCCTAAGGTGCTTTTTCTCTTTGAACGGGAGATTGTCAAATTGGGTCCCTTCGTACCAGATTTCTCCGGAATCGATATCGTGTAACCCAACCAAGGATTTTAGCAGTACTGTTTTTCCGGAACCGCTTGCCCCAATTATCAAAGAGCATATCCCGGGTTTGTACTCTATGGAAATATCTTTGAGCACATGCTGCTCTCCAAAATTCTTGTTTACATTTATTGCTTTGATCATATTGGTTCTTATCTGGCCTGGTAAAATATTTACCAGTTGAAAATATTTTACTGTAAAAAATTAATTGAGCATTAGCTGTGTTATAACCAGGTTGGCTATAAGGATTGTGACGCTGCTCACAACAATTGCTTTAGTGCCGGAACGCCCTACTCCCAATGCACCTCCACTGGAGTAGTATCCGTAGAAAGCAGATATGCTTGTTATTATAAAGCTGAATACTGCCATTTTGACCATGCTGTAAACTATGTAGTAGAACTGGAATGCGTATTGCAGCCCCTCTGTGTACTGGTTCATTGTGATGATCCCTGTGAACATAATTATCATTGCACCGCCAACAAGACCAAGTATGAAACTCATTAACATCAGTAGTGGATTGAAAATAGTTGCAGAGGCTATTTTTGGCAATATCAGATAGTTTGCAGAGTTTATACCCATCATTTCCATAGCATCTATCTGTTCCGAAATGCGCATGCTGCCAATTTCGGATGCAATATTGGATCCGACTTTTCCGGCCAGTATGAGTGCAACCATGGTGGAGCAAAACTCCAGGATAAGGCTTTCTCTGGCCATGTACCCAACATACATTTTGGGAATCAGCGGGCTTTCTATATTGCTGGCAGTCTGGATAACAATCACAGCTCCAATGAAAAGGGATATGACTGCAATTATTGGGATAGAGTCTATGACAAGTTTTTCGGTATCTGTGAAAAATTGTTTACGGAAAATCTTTGTTTTTTCTGGTTTGGAAAAAACTATTTTCATCAGTAAAAAATATTTCCCCACCAACCCGAGTGTTTGTTTCATTTTATTTGTTTAAATTTGGCGCTAAATGATTATATTTATACAAAATTAGTAAGATTTGGCAATTATTTATAATGGCTTGATGAGCCTCTACCTTTTTGCATCCAAGATATCAGGTAGTTTTTCGCCTAAGGCGCAAAAGTTTTACAAAAGTAGGAGAAACTTACTAAAACAGATAAAAGAAGAGACAAAAGATACTGCATCCGTTTCAAAAGGCAACAGGTATTGGTTCCATTGTGCCTCGGCGGGGGAGTTTGAACAAGCAAGGCCTTTGATTGAAAGTATAAAGGAGAATACCCCCTCTGCTTTTATTGTTGTTACTTTTTTTTCTCCCAGTGGTTATGAGCTAAGGAAAGATTATTCCCTGGCAAACCATGTGTTTTACCTGCCCATGGACAATTCGTCCAATGTCAGGCAGTTCCTTGATTGTATAAGGCCAGATCATGCAATCTTTATAAAATACGAATTCTGGTATAATTACCTTAAAAACCTTAATAAAAGGGGTATCCCCGTTTACCTTGTCTCTGCAAACTTTATGAAAACCCAGCCTTTTTTCAAATGGTGGGGATTCTTTTTTAGGCGGATGCTCAGATACTTCACCCATATTTTTGTCCAGGATGTGGGGTCAGAAGAGTTGTTGGCAGAGATAGGTATCAGTAATGTGTCTGTTGCGGGAGACACTCGTTTTGACAGGGTTTCAAAAGTGGCTCAGTCAAAGAGGGTGATTCCGGAACTGGAGGTATTTACACACAAGGTTGACGGAGCAGCCAAAAGTACGGACAATTCTTTTGTCGCTTGCTTGGTTGCAGGGAGTACATGGCCGGAGGATGAGGAAATGTTGCACCATTTTTTGGGAAGGTTTGGTGAAACCAGTCATGGCAAACTCAAAGTGGTTATAGCTCCTCATGAAACAGGCAAAGAGCATATAGACCGGTTGGAGTTGTTGTTCCAAAATTACAAGGTTGTGAAATTTTCTAAAGTAGAGGGGAAACATAATCAGGATGATCAAAAGAGGGAGATAGAAGATGCCGATCTTTTTATCATTGACAAGGTTGGTTTTCTTTCCTATGCATACCATTATGGCAATTTTGCCTATGTTGGTGGTGGTTTTGGTGCAGGTATACACAATACACTGGAGCCTGTTGCCAGTGGTCTTCCGGTGGTGTTCGGGCCTAGGCACCAAAAATTCATTGAGGCATACGGGCTGTTGTCTTGCGGTGCCGGATTTGCAATTTCCAACCTTAAGGGTTATATGCCCGGCAAGGTAGATATCATGAACATACTTGCTGTTAACGAGAAATTCAGGTCTGAAGCTTCTGAGTACGGGCTTTGGTATATTGGAAAAAATAAAGGAGCGACCAACAACATCCTTAAGAAGATCGCTCCTTGACAGGCACCTTTCTAAAAACTCATCCTTATACCTATTGAAGCATTTCTTGGGATGCCCCAATAACCGCTGAATGTATCAAGGTTGTGTCCTGTGCCGTCACGGCCTCTTTCTATGTATTTTTCGTTCAAGAGGTTGCCAATTGTGGCATGTATGGTGGTGCCCGATTTAATGTTCCTTATTTTTGGACTCCAGCTAACGGATGCATTCACAAGGGAATAGGAAGGAACTTTATATGGATTGGATTTGTCTGTTTGCTCTTGACGGTCAGTTGGATTGAAATCTGCATACATCCTGTCACTGAATGTCCAGTCCATTCCAATCTCCAGGTTTTTAAAGGGTTTTGCGGTAGCACTTAAGGAAATTTGGGTTTGGGGGGCATCTCCTACAGGTATCCCTTTGCTGTAAACGTTTATCTCCTGTACCGGTAATCCTGAGTATGGATCGTAGATTGAGGCAGAGACATCATTTTTCCATTTCCAGTTTCCAATTCCAATGAACCCTTCCAAGGAGATGAATCGTGCAGGATTGTAGAGGCCTGTCAACTCTACTCCGGTATGAAGGGCGTCGAGACCTCGTATCATGTACCTGTTGGTTGTTTCGTCTGGTTGTTTGTAGGGATTTGAGATCACGCTCTTGTTTTTCCAATATGCGTAATATGCCGTGATCTCTATGGAACCGCGTTGGAAAAGGTGTCGTAGCCCAACCTCTGCAAGTAAATTCTTCTCATTTTTCACATTCTGTGTTATGTTGTTGTTTCCGGAAGAGAAGAAAACATCGCTGTAAGGTACCCTGCTGTACACTCCTGCGTTTGCATATATGGTTGTGGCCATCCCTGTTTTCCTGGATGCTCCTCCTTTGAAACTGTAGCCGGTTCCGTATGCATTGTGGCTGTATACATCATTTATGTAGTTGTACCTGTCCCACCTTTGGTTTGCACTTCCCATCAAAGATGCTCCCATGCGGATATCCCATTGTGGTGTTTTGTATTGGGCAGAGCTGTGGAGGGTAAGGTGGTTTATGATTTTTCCATTGTATGTCCTGACATAATCTCCCTCCCTTTTTACCGGATCCCTGCCTGCAAGTCCTGCCAAGGAGTTGTTTTGGTAATCTTCGTACCAGTACCATGCACCCAAAAGGTCGGTAATCTTCTCCTTTTCCCAGGTGGAGTAATACTGATAGTGTATGCCGGCATCATAAGTCCAGTTTCCGCTCTTTTTTGTGAGGTTGCTTTTTAAACCTGCCTGGGTGTGGCCGGCAAGGTAGTCGGTAAGGATATTTGTTGCAGCAGGGCCGGAAGTTCCGTTTGCCTGCACAATTGCCTCCCAGTCTACAAGACCATCTTTCCTGTACTCAATCAATCTTTTTCCTTTTGTCTCTGACCATTTTCCTCCTCCATGGCCCACCGAGAGGTAGAGTGAGTTTGTGAGTTCGGTGTTGTGTGATATTTGGAAAAAGTGGTGCAGTGTAAGATATGGTTTGTGGTAGAAGTTTTCACTAAGGTTTCGTGCTTTGCCATTGTACCATCCCCAATTTTTGTTGTATGCAAGGCCGTATTGCCCGGTTTCTTGCGCAGTGAGTCTGGCAGAACGTTGCTGGTGCCTTTCAGGAGAGCCCAAAAGGGTGAGGAGTAATGAGTGTCTGTTGTTTATCTGTTTGCTGATGTTTAGCATATAGGCCCATGAGTTGATATCCGTGGCATCGGGATACCCTTTGCCCCAGGCATAGGATGCCATGGCAGAAACTGCCCAGCCTTTGTTGCTTTGACCACTGTTCACAGAGACGAATCCTTTGTACTGGCCGTAGCTGGTAACAAAAAGTCCTGTGTTTGCACTGGGGGTGGTCTCTGTCGTTTTGGTTATTATGTTGATTGTTCCTCCAACGGAATTGTCGGAAAGCATTGATGCACCTATTCCTTTTTGAACTTGTATGGAGTGGGTGGCATCTGCAAGGCCAAGCCAGTTGTTCCAGAACATGTTGCCTGTAACCAATCCCGAAATGGGTATGCCGTTGAGCAATACAGAAATGTTCTCTTGTTTGAACCCCCTGATGTTTATCCTGGCATCTCCGTAACTGCCTGTTTCGCTTGTAGCGTACACTCCGGGAATGTTCTTGACAAGTTCGGGGTAAGTAAGGCCGATGGCTTTTTTGTCTATTGCCTTACGGTCTACTGTTGATACTCTCAATGGACTTTGCTTGTCCTTTACAAAGGATGCCTGCAAGACAATCTGGTCCAGGTTAAGATGCAGTGAGTCGGGTTTGTTTTTTGATTCTGAATGGGCAGATGTTGCCGCAATTGTGGCTGATTGGTAGCCGAAAAGCAGGAATGTACACAATAGGTACAACCTACCAGATAGGTAAATTTTTTTGTTTCTCATTTTAATCTCCTTCCTTCCAGACTTTAACTGTCGGTACCGTAGTTGCAACGGTTCTGCCTTGAATGGCTCGCGGACTTTACCGCCGATCGGGAATTACACCCTGCCCCGAAGATTTGTTAAATTGTTAATAAATTTTTTGGACGTGCAAATATAGATGAAAATTGCAAAATAAAAAAACCGGAATATCCTTCCGGTTTTTTTATTGTTATGTAAGGCGTGGTTAGTCGTTGAGTGAAAAGCGGTAGAATGCTGTCACTTTAACTTCGGGATCTACAGATTTCAAATATTGAGCTACAGAAATCTTGCCATCCTTAACAAATGTTTGGTCTTCCAAAGTGCTCTCTTTGAAGAATTTATTTAATTTACCCTGAGCAATTTGCTCTACCATGTTTTCTGGTTTTCCCTCTTCACGGATTTGGATGCGGTAAATTTCAAGTTCCTTTTCGATAATCTCTTTTGGACAGTTGTCACGGCTAACAGAAACCGGGTTCATGGCTGTGATTTGCATTGCAATCTCACGACCAACTTCATTGTTGATAGCTTTTGTGAAGCCTACAATTGTAGCTAGTTTGCCATTTGTATGTATGTAAGTTGCTATGTATGGAGCTTCAAGTTTCCCGTAGAAGGGGATAGCATGTTTTTCTCCGCTTTTGCCGGTTTGTTGGGTTACAGCCTCTTCAATCGTAAGGTTTCCTAGTTTCACGTTGCTGAGGGCAGCCAAATCTTCCGGAAAAGAGTCCAAAGCAACATCTGCAATACTGTTTGCAAGATCTTGGAATTCACTGTTTTTTGCTACAAAGTCAGTTTCGCAACCCAAGCATACCAAAATAGCTTTGGTATTGGAGTCGTTTGCTTTAGCAATTACTGCTCCTTCTGTGGTGTCGCGGTCTGCTCTTTTAGCTGCAACAAGTTTCCCTTTTTCACGAATGATGTCTTTTGCTTTGTCAAAGTCGCCATTTGCTTCTACAAGAGCACTTTTGCAGTCCATCATTCCTGCTCCTGTCATTTTGCGCAATTTGGCAACATCTGCTGCTTTAATTTCCATTTTCTTTATATGTAAAATGTTATGTAAACTTATGGTAAAAAAACTGGCTACCGTTATTCGGCTGCCGGAGTTTCTTTTTTCTCTTCTGCTATAGCTTCTGGTGCGGCCTCTGCTTTAGCTTCAGGTTTTGCCTCTGCTTTTACTTGGGCAACCGGTTCTGCTTTGGCTTCCGGCTTATCTTCTGATTTTGCTGCAACTTTGCGTGAACGCATTTTCTTGTTGTCGGAATCTTTTGATTCTTCTGATGTTGCTGCCTCTTTTTCTTTCTCGAGTTTTCTTTCGGAAAGGCCTTCTGCTACGGCTTTGGTAATCACTTCCATCACGTGGGCTATTGATTTAGCCGCATCGTCGTTTGCAGGAATCACGTAATCTATGGGACCGGGATCGCAACAAGTATCAACCATGGCGATTACGGGTATGTTCAAACGGTTTGCTTCTTTAACGGCATTCATCTCTTTTTGTATGTCAATAACAAAAAGTGCAGATGGCAACCTGTTGAGGTCGGCGATTGATCCAAGGTTTTTCTCCAGCTTAGCCCTTTGGCGGGTAACCTGTAGTTTCTCTCTTTTTGCCAAAGTTTCAAAAGTTCCGTCTGTCATCATCTTGTCGATGGTGTTCATCTTTTTGACAGCTTTACGGATTGTGGGGAAGTTTGTCAACATTCCGCCCGGCCAACGTTCTGTAACGTATGGCATATTGATTGACTTGGCATTTTCGGCTACAATCTCCTTAGCCTGTTTTTTTGTGGCTACAAACAGTATTTTGCGACCTGCGCGGGCAAGTTGCTTCATTACGTTGGCAGCTTCGTCTATCTTGATAGCAGTCTTGTGCAGGTCTATTATATGGATACCGTTCTTCTCCATGAAGATGTATGGTGCCATCTTAGGGTTCCACTTCCTTTTCAGGTGGCCGAAGTGTACTCCTGCATCAAGTAATTCTTGGAAATTAGTTCTTGGCATTTTAACTTTTTTTAATAATTGTTTTTTCTCTTTTCTTCAACCTGTAGTAACATTGTTTGCAATGGTCTTTCAGGTTTTCCGCAGTGAGACAAACTCTGGCAGCCGGTTTCCGGATCCTCGGGTTTTATATCTTCACTGTGCAATTTTTGAAATCAGCTCGATTAAGTAAATATTAACGTTTGCTGAATTGGAAGCGTCTGCGTGCACCTGGCTGTCCCGGTTTTTTCCTTTCTACCTCACGAGGGTCGCGGGTAAGGAAACCATTGGCCTTAAGTGCGGGACGGTACTGCTCTGCATCAATTTTGCAGAGAGCGCGGGCAATTGCAAGGCGAAGTGCCTCTGCCTGGCCTTTGTAACCACCACCTGTCAGGTTGACGTTCACATCGAACATTCCTGTAGTGTTGGTAGTTTCAAGAGCTTGTTTTACGATGTACTGGAGGGTCTCTGCCTTAAAGTAGGTTTCGAGTGTCCTCTCGTTGATCGTAATGTTGCCTTTTCCCGGTGTTACGTAAACGCGAGCAACTGCTGATTTTCGTCTTCCAAGGGCGTTGATTAATTCCATGCTCTGTTTAAATTTCGTTTAAATGTATAACTTTTGGTTGTTGCGCCTCATGCTTGTGCTCCGGCCCTGCATATACAAACAGGTTGCGGAACAGTTCTGCTCCAAGGCGGTTTTTAGGTAGCATGCCCTTCACGGCGTGCTCTACTACTGCGAACGGTTTGCGGGCAAGCAGCTCCTTTGGAGTTGCAAACCTTTGTCCGCCGGGATATCCGGTGTGACGTACGTACACCTTGTCTGTCATTTTCTTACCCGTAAGGCGAACTTTGTCGGCATTGATAACTATTACGTTATCTCCGCAGTCCACGTGTGGGGTATAGTTTGGCTTGTTTTTACCACGCAGAATAAGTGCTATTCTGGAGGCAAGCCTTCCAAGTACCAGATCGGTTGCATCAATAACCACCCACTCTTTTGTGACGGTAGCTTTGTTGGCCGATACAGTTTTGTAACTCAATGTGTCCACTTTGTTGATCTTTAGATTAATACGTTATTTTTGTTGCGATTACCCTATAGAATAGGGGGCTGCAAAGTTAAAACTATTTTTTAAAGTGACAAAATCCTTTGCAAATACCACATTTTTTTATTAAAAAGCAAATATTGACTACTTTTACGCCTCAAAAAAGGATCGAGAGTAAGATGAAAATTGCAGAGACTGAACTTGGACAACAGCCGTTGTTTCTTGCCCCAATGGAAGATGTGACAGATCCTTCTTTCAGGTATATTTGTAAGGAATATGGTGCAGATGTGATGTACACGGAGTTCATCTCTTCTGACGGACTTATAAGGGATGCCCGCAAATCATTGGAAAAACTGAAGGTTTATGACTATGAGCAACCAATCGGTATCCAGATATATGGTCATTTGAAAGAGCCAATGACAGAGGCGGCCAGGATGGCGGAACAGGCGGGGCCTGCATTCATAGATATAAATTTTGGCTGTCCTGTGAACAAGATAGCAAACAGGGGGGC
>JAQWAL010000039.1 GCA_028707695.1 Bacteroidales bacterium | reverse complement strand
TGGATAAGGGCTCTGTATTTTACTTTTCCCTTCCGTCAAAATAATCGTCGAACAACCTTCTTTCAGTTTCCCCACTTTGGGATTACCTCGCTACCGCTCGGTGATCCCTGGTGGGGGGCTAACAAAGCAAAAAAATGTAAGGGGCTTTGCCCTTTTTTATTAGGTCTATCCGCATGCAAATAAATTTGCTGCGGCTGCCCCAATAAAAAAAGCTGTGCGATGCACAGCTTACATTTTTTTGCTTTGTGATTCGGTTGGGATTCGAACCCAAGACCCACAGCTTAGAAGGCTGTTGCTCTATCCAACTGAGCTACCGAACCCCGTACTGTTTTTAACAGGATTGCAAAGATACTATATTTTTTTAGTTACGCATCTTTTTAGCTATAAATTCTATTGTCAGAACCAGTAAAACACCTGAAGATAAAAAAATGACAGCCCAAACAATTTGAGGGTCGTTTCCGGAAAGCATCTCATAATTAGATGGCGAAGTTGGGTAATCCAACCCTTCGAACCTCAATGATTGAGTTTTCCATGGCCACACCTTAACCAGAGATCCAGCCATAAAACCAGATAAAATTGCTATTGTAAAACTGTAAAACCGTTTTAGCAACCAGGACAGGAAATGAGAGAAAGATATTATACCAATAGCAGCACCGGCTACAAAAACCAATATCACAACAAAATCAAAATCTTTGATTGCAGTCATCATGAAAGCATACTTTCCCATCAAAAGGAGGATAAAGCTACCTGAGATACCGGGAAGAATCATTGCACATATCGCTACCATTCCGCTAAGGAAAACAAACCACAATGCCTCTGTGGTCTGGGCAGGTGAAACAATTGAAATCCAAACCGCAATTGCAATTCCGGCTATCAAGGAAATAAAGGTGGCCAAATTCCATTTTTCAATGTGTTTCAAAATAAAAAATGATGAGGCAATAATTAGCCCAAAGAAAAAGGACCATAAAGGAATAGGATGGTTTACAAGCAGATACTCCATTAGCCTTGCAAGTGAAAGGATACTTATCATCACACCTCCGAACACAGAAATCAAAAAAGAACCATTAATTTTTTCCCAGAACAACTTGATGTTACCCTTGAGTAGTAACCCAAAGGCAATATGATCTATTGATTTGATTGAACTGATTAATTTTTCGTATATACCGGTCATGAACGCAATGGTTCCACCTGATACTCCTGGGACAACATCGGCAGCACCCATTGCTATTCCCTTTATTATTAATGATAAGTATTTCAACATATATGTTTAATAATGTTTCTTTTTGATTTTGCTCAATTGTCTTTTTATCATTTTGTTGTTTTTCAACTCAGGCACAATTTCATTCAGTTTGTCCATCCAAACTTCATGCGACAAAACAAGTATACCCAAATATATGTATAGCAGCTCCATATGGTTCAGGTAGTAAAGTGAGACTATAACAAAAACAAGGAACTCGGGATCTTTTGTGGTTTTGTAACACATTATCAGATTGTCCCTTATCCGCTCATAATCTGTATCGAATTTACCAATGACCTCCCTCAGGTAAATCCGCGATGAATGAAAGTCGCGCCTGTTCATGTAAATATTTGCCAAACTTGTCATTGCATCTGTGTTATCTGGTTCATAAAAGATAATTTCTGCAAACAAGACTTCTGCTTCAGATGTCATCCCTTTTAACAAGTAAGCTTCTGCCATACCAGAGAGAGCCAATACATTACCTGGCTCAAATTTCAAAAACTCTTTGAACACATCTATTCCTTCATCTACCTGGTTGCTGCTTGTCAACAGCAAAGCTTTGTTGAACAATACAGATGCGTTGTCCGGATTAAGAGCCAAAGCATAATCGTATGCATCCAATGCCTTGCCAACCTCAAACTGCCTGGCGTATATTGTGCCAACATTGAACCATACATTATCGTTGAAAGGATCCTTGTCAAGGTATCTTTGGTAATACCTCATGCTGAGTTCAAAATTACCGGTCCTTTCATAACAAAAAGCCAGGTCGTTGAGTAACTCCCTGCTTTCCGGCTCTTTGACCTCAACTTTGTTCAATAATAATATGGCATTTTCAAAATCAGATGAATCAATGAAATCTTGTGCAGCTGTCAACAACATATCCATATATGACTCTTCTCCGCTTATGGAAAGAGCTTTGTCCATGTAAGACAATGCAGTTCCGGTATTTCCAGTCTTGATATTGAGTCTTGCCATCAAAAAGAACAAATCGCTATTGGATGGCTCCAATGCTATTTGGCTTAACAAGATTTCTGATGCCCGATCTGTTTCCCTGTTAACAATCAAGACATCAGCATACCTGAGTATCAAATCAGACGAATATGGATGTTGTTTATACCCCATTGTGGTCAATACGTAAACCATTTCGTCATCTACTTCATTAACAAAGTGGTTAATTAAGAATTCGAATTGTTCTTCGGTAAACATTTTCTTTTCCAAAACCCCTTCGTTAAACGCCTCTTCACACTCCTCTATAAGGTGAGAGTACTCCTCCTCTTCAAAATTCAAAAAATCGTCCCCTGTCATTAAATAGATCTTATTGCTGATAAATAGTGTATTATGGAATTTAAAAAATCCCTGCTATTACCATTTTGGTTTTCAAGCACCAAGTCATACGGATTTGCATCATAGTTGCACCTTCCTATCTTGAATTCAGCATCTGTTGCTCTGGCAACGTATTCATTAGGAAAAAAATAATATGCCCCGAAATCAATAAATGTATTGAATGTTTCTCCTGTTATATAGTCAAGATCTTGCTTTCTAGGAATATCCCCATATTTAAGTTTTTTGCTCGAAATAACTTTGATCCGGTAATCGAGCATAGCCTCTTGGTAGAAGTTCTTATGATTGTTGAATGCTATTGCCTTGAACTTTATGAACCTGGAATCCAATAAATCTATCAGTTTCTTTATGGTTTGCATAATGTTTTCTTCGTCCAGGTTCAATACAAAACATAAAGATTTGATATCATGGATAGAGTAAAACATGGGAACCCTTTTCCTTTCAATCTTATTGAGTGCTTTTTTTTGTATGTGCTCTTTGAAAAACATAATGCAATTTAAATATTACAGGCACAAATTTAGTAAAAATCATACCAATACCAATACAACAATAATTATAGATAATTTTTATCTTTGCATTGAAGGAGGAACAATTATGGATTTATCACAAGATTCTTTGACGCTGTACGATATATACATATCAAGTATAACACAAAACAAAGATAATTATGCACTTTCATTTGCCAATGAGCAAGAGCTCTCCTACAAAGAGCTGGGTAGATTGACTGACAACCTCTCTGGGATATTGCTGGAAAATGGCATATCAAAAGGTGATAAGGTAGCTATACTGGGAGCTAATTCACCTAACTGGGTCATCACATATTTTGCAGTAGTGACAACTGGTTCTGTTGCTGTCCCTATTTTACCCGACTTCACTGCTTTTGAGATTGTCAATATACTGGAACATTCCGAGACCAAAGCACTTGTAGTATCCTCAAAATTGTCCTATAAAATACCTTCACATATCCATTCCAAGATTCCTGTGATTTTAGATTTGGATACCCTGACTTTAGTCAAAAGCAGTTATAGTGGAGATACTATTGAAATGGAAAAACCCTCTCCGGAAGATATTGCCAGTATAATATATACATCCGGCACATCAGGTGCTTCCAAGGGAGTTATGCTGACACACGCCAATCTCGTTGCCCAGACAAGAATGTCGTACGATCTCTTTCCTATAAACCATAATGATGTTTTCCTGTCTATACTTCCTTTGTCACATGCATACGAATGCAGCATTGGAATGCTGTTTCCACTTACATTCGGTGCAAAGATCGTCTATTTGAACGGAGCTCCCACCCCTTCCCTGCTTATGCCTGCACTTAAACTGGTAAAGCCTACAATAATATTGAGTGTTCCCCTGGTTGTAGAGAAGATTTACAAATTGAAAATCCGTCCGATGTTCACTAAGAATGTAATCTCCAGGATCCTTTATTCTATAGGAATTGTAAGGAGGGCTCTTCACAGAATCGCAGGTAAGAAGTTGACAGGGACTTTCGGAGGAAAATTAAGGTTTTTTGGTATTGGTGGTTCAAAATTGGATGGTGCAGTTGAGTACTTTTTGAGGGATGCCGGATTCCCATACGCAATTGGCTACGGCCTTACTGAGACATCTCCTTTGCTGGCCGGTGCAACTCCTGGTAAAGTGAAATGGCAATCTACAGGTCCTGCTCTCAATGGATTGAAATTAAAAATAATTGAACCTGACAACCATGGGATTGGTGAAATTGTTGCCAAAGGTCCAAATGTGATGACAGGATATTTCAAAGATCCCGAAAGCACACAAAAAGCATTTACTACAGATGGGTGGTTCAGGACAAAGGATTTGGGTTTCATTGACAAAGATGGATATTTGTTCATAAAAGGAAGGAGGGACAATATGTTGGTGGGGTCAAACGGAGAGAATATTTATCCAGAGGAGGTAGAATCTATCCTGAATGAACACGACCTTGTACTGGAGTCACTTGTACTGGAAAGAAAAGGGAAGCTTGTTGCCAGGGTTCATTTCAATTACGACGAAATCAAAAACACCGAACAGCTAATATCTTATTCACAAAATATTAGTTATAAAGAAAAACTTGACAGAATCAGAAGTGAAGTCAAGGAGTTTGTCAATGACCGCGTAAACAAGAACTCCAGGATCCAGGAAATCATAGAGCAGCCGGCTCCTTTTGAAAAGACGGCCACTCAAAAAATAAAACGATACTTATACAACTGACAGCCCGTTAAGCTGTGATCAATTCCTGAAAACCAAATTATCTTCAAAGTTATCGACTATCACCGGCTTGGCTTTGTTGATACTTCCTTTGAGCAATGCTTTCGCCAGTTCGTTTACGAGTTCCCTTTGCAGAATCCTTTTGACTGGCCTTGCTCCATATGCAGGGTCATATCCCTTTTGAGTCAAATACTTGATTGCATACTCTGTAAACTGCAACTCAATTCCCATATCAGCAACTTTTTCCTTTACCCCCTCCATCTGCATTTTCAATATATCCCTGATATTGTCCGTTGTGAGAGGGTGGAACATTATGATTTCATCTATCCGGTTTAAAAATTCCGGCCTCACACTGGCTTTCAGGACTTCAAGTACTTCCCCTTTTGTTTTCTCCAAGGTTTCCTCCCTGTTCTTATCTGTTAGCCGGCTCAAGTTTTCTTGGATAATTGCAGATCCTGTATTCGATGTCATTATCAATATTGCATTCTTAAAATCAGCAGTCCTTCCCTTGTTGTCGGTCATTCTGCCATCGTCTAACACCTGCAATAGTATATTGAATACATCTGGATGGGCTTTCTCAATTTCATCCAGTAAAATCACTGAATATGGTTTCCTCCTTACTGCTTCGGTCAGCTGTCCTCCTTCGTCATAACCAATATATCCAGGAGGGGCCCCAACCAGCCTTGATACCGAATGTCTTTCCTGGTATTCGCTCATGTCTATCCTGGTTATCATGTTTTCGTCATTGAACAAAAACTCTGCAAGAGCTTTGGCCAATTCAGTCTTACCAACACCCGTTGTCCCAAGAAATAAAAACGAACCTATAGGTCTTTTTGCATCTTGCAGGCCTGCCCTGCTTCTTCTTATTGCATCAGATACAGCTTGTATAGCTTCATCTTGCCCGACAATCCTATTGTGCAGCTCTTCCTCCATACGGAGCAGTTTCTCTTTCTCACTCTCCAACATCCTTTTGACCGGTATGCCGGTCCATTTGGCGACCACCTCTGCAATAGCCTCCGCTTCTACGTACTCATTGATCATGGTAAACTGTGAATCACCTTTTGATTGGTTAAGTTGCTCAATCTCATTTTGGACGGAGACCATCTTACCATACCGTATCTCTGCTACTTTTCCGTAATCACCCCTCCTTTCTGCTTCCATAGCCTTGAACTTCAACTCTTCCAACTCAATTTTCTTTTTTTGGATTCTTTCAATTATTGCTTTTTCCTTTTTCCATATCGAGCTCTTATTATCTCTTTCGACAACCAACACACCTAATGATCTTGACAATTCGTCACTCTTCTGTTTATTCCCCTCCCTTTTTATTGCCTCTTTTTCTATCTCAAGTTGTCTTATTTTCCTGTTCAGTTCATCAATTGATTCTGGCACAGAGTTGATTTCCAGCCTTAATCTGGAAGCGGCTTCATCCACCAGGTCAATTGCCTTGTCTGGCAAAAACCTGGATGTAATATACCTATGTGACAAATCAACTGCTGCTATCAAAGCGTCATCTTTGATTTGCACTTTATGGTGGTTCTCATATTTTTCCTTGAGACCTCTTAAAATTGAAATTGCTTCTGAAGGCGTGGGTTCATCTACCATGACCATCTGGAAGCGCCTTTCCAAAGCTTTGTCTTGTTCAAAATATTTTTGATATTCGGCCAAAGTAGTTGACCCGACAGCCCTTAACTCTCCCCTTGCAAGTGCTGGTTTTAGTATGTTTGCAGCATCCATTGCCCCGTCTGACCTTCCTGCACCAACCAATGTATGGATTTCGTCTATAAACAAAATTACCTCTCCGTCACTTTCGATAACCTCTTTTACAACTCCTTTCAAACGCTCTTCAAACTCACCTTTGTATTTTGCACCTGCAATCAAAGCACCCATATCCAAAGAGTATATGATCTTGGTCTTTAAATTTTCCGGGACATCTCCCTGTACTATCCTTTGGGCAATACCTTCTGCAATTGCCGTCTTGCCAACACCCGGTTCCCCGACAAGTATAGGGTTGTTTTTTGTTCGTCTGCTCAATATTTGCAGGACTCTCCTTATCTCCTCGTCCCTGCCAATAACTGGGTCCAATTTTCCTGATTTTGCCATACCATTCAGGTTCATGGCAAAATTTTCCAACGATTCGTATTTATGATTATTCATCTTGTTTCCTTTTATTTTTTATAATCTGCAACAAATTTGCCAATGACCAAAAACTGACAAAAAGGCATTTTTATGAAATGAGTTTTTAACTTTGCAATAAAAAATGAAATTTCCTGAATTATCCGATGGTGCATTATTGCCTTTGGCAGAGAGTTTTTACACAATACAAGGTGAAGGCTTTAATACCGGAAAGGCAGCTTTTTTCATAAGGCTGGGAGGATGCGATGTAGGGTGCAGCTGGTGTGATGCAAAAGAGACATGGAACCCCTCTTTGTACCCCCCTACTCCAATTGAAAACATTGTAAATGAAGCATTGTCCTTTAAAGCAAAATCCATAGTTATCACTGGAGGAGAACCTCTCTCCTACCCGCTTGACAAGCTCTGCACATTGCTTAAAAAAAACGACCTGGAGATTTTCCTGGAAACATCCGGATCACACCCCTACTCTGGCCGGTTCGATTGGATATGTCTCTCTCCCAAAAAGAAAAAACCACCAATAGGCAACATCCATCAAATGGCATCTGAGTTGAAAGTCATTATTGAGCAAGAAGATGATTTTTTATGGGCAGAAGAAAATAAAAAGTTGGTGCCCGCATCATGTTTGCTTTTCCTGCAACCAGAATGGAGCAAAAGAGATGTAATGATGCCTAAGATTGTGGAGTACATAAAATCACATCCTGAATGGAGGGTTTCCTTGCAAACACATAAATATATGAACATTCCGTAGCCATATATCCCTTTTTTTAATAACTTTGACTACTTTAAACAAAATAATACTAAATACTTATGAAGAGATTTCTATTTTTGACTTTATCCCTGGTTTTTGCATTTAACAATGTCTTTGGCCAAGATAGCAAACCAGCCAATGAGGGTTACCAATTTTCTATAATCAAAGAGCTGCCGGTAACCAAAATCAAAAACCAAAACAGGACAAGCACATGCTGGAGTTTTTCTTCACTCTCATTCATGGAGTCAGAACTAATCAGGAATGGCAAAGGGGAGCATGACTTGTCAGAAATGTTTGTTGTATCCAGAGCATATACCGACAAAGGAGATAAATACATAAGGACTTCCGGCAACATCAACTTTGCACCTGGCAGTTCATTTGGAGATGTCCTTACGGTTTGGAAAAACTACGGGATAGTTCCTGAATCTGTCATGCCAGGCCTCAATTACGGAGAGCAAACTCATGTACATAACGAACTGGATGCAACTTTAGCCGGATTCATTAAGGCTCTGGTCAGGAATCCAAACGGGAAATTCTCTCCTGCTTGGAAAACAGGCTACCAAGGTATCCTTGATGCCTATTTAGGAGAGATCCCAAAAACATTCACATACAATGGCAAAGAATACACTCCAAAAAGCTTTGCCCTTGAATTAGGGCTCGATCCCGACAATTATGTTTCAATCACATCCTACAACCACCATCCGTTCTACACACAATTTGCATTGGAAATCCCGGACAACTGGAGGTGGGACAAATCTTACAACCTCCCAATTGACGAGTTCATGACAATTTTCGATTATGCAATAGAAAATGGGTACACGGTTTTATGGGGTTCCGATGTGAGCGAAAGGGGATTCACTCGCAAAGGAATTGCAATTGTTCCGGAAACAGAAATTTCAAACATGTCTGGTTCTGACCAGCAAAGATGGTTGGGTGTGTCTGCATCAGAGCTTAGCAGCAAAATAAACAGTATGGAAGAAATTGTCCCGGAAAAAAAGATAACACAAGAAATGAGGCAAATTGCATTTGACAATGGGCAAACTACGGACGATCACGGCATGCACATTTACGGAATAGCAAAAGACCAAAAAGGCAACAAATACTATATGGTCAAAAATTCATGGGGAGAAACCGGTGATTATAAAGGGCTTTGGTATGTATCTGAAAATTTTGTAAAATACAAAACCATGAACATTGTTGTCCATAAAAACTCTGTTCCTCAAACTTTGAAAAACAAACTTGGAATAAAATAACAGCTTTGAAATGAAAACACATTTTAGAAAAACAACCTTGTTGGTACTTTCGCTGCTAATTTCGATTTCTATATATGCACAAGGCTACCAATTCAACGATGTTGTCAGGAATGCTGCAACACCAGTCAAAAACCAAGCAAATAGCGGAACATGCTGGAGCTACGCAACTGCCGCCTTTCTGGAATCAGAACTTTTAAGGACAGGCAAAGGTGAGTACGATTTGTCAGAGATTTTTGTTGTCAGGCAAAACTATGCTGACAGGATGAAGGACAATTACCTCAGAAGAGGAGATGGAAACCTTGGTCAAGGAAGTTTGGCACATATGTTCACCAAAATTGTGAAAAAACATGGTATTGTCCCTCAAGAGGTATATTCCGGCATTAACTACAATTCCCCGGTTAACAACCACAAAGAGGTAAACCGCTTTGTAAAAGCAATTTCTGAAGCCGCCATTGAACTCAAGCAGCAAAGTGAGGAGTATTTCGAATTGCAGAATGCCCTTTTTGATATTTATTTTGGCAAGGTTCCCGACAAATTCATTTATAAAGGAAAGGAGTATTCACCTGTAAGCTTTGCCAAAGAATTAGGACTTGACATGGATGACTATGTAGAAATTACCAGCTTCAATCACATCCCTTTCTATGAGAAATCAACCATAGAGGTACCGGATAATTGGGATCACGGACAATTTTACAACATCCCGTTGGATGAATTCATACAGGTAATCGATTTTGCCCTTATGAATGGATACACTGTATGTTGGGACGGAGATGTCAGCGAAAGAGGATTCTCACATACAAATGGAGTTGCCATAAATCCCGACACAAAAGAGCTGCCCACATTTATTGGAGAAGACAGGGCACGGTTTGAGAAACTTTCGGTAGAAGATAAGTATACAGAGATTTTCAAATTCGAAACTATTTTCCCCGAAGTAGAGGTCACACAAGAGATCCGTCAATCTGATTACGAAAACTTTTCAACCACAGATGACCATTTGATGCTACTAACCGGTATTGTAAAAGACCAAAAAGGGAACAAATATTACATTACCAAGAATTCATGGGGGACTGATAGAAATAAATTCGGAGGTTACCTGAACATGTCCGAGAGTTTCGTCAGGGCTAAAAGTATTTCTGTAATGGTACACAAAGAATCAATACCTTTGTCAATCAAAAATAAACTTGGTTTATAAAAACACGATGAGCATTAAAAGACACATCCCAAACACAATCACCCTGCTTAACCTGCTATGCGGTTCTGTTGCAATCATCTTTGCATTCAAGGGCTGGCAGTTATTTGCTGTTTACCTAATATTTTCAGCTGCTGTTTTCGATTTTTTTGACGGTTTTACTGCACGTCTTTTAAAAGCTTATTCACCTATTGGAAAGGAGTTGGACTCTCTGGCCGACCTGGTTAGTTTTGGTCTGGCTCCTTCCTTACTTATTTTTTTCCGGCTCAGCTCATTTGTCCAAAGCAATCCGACCATGCCTGCAATACTGGCTACATTGTTACCATACATTCCATTGTCAATCACTCTCGCATCTGCCCTGAGGTTGGCTATTTTCAACACTGACACAAGACAAACCAATGGATTCATCGGACTTCCCACACCTGCCAATGCAATCTTGATTGGCTCTTTTATCCATTACACGGTATTCAATCCAAACTTGGACCATCTGTTTGAAAACATCTACTTCTATCCACTGTCAGCATTGTTCCTATCCTATTTGCTGGTATCTGACATTCCGATGTTCTCTCTTAAAATCAAATCTCTAGAATACAAAGCAAATAAAGACATTTACCATTTTGCAGCGTTATCAATATTGCTTGTGTTACCAGTAGTGATCTTTGGAGCCAAATGGTCACTTTGGTTAGTATTGACATTTATAATGTATATCCTTTACAATATTATTATCCGTCTTAAAAAATTGGTTTTTTAGCAATTTTCAATTCTTCCCGGAAAGTAACTCCATATATGCACTTCTAATGACATCTCCGGCAGTACTTTTCTCAGTACCGTCGTTGATAAAGATCACAGCCCGTTTATGGTCGTTATCGGTCCATACGATGCTGCCATTTTTATCAGTGCTGTGGTAATGCAAAAAAAGCAAAATATCAGATGCTACTTGTTGGTCCAAGATTTTTTCTCCCGCATACTCCCCTTGAAAAAAAAGCATGTAAACAAATTTTGCTATTTCATCTGCATTGGTATTTACAATACCATCAGTAAAATCAAAGCTGCCAATTTCCAATGGAGAGACCATTTTATCCATCAGATAACGGTTTAATCCACCTCCCAACTTTTTTTGGATTATGCCTTTCAGTTTTTCTATGCTTTCAAGGTCTTGATATACCTCTCCATCTTGGCTGTTGCCAACTAAATCCCTGTGCATAAGCAGGTCAGATATAAGATCATTACCATGGAACTCTTCCAGGGACAACCGTCCTTCATTTTCAAGCATAATGGTTGCGGGAAGCAGTGTTAACATGTTGGAAATATTGCCTATTCCATAAGATGCTGTTGTATCGAAAGATCCGAATCTTT
>JAQWAL010000038.1 GCA_028707695.1 Bacteroidales bacterium | reverse complement strand
TAGAAAAAACGCCTCAATAATGGCGTTTTTTCTACTTTTTTTTTAACTTTGAAAAAAATCAAAATATTCATACTTATGCAAAATAAATTGCAAGAGCTAACAGAAAAGCTTTATTCAGAGGGTTTATCAAAAGGCAAACAAGAGGCCGAAGAACTTAAAGCAAAAGCTAAAAAAGAGGCAGAAGAGATTGTAAAAAAAGCAAATGAACAATACAAGGATATTCTTGAAAAAGCCAAGCAAGATGCCCTTGATTTCAGGCTTAAGACAGAAAATGAAATCCGTATGACAGCCAAACAAGCACTTGCAACAGTCAAACAAAACATAGAGGATATCTTGGTTGCAAAAGCTGTTGACGCTCCATTGAAAGGGGTAATGGACAACAAGGAATTCATAGGCAACATCATAAAAGAGGCCATATCGGCATTCAACCCTAAAAACAGTGATGCAGTTGATCTTGAAGTTCTTCTTCCGGAATCCAGAAAAGAGGAACTGGACAATTACCTTAAGTCAACTATTGCCAGCCAATTCAAAACAGGATTAGAATTTGGTTATGACAAGAAAATCCAGACTGGTTTCAAAATAGGGCCAAAAGGCGAAAGCTATCACATTAGTTTTACAGAAAAAGATTTCCAAGGTTTGCTTTCTCAATACATGAAGCCTAAGACCCGCGAATTTTTATTTTCTGAATAGCGATGGGAAATTATCACTACATCATCGCAGGGCTCCCCGACCTTATACTTGATTTCGAAAATTCAGGCTTCGATTTCGATGCCCTGTTCGGGCACATTGAACAAATGAGTTCCAAGGAGGACAAGCGCTGTATGGAGTGGCTTTTTTTCGGATTAAAAGAAGAAAATCTGAACAATCATTTCTATAGGGCTGCTCAAAAATCAAAGACAAAGTTCATAAGGGAGTACTTTGCATTCGACTTGGAGCTAAGAAACATCCAGGCTGCGTATATTGCCAGGAAAAACTCCATGGACCCTGCTGGTTACCTCATAGGTAGTTCAGACATCACAGAACAGCTCAGTAGCAGCAATGCTCCCGATTTCGGGCTATCTCTTTATTCCGACTCTGCACCTTCAATAATCAAGGTGCTGGAAACAGAAAATATTCTGGACAGGGAGCAAATGCTGGACAACCTAAGGTGGGACAAGGCAAATGAAATATGTAAATTCAATTACTTCGATATTAACGTAATACTTGCATTCATCCTAAAAGCATCCATTGTCCAAAGGTGGAACAAACTGGACAGGAAAAAGGGTGCATCTCTTTTCAAGCAGTTTGTAAACGAGGTAAGAGGAACCTTCAAACCAGATAATAATTACTAATAATATATGAAAACCAAAGGAATCGTTACAGGGATTATCTCCAACCTGGTCACCATTGAGGTCGATGGTCCCGTTGCTCAAAATGAAATTTGCTTCGTTGACCTTGCCGGGACAAAACTCATGGCAGAGGTCATAAAGGTAACCGGAAAAGAAGCATTCGTTCAAGTTTACGAAAGCACAAGGGGGCTTCGCGCAGGAGACAAAGCAGAATTCCAGGGTCACATGCTTGAGGTAGACCTGGGGCCTGGTATACTTTCAAGTATCTATGACGGGCTTCAAAACAATCTGGAAACCATGAAAGGGGTGTTCCTGACAAGGGGTGAATATACAGCCGCGCTTGACTCAGAAAAAAAATGGAACTTCACACCTTTTGCAAAAGCAGGTGACCAGGTCATAGCTGCAGACTGGCTGGGAGAAGTACAAGAGGGATGGCTGCCCCACAAGATCATGGTTCCGTTCACTTTCAAAGGAAATTTCAAAGTCAAATCCATAGTCTCAGAAGGGGAATATACAGTAGAAGACACAATTGCCGTATTGACCGATGAGTCTGGAGAGGAGCATAAAGTCACAATGAAACAAAAATGGCCTGTCAAGGTGCCAATCACCAATTACAAAGACAAACCAAGGCCATACCGCATAATGGAAACCCGTGTCAGGGTAATTGATACTTTCAATCCTATCGCCGAAGGCGGTACCGGCTTTATCCCTGGTCCTTTCGGAAGTGGCAAGACAGTTTTACAACACGCAATTTCAAAACAGGCAGAGGCCGATGTTATTATTTTTGCTGCGTGCGGAGAGCGTGCAAACGAAGTGGTTGAAATCTTCACGGAGTTTCCAAAACTGGTAGATGCCAGGTCGGGAAGGATGCTTATGGAAAGGACAACCATAATATGCAACACATCCAACATGCCGGTTGCTGCCCGCGAAGCTTCGGTCTATACAGCCATGACAATAGGAGAATACTACAGGGCAATGGGTTTCAAAGTTTTGCTTCTGGCTGACAGTACTTCCAGATGGGCACAAGCTTTGAGGGAAATGAGCAACCGGATGGAAGAACTGCCGGGGGCTGACGCATTCCCGATGGACCTGCCTGCAATCATCTCCAGTTTTTATGCAAGGGCTGGTATAGTAAACCTGAACAACGGCAAAACAGGGTCTGTAACTTTTATTGGTACAGTTTCACCTGCTGGTGGTAACCTCAAGGAGCCGGTAACTGAATCCACAAAAAAAGCAGCCCGTTGTTTCTTTGCACTATCACAAAACAGGGCAGACAGAAAAAGATATCCCGCAGTAGACCCAATTGACTCCTACTCCAAATATTTGGAATATCCCGAGATTATTGAAGATTTCAAAAACAAGATAGACCAAGATTGGGTAGACAACGTTTTCAAAGGGAAGAATATTGTATTGAGAGGTAAAGAGGCCTACGAGCAGATAAACATCCTGGGTGATGATGGTGTCCCTTTGGAATACCACAAGAGATACTGGAAATCGGAAATCATAGACTTTGTTATCCTGCAGCAGGATGCTTTTGACGAGATTGATGCAAACTGCCCGATGGAAAGACAAAGCTACATGTTCAACCTGGTACTTGACATCTGCGAAAAGGAATTCGAATTTGAAGACTTTGAAGAGTGTGGCAACTATTACAAAAAGCTTATAAATATAATGCGTCAGATGAACTATGCCCAATTTGAAAGTGCAGAGTTCAACAAATATCTTGAGCAACTAAATAATGAGGTAAACAATGGCAAGTAAAGCATTTCAAAAGATATACACACAACTTGAATCAATCACCAAGGCAACCGTTGCGTTGAAAGCGCAAGGTGTGACCAACGATGAACTTGCTACCGTAGACGGAAGGCTTTCCCAAGTTGTTAAAATTAAAAGAGACCTGATAACGTTGCAAGTATTCGGTGGCACAGAAGGTATCCCAACCAATTCCGAAGTCGTGTTTTTTGGAGAATCACCTTCAATCAACGTAAGTGAGGAGCTCTCTGGCAGATTCTTCAATGCTTTTGGAGACCCTATAGACAACGGACCTGTTGTTTCCGGAGAGAAAAGGTTCATTGGTGGCCCATCTGTAAACCCTTACAGAAGGAAACAACCATCCGAACTTATTCCAACCGGAATTGCAGGTATTGACCTTAACAACACCCTTGTATCGGGGCAGAAAATTCCGTTTTTTGCAGACCCTGACCAACCATACAACCAAGTGATGGCCCAGGTTGCACTAAGGGCAGATGTGGACAAGATAATCCTTGGGGGAATGGGGCTTACCAATGATGACTACCTATACTATAAACAGGTCTTTGAAAATGCCGGAGCATTGAACAAAATCATAAGTTTTGTCAATACAACGGAACAACCTCCTGTAGAAAGGTTGCTGATTCCGGACATGGCCCTTACTGCTGCAGAGTATTTTGCCGTTGACAAAAATGAGAAAGTACTGGTACTACTCACAGACATGACACTTTATGCGGATGCTTTGAGTATAGTGAGCAACCGCATGGACCAAATACCTTCCAAAGACTCAATGCCCGGATCACTCTACTCTGACCTGGCCAAGATTTACGAAAAGGCTGTGCAATTACCCGATGGCGGTTCAATCACCATCATAGCTGTCACCACCCTGAGTGGAGGAGACATCACTCACGCCATACCGGACAACACCGGTTACATTACAGAAGGACAGTTGTTCCTCAGGAAAGACTCAGACACCGGAAAAGTAATCGTTGACCCATTCCGTTCACTCTCCAGGCTCAAACAACTGGTTATTGGCAAAAAGACCAGGGAAGACCATAACCATGTGATGAATGCTGCTGTAAGGCTTTATGCCGACGCTGCAAACGCCAAGACCAAACTGGAAAACGGATTTGACCTTAGTGATTACGACCTTCGTTGCCTTGACTATGCCCAGGACTACTCAAACAGACTATTGTCAATTGAAGTAAATATAAACACAACCCAAATGCTTGATACTGCATGGGAATTGTTCGGAAAATATTTCAGCAAAACAGAGGTTAGTATCAAGGAAGAGATTACAGAAAAGTACTGGAAGAATTCATAACCCCCTACTATGGCTATAAAATTCCAATTCAACAAAACATCGCTCAACGAACTTAACAAACAGCTTAAGGTCCGTATAAAGACCTTGCCTACCCTCAAGAACAAGGAATCTGCCCTCAGGTTCGAGGTAAAAAGGGCAAAGGACAAATCGGAGGAGCTGTCCAACAAGTTGGAGCAGGCCTTGGTCTCCTACGACTACCTGGCCGGGCTATGGAATGAATTTGAGCCTGGTTTGATTAAAGTGAAAGATGTAGAACTTGAGATAATCAAAATAGCGGGTATCAAAACCCCATCATTAAAAGAGGTAGTATACGAAGTACAACCGTACGACCTGTTCAAAAAGCCAGTGTGGTACAGTGATGGAGTATCAATTTTGAAAAAGCTTGCCCAGCTTGGGATAGAATCAGAAATATACCTTACAAAAATGAGGTTGCTGGACCATGCACGTAAAAAAACCACTCAAAAAGTGAATCTTTACGAAAAAGTCCAAATACCTGGATATCAAGAGGCGATATTAAAAATAAAACGCTTTATGGAAGATGAGGAAAATCTTTCCAAAGCTTCTCAGAAAATCGTTAAAAAAAGACAGCAGGAGGAGGCTCAACAATGATAATCAAAATGGATAAATACTCCTTTGTATTATTCCATGCAGATCTCCCGGGATTCCTGGAAAAACTGCAGGAAATAGGAGTTGTAGATATAACAAGGGAAAACAAGGCTGTAGATGATACTTCCAGGGAACTTTTCTCGTTGGCTGGCAGGTATTCCAAGGTTATTAAAGGCATTGAGTCAATAAAAAGCACATTGTCAGAAACACCCGCCAAAAAGGATTCTGCCGGCAACCCATACGATGAGTTGTCACAAAAAGAACTATTAATAAAGGTAGAAACTCTCCTGAACAAAAAGGAGCAATTGAAACAAGATTTGGAAGGGCTCAAAAGGGATTTCTCCGAAAGTAAACAATGGGGAGCACTCCACCAGGAAGATATTGACAAGCTTCGGAGTCTGGGCTACAACCTTCACCTTTATACTGTCGCTGAGAAAAATTTTGATGACAGCTGGGAGGATTCCTATCCATTGCAAGTCCTGAACAAAAACAACGGGAGGGTATACTTTGCACTACTTAGCAACAATGACCAGGAATTCAAATTTCCACTGCCCGAAAGCAAACTCCCTCAAAAATCATATGATATTGTAGAGAAGCAAATATCATTGGTAAGCAAAGAGATACAAGAAAACGACAAATCCCTCTCCAACTGCCTGGCTTTAATTTCAAAATTGGAAAGGGCTATGGAAGAGACTAAACAGAACCTAGACCTGTACCTGGCCGGAGCTTCATCAGTCAAGGAGGCAGAGGGTAGTATAGCCGTGCTCACAGGGTTTGCCCCTGTTGACAACCGTGAAGATGTCAACAAAGCATTGGCAAACGAAGGGGTCTATTATATGACGGACCAAGCCCAAGAGACAGACAACCCACCTGTCAAGCTTAAGAATGGCTTCTTTGCCAGGTTGTACGAACCTATTGGCGAATTGTACATGTTGCCAAAATATGGCGAATTGGACCTTACACCATATTTTGCACCATTCTACATGCTGTTTTTCGGACTATGCCTTGGAGACATGGGATATGGATTGGCTATATTGATTGGAGCTGGTTTGGCTAAATACAAACTGCCTAAATTCAAATCATATTTAACGCTTGCCCAATTCCTTGGTTTGGGAGCTGTTATAATGGCATCACTTTCGGGTGTATTCTTCGGCACAAAAATTCAGGAGATACTCCCATTGCCGGACTCTGTCAAGGATCTTTTCTTTTCTGACCTCAAGATGTTTTGGTTTGCAATATTGTTTGGCCTTGTACAAATAGTTTTTGCAAGGATGCTAAATGCAATTTACCTTATCATCAAAAAGGGATGGCAATATGGAATGCACAATATTGGTTGGTCAATCCTCATTACTTGGGCATCTTGGTATTATGCAACCACTATGGTAGACACACTCACAATGCCTTCGTTCATGAATTACGTGGCTATGGCAGGAGCTGCCTTGGTCTTGTTGTTTACATCGGACAGTGGCAACATATTCACACGGTTGTTCAAGGGAGCATCTGCATTTTACGATGTAACTTCAATATTCGGTGACATGCTTTCTTACATAAGGTTGTTTGGACTGGGTACTGCGGGGGCTATTCTGGGAATGGTGGTGAATTCAGTTGCAATGAGCCTTACCGGAATACCGTACCTAGGATGGTTTTTTGCCGGATTGATGCTTGTTTTCGGTCATATACTGGTACTGTTGCTTTCCAGTCTTGGTGCATTTGTACACCCGATGCGTCTGACATTTGTGGAATTTTACAAAAATGCCAGTTTTGATGGTGGTGGCAGGGCATTCAGGCCACTTGGCAAAGAATCAAAATAGAAATAGTTTAATTAATATAATATAAATAAATTTAAAATTATGGAACAAACATTACCTCTAATCTTAGCTTATACCGGAATGGCCTTTATGTTGGCCCTTACCAGTATCGGAAGCGCCATCGGTGTGACAGTAGGTGGAAATGCAGCAATCGGAGCCATGAAAAAGAATCCTGACATTTTCGGATCTTCTATGATTCTTTGTGCGCTACCTTCTACTCAGGGTCTTTACGGCTTTGCCGGATTTTTCCTTATGCTTAGCCAACTTAAAGAAATGACTGCCTTGTCATTGAACCAAGGCCTTGCAATTTGTGCTGTTGGTTTTGCCTTGGGATTTGTTGGTCTCTACTCTGCAATCAAACAAGCATCATTGGTTGCCAATGGTATTGTAGAGATGGGTAACGGTCACGATGTTTTTGGTAAAACAATGATTTTGGGTGTATTCCCTGAACTTTACGCTATTTTGGCTTTTGCTGCTGCTTTCTTGGCTCTGCCGGCATAAGCTCATTGACAAAAATATTGGGTGTTAAGGCATGTTTTTTGTACCTTGACACCCTTGTTTTTTATATAGTATTTACATCTAAACAAATGATAACATGTCGCTTATTAAATCAATTTCTGGCATAAGGGGGACAATTGGTGGTAATCCGGGTGATGCTTTCACTCCATTGGACATTGTCAAGTTCACCTCTTCATATGCTAAGTTCATTAAAGAGAGGGCTGGAAAAAAAGAGAGATACAAAGTTGTGGTGGGAAGGGATGCCCGGATATCCGGCATTATGGCAGAAAACCTTGTATGTGGCACTTTGATCTCGTGTGGGATAGATGTGGTAAAAGCAGGACTTGCGTCAACCCCTACTGTGGAAATGGGTGTGGTTTTTGAAAAAGCAGATGGTGGCATAATCCTGACTGCTTCACATAATCCCAAAGAGTGGAATGCTCTAAAGTTGCTGAACGAGAAGGGAGAGTTCCTTGATGCACAGGATGGATCTCGCATCTTGGAAGTTGTAAACCAAGAATCATTCGAGTACTCACAAGTTGACAAACTTGGTATAATTACAGAAAAAGATTTCACTGACAAACACATCCAGGCAGTCCTGTCCCATCCGTTGGTAGATACCGAAGCCATTTACCGCTCTGGCTATACTGTTGTCCTGGATGCGGTAAACTCTGTCGGAGGTATTGTGATGCCTGCACTCTTGGAGGCTTTGGGTGTTTCTGTCATTAAAATCAATTGCGAACCAAACGGCAGGTTCCCGCATAATCCGGAACCTCTTCCTGAACACCTTACAGAACTTTCCGGCACTGTTGTGAAAGAGGGCGCAATACTTGGAGTTGCAGTAGACCCCGATGTAGACCGGCTGGCCCTTATCAACGAAGATGGCAACGCTTTTGGAGAGGAGTACACATTGGTTGCAGTGGCAGATTATGTATTGTCACATAAAAAAGGAAGCACGGTATCCAACCTCTCTTCTACGAGGGCTTTAAGGGATGTTACGGAAGCAGCAGGTCAAGAGTACCATTCATCGGCAGTTGGCGAAGTCAATGTGGTTACACTAATGAAAAAGGTAAATGCGGTAATAGGTGGCGAAGGTAACGGAGGAGTCATTGTCCCTGACCTTCATTACGGAAGGGATGCCCTTATTGGACTGGCACTTTTCCTGAGTCATTTGGCCAATTCAAATTGTACACCTACACAATTGAAGTCAAAATACCCAAAATACGAGATGGCTAAAAAAAGAATGGAACTATCTCCTTCCATGGATGTAGATTCAATTCTGGAAAAAATCAAATCCAAATATTCCGGTCAAAAGATAACTGATATTGACGGAGTAAAGATAGACTTTGAATCGGAAAGAAAATGGGTTCACCTAAGGAAATCCAATACAGAACCAATAATCCGGATTTATGCAGAGGCTCAGGATGCACAGCAAGCCAATGATATTGCGAGTAAAATAATTTCAGATATAAACACACTTTAATATGTTTTCTTTTCGGACTACTCCACTATCAGAACAACCCGACTTGGTGTTGAAAAGCGGGCGGGTTGCATTGCTTTGCAATCAAACGGCATGGCATCCCGACAACGGAGAATACTTGTTTGAAACATTGTACAAAAGAGGCTTGCTAAAGAGGGTTTTTATGCCCGAGCATGGTCTTTTTGGAGAACTCCAAGACCAGGTAAAACTTGATGGAACGCAACTTTACGGTGATTTGGATATGGATGGCTGTGAGTTTGTTTCTTTGTATGGTTCCAACGAAGAGTCACTCCAGGCACAAGCTGGCAAACTTGAAGACATTGATGCTTTGATTATTGAAATGCAGGATGTTGGATCTAGGTACTATACATTCAACACTACTGTCTACAACCTTTTCAAAACCCTAAAAAACAACTCAATTAATTTGCCTGTCTATATAATTGACAGGATAAATCCCGCGGGAAGGCAGGTAGAGGGGAGTATGCTCAAAGAGGGTTACTCCTCTTTCATTGGGATAGAAGGTGTTGTTCACAGGCATGGACTTACTTTGGGGGAAATGGCAAATTTGTTTTACCATGAAATGAACGCAAAATTCCCTCTGCATATAATATCTTATGAAGCAGAAAGAGTGAACAAAGACCTTCTGCCTTGGAGTATATCTCCTTCTCCTAACATCCCTGGCCTGTTCACCACTTATTTTTACAGTGGGCAGTGTTTGTGGGAAGGTACAAATGTTAGCGAAGGCAGGGGAACCACACGTCCTTTTGAAATGTTTGGCGCACCTTTTTTTAAAAACCTTACCAAATACAACAAAAATAATAATTTGGACAACTGGAACGATCCCTCCCATCCTCTCCACGACCCTGGTGTTTATGTCAGATGGACAAAATTCATCCCGGTTTTCCACAAATTCAAAGATGAAATCTGTTATGGATTCCAGCTCCATCCTCTGCCAGGAGCCAGTTATCATGCATTGGCACACAATTTGCGAATAATCAATTTTGTCTACCAAAATTGCGACGGATTTGCTTTGAGACCTGGAAAATACGAGGCAGGTAACGACAGAACAGCCATTGAACTGTTAGCAGGCGATCCTCTGTTGTTGGGATGGATCAAAAATGAAGCCGATTGGGAAGAGGTAAAAGAGCATATGAAGGTAGAAGAACAAAAATGGATAAGGAAAGCCAGGAAAGTATTGCTGTACGATACTCCGCTTTTCAGATGTAAATAGATTTTTAATTATTGAAATTGACATGGCAAACCCAGTTTTAAGCGAAAAAATTTTCCACAAAGAATCAATAGTAGAACAGAGCTCTGTTATGACTGTAAAGGGCACAGCTGTAAAATCCATGATATTGGTATTGATGGTGTTGGCAGGTGCTTCATATACCTGGAAGGTCTTTTATGAAGCTATAAACCCCTCTTCTGTCAATCCTTGGATGTGGGGAGGTGCCATAGGGGGCTTTGTTACGGCTATCATCATTAGCTTCAAACCCAACCTTGCCCAGTATCTGGCACCGGTATATGCAGTTTTGCAAGGACTTTTCCTTGGCGCCATTTCTGCAATGTTCAACTCTGCATTTGAAATGACTGCTCCAGGCATTGTGATGAATGCAACACTCTTGACAATAATCACAACCTTGGTTATGCTTCTTGTCTACAGGACAAGGATCATAAAAGTAGATGGCAAATTCGCAAGGATAATGGTAATTGCAGTTGGGGCTATAGCTTTCTACTATTTCATTTCAATTATCCTATCCCTTTTTGGTGTTAACCTTACAATGTTGCATGACAGTGGGCCTTTGAGTATTGGCATCAGCATTGTCATTATTCTCGTTGCGGCATTCAGCTTGTTGATGGATTTCAATTTCATAGAAAAGGCCTCTGCAGCCGGTGCTCCTAAGTATATGGAGTGGTACGGAGCTTTTGGATTGATGGTTACTATAATATGGCTATACCTGGAAATATTGAAGCTTTTGGCCAAATTTGCTGCCAGCAGGGACTAATTATTTGTTTACTCACAATATTTTGCTACATTTGCAACCCCATAATAATAATAATTAATATCATGAAAAAAGGTATACATCCCGAAAACTACCGTCTTGTAGCTTTCAAGGATATGTCAAACGACAACATCTTTATTACCCGTTCTTGTGCCAATACAAGAGAGACTATTGAGCACGAAGGTGTTGAATATCCTGTGGTTAAACTAGAGATCTCAAACACTTCACACCCTTTCTATACCGGAAAGATGAAGCTTGTGGATACTGCCGGTCGTGTGGACAAATTCCTCAACCGTTACAAGAATGTCAAGAAGTAATCTTCTACGATACACACTTAAAAAAAGAGGGTATTCCAATATGGATACCCTCTTTTTTTTGTTCCATGACATCCAGGTTATTTTTTTTCACCAAGCATGAATATAACCGGGAAAGTATAAACTACATTTACATTTTTTCCATCCCTTTGTAACTATTTTTATAGTTGTATAACTAATTATTTAGTTATAACATTTGTGCCGAACTCTTTTAGGTAAGAAAAAATTGTTTTATCACATTGATAAGCTAAATTTGCAACAAAGAGAATCAATGGAACACAAACTGCAAGAGCTTGCAAACAAATACAACAATCCTGAATATTTTAAGAAGGACCCCATAATATTTCCATCCTATTTTGCCCGTCT
>JAQWAL010000094.1:1439-2804 GCA_028707695.1 Bacteroidales bacterium | reverse complement strand
TGACATCTCCCACCCGCAGTGTGGAGTCGCGTCCCGGGATTTGCTGCGCGCCATAGAGAGGCGGGCCGCCAACAGTTGCAACACCAAACGAGGGCACAAACCTGGCAACAAAGTCAATTGCCCTCTGCGTTCTCTCCTGCACCTCCTCTGAATCCCATATGCCGTTGATTTTCTTTTTAATAGAATCGCTAAACTCAGGGAAAACATCCTCTGCACAAGATTGTATCAATCCATCACGGAAGAGGGTTATCTCGTTGGTCATCCCATGTATCTGGTAGAAATTGTCGCAATAAGGAGTAAGCTGCGCCATTCCGTGCGGAGTGCCACGCTCACCGTGAAAAACCAGCTCGGGTATGGGGCCGGGAGTTGGCTGCCATTTAGCAATATAGGAGGCTTTAAACTCTACTATCTGTTCAGGTGCCAACTGCAAACAAGAATCGAACTTACTGCTGTTTGACCCGCTGGAGTTTACCAGGTAATTGGCTTTGAACATCTTATCCTTAGTGTAGAGCTGCCAGTTGTAACCCACACCAAGCTCGCTCACATCCTTGACCTCCACAATCTGAGTACTAAGCCTGAGTTCACAATTATCACTCCCGCCCAAAGCCAGCTGGGTCTGCGCAGCAAGTCTAAAAAGGTTCCACCCAAACTCCTGTACCATAAAGAGCGGACTCTTTAATTTGCTGTATTCTATAAATTTAAGCGCATTGCAGAGCCAATCATCATGCGTTACAGGCCTCGGCACACTCGGCCTCTGCAACAAAGCCTCCAGGTCTTTGTGTTTATATACAGTATAGTACTCTTCGGGAGGGCCCAGAACCTCATTTGCCGGGTCCTGCCCAACCAACTCTTTGTAGTACAAGGATAATTGCTCAAGACGATTCTCAACCTCTTGTGTATCCAAGCTTTCAAAATCCGGAATAGAAATCAACGTTGGCCTGTGGTCAATGGTCTCAGGGAAAAAACGTGCAGAGTCAATAGACTGACGCATAAGCACTTTACACTGCTCCAACGATATCTCGGGATAGAGGTTGCCACCGGCATGCAAATGGCAAAACGGAGGCCCATGCACAAGACCATCCCTCTGCTCAAACAGCACATTGTCAACGCCATATTTAGCCAGTTGCAGAGCCGTTACCGAACCGGCAACACCCCCGCCTATAATCGCTACCTGATAAATCCTACTCATAGACCGTAAAATTACACAATTTTTACTGCACAAGTAGCACCTCTCATCTTTTTTCACAACTTGCTGGCTTCTTACCCTTTAAGCAAGACAACTTTGCACTTTCCACCTGTCAAGGCATAGATAAGTGCAAAGTTGTCATGCTTAACAACCACATGATCTGCAAGTTGTGAAAAAAG
>JAQWAL010000094.1:0-1339 GCA_028707695.1 Bacteroidales bacterium | reverse complement strand
TGTGAAAAAAGGTGAGACCTGCGGCCTCCCGGCTCTAGTAAATCAAGTATTTCTGGCGAGTCTCCTTGTACTGCGACAAAGCGGGCTCCCAGCTCTCGCGGATTTGCTCCTCACTCAACCCATCGATAATCTGCTTGCGGAGCATATCGCCACCGGCCAAACGGTCAAAACGGCCCTCGCGGAAAAACTCCTCCTTGTTTGGATAAACATTATAAAACTCAAGCAACCAACCCAAGTTCAAACGACCTGTCTCTGCAAAGACAGAAACATCATATTCCCTGAGGTCCAGCCCAAAGCACTCAACATCCATATGCGGCGGACGTGTGCTCATACCCTCTATAGAAACCGGAGTGAAAGAAAATTCATAATGCTCTGCAAGCAGAGGATTTCCAAGCACTTGAAATGGGAACATGGTGCCCCTGCCCTGGCTGATTACAGTTCCTTCGAACAGGCAGAGCGATGGGTACAGCAAAATTGATTGCTGGGTATTCAGGTTTGGTGACGGCGGAATAGGCAAGATGTACTCTTTGCCATGCTCGTAGTTAGCAACCTCAACCACAGTAAGTTTACACTGGATACCATCCTTGAGCCATCCCTCACCGTTTATCATCCCGGCATATTCGCCAAGGGTCAATCCATGCAAAATAGGAATCGGATGCATCCCCACAAACGAACGGAAATTGGTGTCCAAGATAGGTCCATCTACGTAGTAATCATTAGGATTAGGACGGTCCATCACAACCAGCTCAATGTCGTTCTCTGCACACGCTTCCATAACATAGTGCAAAGTAGAAAGATAGGTGTAGAAACGAACTCCAACATCCTGCATGTCAAAAATCATCACATCCACACCCTCCAAGTGTTCTGGCAGAGGTTTGTAGGTGCCCGAATTGTAAAGGTTGCTCACCGGAACTCCGGTTTTCACATCTACCGTATCGTAATTGTTGCCGCCACGGAACCCATGCTCCGGCGCAAAAATCCTCACTACATTAACCCCCATGGAAACAAGGGTATCAAGCAGAGTTGCTTCGCCCACCACAGAGGTGTTGTTCACAGTCAAGGCAACAGCCTTACCCTCAAGCATAGGCAAATAGACCTCAGTACGATCTGCCCCGGGGATAATTTCTTCGGAAACAACCTCAGCACCTCCTGCACAACTGGTGATAACCAGAGCAAGAATCAAAAAGGTTACGATTGAAAGTTTTGTTTTCATAATAGTTAAGTTTTGGAGTGTAAATATTAAATGCAATTCGAAACCGTAATTTAAAAAAAACCTGCAACAATGCCAAACCCACCCGGCCCCCACCCAAACCCCACCTCTCATCTTTTTTCACATCTC
>JAQWAL010000037.1 GCA_028707695.1 Bacteroidales bacterium | reverse complement strand
GCCTGGTACAAAACAGCATTGCCAATTTTTGAAAGAAAATCATATCTCTTTTATCCTGGAAACAGGTGCAATATTTGGACTGGCCCTGTGACCCGACAAATAACGATAGTAACCAGCAATTCCTATCATGGCTGCGTTGTCCGTGGTATATTTGAATTGTGGCAAATAGGTATTCCATCCCCTTTTTACTCCTTCCGTTTCTATGGTTTTCCTGAGCAAGGAATTTGCAGAGACTCCTCCCGACAAAGTAATCTCCCTTATGGATGTTTCCAAAGATGCCTTGACAAGCTTTTTCATCAAAATATCCACGAGTGTCTGCTGGTATGAAGCACAAATATCATTTATGTTCCCTTGGATAAAATCCGGATCAGCCTTTATATTATCCCTCAGGAAATAGAGCAATGAGGTTTTTATCCCACTGAAACTGTAATCCAATCCCTTTATTGAGGGCTTTGAAAAAAGAAACCTGTTTGCATTACCATCTTTTGCAAGTTTATCAATTACCGGCCCTCCCGGGTAACCTAGGTCAAGCAGTTTGGCACATTTATCAAAGGCCTCACCAACCGCATCATCTATAGTTTTGCCAAGTACTTCGTAATTCAACGGATCTACCACTTTTATTATTTGCGTATGCCCTCCCGAGACCAACAAAGAGAGATAGGGAAAAGAGGGAGTTGGTTTATCTTCTCCGGGCTCTGTGATAAAAGGCGACAAAAGGTGGCCTTGAAGATGGTTTACATCTACAAGAGGTATATCCAGAGCCATAGCCAATCCTTTGGCAAAAGAGGTGCCCACAATCAAAGAACCCAACAATCCGGGACCACGTGTAAACGCTACCACATCAATCTCCCTTATTGTCAATCCAGACTCTTTCAATGCCTGGTCTACAACAGGTATAATGTTTTGCTGGTGCGCCCTGGAAGCAAGCTCAGGTATAACACCTCCATATTTTTTGTGTACCTCCTGGGTTGCCATTACATTGGACAACATCACACCATCCACCAAAACAGCGGCAGATGTATCGTCACAAGAGGACTCAATGGCAAGGATTCTAATGCTCATACAATTTAAAATATCAAAAGGGTCTTTATATTAGGTATTGCTCTGTGATTTTGATTATTTTTGTGCAAAATTAGCGAACCTATCCGGATATTAAAAAAAATAGCAGTCATTATCCTTATTATAGCAGCAATCCTGCCTATAGGGGCCTATCTTGCACTACAGTTGCCATCGTTGCAAACTTATGCTGCAAAAAGGGCTGCTATTGCAATATCCAACAAGATAGAGGGTCAAGTAAATATTGGGAAGGTCTACTACATTTTTTTCAACAGGTTCATTGCAAAAGAGGTTTCAATTACAACAGGCAATGATACTCTTCTGGAAGCAGGAAAGATTTCAGTTAAGATAGATGCTTCTGAACTTTTAAGTGGCAAAGTAAGGGTCAATTACCTAAGGATGGAAAACGGAGGGTTCACCCTGACAAACCTGACTGATTCAACAACCAATCTGGATTTACTGATTGGCAGAGGCAACAGCAATGAGAGTGACAGCTCTGCAAACTTGTTCCCGGATATCAGGGCAACCCGTCTCACACTTTCCAACTTCTACTTTTCCATGAATAACCCTTTCTCCCCCGGGTTTGGCAAAAATGACGGATCTGTCAATTTCAGCAACCTCTTGGTTTATAGTATTGATTTGGATGCAAACAATATTGTAATGGACGGGAGCTCCATTACTGCCAACATCAAAAACCTTAGTTTCAAAGAGAAAAACGGTTTTACCCTGGAAAAACTTCAAGCTGGTCTTACATTTACACCTGACAGTATCAAATTGGCCGGTTTATTTCTGGAAGATGGAAACTCCTCCTTGAAAGCCCCAAAATTGGATTTGATACTAACAGGACCAAAAGCATTTTCTGACTTCACATCAAAAGTTAAACTGGATATAGACTTTGACCAATCAAAAATAAGTTTCAGGAGTATTGCTGCTTTTGCCTCTTCGCTTTCTGACAACAACCTTGTTATTAATGTCCATGGAAACATTAACGGTCCTGTTTCCAACTTAAAGACAAGGGGACTCAAAGTGACATCCGAGTCCGGGTTGACATATCTGGAATTGGACGCAAGGATAAACGGGCTTCCAAACACTCAGCAAACAACTGCATTTATAGATATAATAAACAGCACAACAACCACCAACGACCTGGCATATATACTATCTTCCTTGAACGGGAATGAGCCTGTGCAAGCCCTAAAAGATATTTCACCACTTGTCAAGTACAATTTCACAGGAAGGATTGCAGGGCTGTTGGACGACTTTGTAGCCAATGGCAACCTGACTTCAAACATAGGGGAAGTTTATATAGATGCCTTGATAAAAAGCAACCAGGAGATAAAAGGAGCCATGGACATACACGGGTTTGTTCAAACCAAAGAGCTGGATTTAGGGCTCCTTACCAATAGCAAATCCATTGGAAAACTTACTTTGTCCAGCGGAATGAGTGCTTTCCTCAGGGACCAAACCAAAGGAGGGCCACAATTCATACTGGATTCCCTTAACATAAAGAAAATCGAATTCAACGGATATCCATACAAGAACATTTATGCTGTAGGAAATTACGGCAACAACACATTCGATGGCAAAGTAATTTGCAGGGACCCCAACCTTGACCTGATTTTCCAGGGCTTGATAGGAACTTCACCTAACAATACAACAAACTCATATTACGATTTTTATGCAGATGTAATATATGCAAACCTGGCGGCATTGAATTTTGACAAACGAGATTCACTCTCTGCTGTATCCCTTACCACAATGGCAAATTTCACCCAAAAGCCACAAGGTGACATAGAGGGAACCATAAACATAAGAAAATTGAACTTTGTGAACAGCAACGGAACTTTCCCCATAGGTGATATTTCGGTACAATCAACCTCCTTGCAAGACAACTTCTCTCTTTTCCTTAGGTCTTCTTTTGCAAACGCCTCCTACAGGGGAACCAATTTTCTCACTAATTTTGTTGACAAACTCTTGGATATCACTTTACATAGCAATCTGCATGCAATTTTCCCGGTCACAAAACCCCATAAGGTACAAAAACCAAGCAGCTATTCATTCAACATTGAATTCAACGATACCAAATCCATATCACAACTTATCCTGCCTGGTCTTTTCATAGAGCAGGGCAGCACATTATCTGCAGAGATTGACAACAACGACAACCTGGAGGTCCAAATCAAAAGCAAGGATTTGACTTACAACAAAACATACGCAAAAAACCTTCTGCTAACCATTAATGGCAACAAACAGTCGATGGATGCATCAATTTCATCGGACATACTTCATTTTGGAGGTTTAAGCCTGGATAGTAGCAAAGTAAGTATCAATGCAAATGACAACCTAGTAAAAATCAAAAGTGAATACACAAACAAAGGTGACCTGGAAAACCGCCTGGACTTCGTTACAGATATACTTTTCACATCTACCGGGACAAAAGATCCGCTCATCACGGATATTACCATATACCCTTCCGAACTATACCTGAACGGGCAACACTGGAATTTTTCGGGTTCAAAGATTGTCAACCAGGACAGCACTTTTGTTTTCCATGATTTTTTCCTGAGAAGCGGTGAGCAATATTTGGGGATTGACGGGATAGTCTCCCAAAATCCTTACGACACTGTTTTTGTATCACTCAACCAACTTGAAATCTCTCCCTTCAATACACTGTTGGGTACAGACAACCTTTCAATTGATGGTAAATTGAGTGGGAATGCCTTTGCAGTAAACCTCTACAAACAACCTCAAATCGTTGCCAATTTCAAAGGAAAAGAGATGATTGTGCACGAGCATCTGTTCGGAGACCTGGATATCGAAAGCTGGTGGATGGACCAAAACAAGGAATTTGGCATCAAGATATCCAACAAGCTGGATGGAAGGAACCCATTCGTTGCACAAGGAATATTCCGTCCAAAAGATCAATTTATTAAAATAGACGCATCTCTGGACAACTTATCTGTTTCTTACTTTGAACCCTTCCTGGAGGGCATAGTGTCAAAAACAGGTGGAGGAGTCAGTGGCAATTTGAGATTGGAAGGAGCCCTGGACAAATTGGAACTGACCAGCAACAACACCATGTTAAACAATCTGTCATTCCTTGTGGACTTTACAAAAGTAAACTATGTCCTGAACGGACCTGTTATCCTTACAAAGGACAGGATAAACCTCAATAATGTTGCAATCAAAGACCTTCACGGCAACACAGGACGGGTTTCAGGCGGGTTAACACACAACTATTTCAAAGACCTTTATCTGAACACAACCATCCAATTCAGCAACCTGGAGGCATTGAATACTACTGAGGCAGACAACTCATCCTTTTATGGAACTGCTTATGGCACGGGAAGATTGGCAATAACCGGGCCTCTTGACAGAATATTCATGGATATTTCCGTAGCCACAAACCGCAACACTTCAATACATATTCCTTTATCATCTGCAACAGAGGTATCGGATAACAACTTGCTTACATTTGTACAACCTCAATCTGCCAAATACGATTCAAACGGAAACCTGATAGAAAAAGAAGTTAAACAAGGAACCGAACTAAGTGTGAAACTGAGGGCAAATATGACACCTGATGCAGCCATGTTGATAGAGATTGACAAATCTGTTGGGGATGTCATTACAGGTTACGGCAGTGGGCTTGTGACTCTGGACATTAACCCTTCCAAAGATATTTTCTCCATACAGGGCGACTACCGGATCCAAAGCGGATCTTATAAATTCGTATTACAAGGGTTTATAGAGCGGGACTTTACAATCCAGGAAGGCGGCAACATTGGTTTCAATGGAGATGTCATGAAAACCAACCTCAACCTTACCGCAAATTACAGGACAAAAGCTGCAATCAATACTCTTATTGCCGATACCAGCTCTGTATCTACCAGAAGAACCGTAGACTGCCAGATAAACATGACAGGCCAACTTATGAACCCAAGGCTGGGATTCAATATAGATATCCCGGACATAGACCCCATTACAAAGGCCAGGGTAAATGCAGCCCTTAATTCGGAAGATAAGGTTGTCAAGCAAGTAATGTCATTATTGGTTTCAGGGAGCTTTATTCCGGATGTTCAATCAAGTATTGTGAATAACTCCACTTTACTATACTCAAATGCAACCGAAGTGCTGTCCAACCAAATCAACAAGATTTTCAACCAACTTGATATTCCTTTGGATTTGAGTTTCAACTACCAACCTGGCCAAAACGGAAGAGACCTGTTTGATGCTGCAGTCTCTGCCCAGCTTTTCAACAACAGGGTTATTGTGAACGGGAATATCGGAAGTGCAAAATATATGGACAGGACCGGGGATGTTGTAGGAGACCTGGATGTGGAAATCAAATTAGATGACAAAGGTCGCTTCAGGGCTAAAGCTTTCTCTCATTCGGCAGACCAATACTCAAACTATTTGGACAACAGTCAAAGAAATGGTGTAGGTTTGGTTTACCAAGAGGAGTTCAGTACATTCCGGGAACTAATCAACAGTCTCTTTTTCAAACGCAAGAAAAGGAAAAGAACACAATCGGACAAAGCAATGATCAAACCAAGGGAAGATCAATTTATCCAATTCAAAGAGTTACCTTGATAATCTTACCTATTTGTTCCTTGTTGTATGGTCTTTCTACCCTGATGTAATTCCTGGTATATCCAAACATCTTACCCCCTTTGATGGTTGATTCAAAAAGAACTTCTTCTGTACGTCCTTTGTTTTCGCTAACAAACTTCTCATGCAATCTCTCTGAAAGCCTTGTCAAGATTGCCACCCTCTTGTTTTTGACAGAATCCTTAACTTGGTTGTCGTAGGCAGCCGCAGGTGTGTTTGCCCTTTTGGAATATGGGAAGACGTGCAGGAAAGATGGCTCCAAGGAGTTCAAAAAATCGTGGCTGTCCGCAAAATCCTGGTCGCTCTCCCCCGGGAAACCTACAATCACATCTACCCCAATGAAAGCATGAGGTATCTTATTCCTTATTGCCTGTAACCTGTCCAAAAACAACTCCCTGTTGTAACGACGTTTCATTGCTGCCAAAATCTTATTCGATCCAGATTGCAAAGGAATATGGAAATGAGGTAAGAACTTAGGATTGAAGGCTATCAAATCAATAACTTTGTCCGTCAATAAATTCGGTTCAATAGAAGATACCCTTATCCTCTCTATTCCCTCTACGTTGGCCAATGCTCCAAGCAGGTCCGGAAAACTTTCACCAGTTGTTTTTCCAAAATCACCTGTGTTCACACCTGTCAACACTATCTCTTTAATACCTTTCGCAGCAATTTGGCATGCCTCTTTAACAAGGAAATCAATTGTGTGGTTACGGCTTTTTCCCCTGGCCAATGGGATTGTGCAATAAGAGCAGTGGTAGTCACATCCATCCTGTACCTTCAGGAAAGAACGAGTCCGGTCATCAGAAGAGTATGCAGGAAAAATTGTTTCCACTTCTGATATCGCACACGAAAAGGACCTTGCAGCTGTGTGGACAAGACCTTTGGAATCTTCTGCCCTCTTAAGTTCGGAAACCTTGATATATAGATTTGACTTTTGATCGGCACCCAATACCAGGTCAACTCCTTCTATGTCCAAAAGCTCTTGAGGATTAAGCTGTGCATAGCACCCGGTAACAGCAATTATTGCATTACTGTTCAATTTATGAAGCTTGCGAATTGCATTGCGGCATTTCTTATCGGCATGCTCTGTGACAGAACATGTGTTTATCACATATATGTCAGCTTGTTCTGTGCTTTTAACTTTCTGGTAACCATGCTCCATGAATTCCCTTGCAATTGCAGATGTTTCAGAGAAATTCAGTTTACAACCGAGTGTTACAAAAGCCACTCGATTGCCCCGTTGTTTGCTTTCTGACATTCTAATTGAAATTTTTAGACAATATTAGCCTGGAGGCCTCAACCTTACCACCAATCGGTGGGTTGATTTTTGAAATTTCAACCCTGATTGCAATAATAGAAGGATATTTCAAATGGCATTTTTCTATGATCCTTCCTGCCACATGTTCCAGAAGTTTGGATGTCTTTTCCATCTCTGCCTTTATAATATTGTATAGCTCCTGGTAATTCAAGGTGTCAGCCAAATCATCACTAATGGTTGCTTTCGAAACATCTGCTTCTACCGACATTGATACCACGAATTTGTTTCCAATTATCTGTTCTTCCCTGAAACAACCATGATATGCATAAAACTCCATGTTTACCAGTTCTATGCTGCTTCTTGAAAATTTATTTTCCATCATAAAATAAAAACACAAGGGATTTTATTGAGTTCCGGCCTCTCTTTTTTCCATTGTGCTATGGTTTTTGTAGCTATAAATTCACTTCCGGTGGTTATGCCGGCAGCCACCGTGAGCGTTGTAACATCTGAGCAAACCTGCAAAAAATCGGCCAAAAGAGCATTGTTCCTGTATGGCGTTTCTATCATTATCTGGCTTTGTCCCGACCTTGCAACATGTTTTTCCAACTCTTTTATCTTGGATCTCCTGTCATCTGACTTTACTGGCAAATAACCAATGAATGAAAAATTCTGGCCATTCTTGCCAGATGCCATCAAAGCCAGCATCAAAGAAGAGGGTCCGGTAAACGGAACAACCTTGATACCCTTGTTATGAGCCTTCATTACCAGGTTTGCTCCCGGATCTGCTACAGCAGGTAGTCCTGCTTCACTTAGCAACCCTACATTTTCTCCCCTTTCCAAAACAGAGAGTATAGCCTCCAACTCTTCTTCCTTTGTGTGTTCGTTTAGCAAATACAATTCCAAGGAATCTATTTTACCTTTGAACCCGGCTTTTGACAAATACCTTCTACCACTCCTCAACTCTTCCACTGCAAAATACTTCAAACCAGTCACAGCTGCAAGGGTTCCTTCCGGAATAACATATTCAAGAGGCATTTCTCCCAACGGAGTAGGAATAAGGTAAAGGCATCCTTTCATTATTTAAATTTTCGCAAAGGTATGAAAATTTCCTACCTTTATAAAAGCAAAGAGAGTAACATGAGCATCATCACATTTCTAGGAACAGGGACATCACAAGGTGTTCCCATCATAGGTTGCAAATGCAGGGTCTGCACTTCATCAGACCCAAAAGACAAAAGATTAAGGTCAAGCGTACTAATAGAACAAGATGGCAAACGGATATTGATAGATGCAGGTCCGGACTTCAGGCAACAACTCCTAAGGGAAAATATTGACAACCTGGATGCAATACTATTGACCCATGAGCATAAAGACCACACCGGAGGTTTGGACGACGTAAGGGCAATCAACTACCTGAAAGGGAAAGCCCTTCCCATTTATTGCGAAGAGAGGGTACGTGAATCTTTGGAAAGGGAATATGCATACGCTTTTTGCGAAGAAAAATACCCTGGGGTACCCGAATTTGATATCAGGACCATAGGCAATTCCCCATTCAATGCACAAGGTGTAAAAGTGCAACCAATAAGGATACTGCATTACAAACTTCCAATACTTGGATTCAGGATTGGGGATATCTCCTACATAACAGACGCCAGTTACATTTCTACGGAAGAACTGGAAAAAACTACAAACTCAAAGATACTTGTGCTAAATACAATCAGAAGAGAGCCTCATATTTCCCATTTCTCACTCGAACAAGCTATTACTACTGCCCGCTCTGCCTCCCCGGGGATATGCTACTTGACACATCTGTCACACCAGATTGGCACCCACAAAGAACTGGAAGCCTCTCTCCCTCAAGGCATTCATGCTTCTTACGACGGGCTTAGGATAGAGGTATGAAAACTAAACACCATTGATATGGACATAGGAATTACAGGAGCCGGAGGCTTCATAGGTAAAAACCTCACTAAAAAACTCATTTCAAAAGGATTCAATGTCATGGCCCTGAGTCGTGGATTCACCAAAGAGCAAGTTGAACATTGCGATACAATAATCAACCTGGCAGGCGCAACAATAAACCAAAGGTGGAGCAAAAAAAATAAAAAGGCCATTTTGGAGAGCAGGGTTGACACTACCAAAAAATTATGTAGATTTATAAAGGAGTCCGGCAGAGTGAAACATTTGATAAGTGCATCTGCCACAGGTATATATTTAGCAAACCCAAACATAAAGCATACAGAAAATGATTATACCGAAGGTACCGGGTTCCTTTCTGATGTCTGCAGAGCATGGGAAAATGAAACCAAATGCCTGGAAGGCAATAAAAAACTAACTATCACCCGGCTTGGCGTGGTTTTAGATCCAACGGGAGGTGCCTTGAAACAAATGATCCTCCCCTTCAAAATGAAAGTTTGTACAATTTTGGGTGATGGCAACCAATTCCTTTCCTGGATATCAATGGAGGATCTTCTTGAAGCTTATCTCTTTATTATCGAAAACCAAATTACAGGAACGGTTAACATGTGTGCACCATATCCAATCACAAACAAAGAGATATCATCTCGTATATCTGACCGTTACAAACCTATTGTCAAAATCAGGATCCCATCACTCCTAATCAAACTTACTATGGGTGAGGCCTCCAAAATATTGTTAGATAGCACTTATGTAACATCTAAAGTCCTGGATAACAAATTATTCCTCTTTAAAAACCCCAAACTCACACTCTAGTTACCAAAAAAAAGCCATTTTTTTTGTAAATTTGTAGGAATTCAAATTAATATTTAATAAAATGGCATATAATACACTCAACAATTTTAGAAAAAAACTTCCCGAAATTTTCAATGCTGCAAAAGAGAGTAGTTGTGAGGAAGAGTTTTTCAATTCCCTTTTGAAATTGACAGACAAGATAATTGAATCCGGAGCAGATTCAATTATGGTTAAAAATGCCCTTTTGGTAAAAGATATGCTCTCTTACGAAGCCTCCTTCATAAATGAATTATCAAGAAATGAAAAAGTATATATAGAGACTTTCTCATTATTGTGGAATTTCTTAAAAGGCAATATCCCCGAAGGCACTTCAACAGATTTGTACACTGACCTTTACCATATATTGGCCAACATGACAGGGGCTGTCAAGAATACCGGTTACTCCGAATACAAATTCAACAAGCACATGAAAAGGTGGCCTATGGGTCTGGACAAAGAGATCAAGGCAAAAAGGGAATCACGCAAAGAGAAGATAATAGAACTTCTAATCCAGAAAATTGAAAAAAGAACAAACACCTCTTCTAAATATTTCTTTGAAAACGACCTTTCCCAAGAGCAAAAACGTGAAAAGGTCAGAGTATGGTGGAACGATTTCAGGTTCCATCTGTCAATGGCCATAAAAAGCCCGTCAGAACTCAACACCTTCATGGAAGAGAGCCTCTCTGTCAAAACAATGAGAATGCTCAAGAAGGCAAAAAACAAAAAGATTCCATTTTTCATAACACCATATTATATCTCACTTCTTTGCCCCGACGTGAATGGTTTCGACGACAATGCCATTAGATCTTATGTATTATACAGTGAATCACTTGTAGATACTTATGGCAATATCAAGGCATGGGAAAAGGAAGACCAAGTCACTGCCGGCGAACCAAATGCCGCAGGGTGGCTCTTACCAGAAGGGCATAATATACACAGAAGATACCCAGAGGTTGCCATAATGATCCCAGACACAGGAGGCAGAAGTTGCGGTGGATTATGTGCATCATGCCAAAGGATGTACGACTTCCAAAGCCAACGTCTCAATTTTGACCTTGACTCACTCAAACCTCAAGAGAGCTGGGACAAAAAGTTGATAAAACTCATGAAGTATTTCGAAGCTGACTCCCAGCTTAGGGATATCCTCATTACCGGCGGAGATGCACTTATGAGCAGGAACAAAGTCCTGGAAAAGATTTTGGATGCAGTTCTTAAAATGGCTGCCAAGAAAAAGGAAGCCAACAAAAACAGGGCTGACGGGGAAAAATATTACGAAATCCAAAGGGTAAGGCTAGGTTCCAGGTTGCTTGCATACCTTCCCATGAGGATCGACAAAGAATTGATCCAGATTCTTGGTAATTTCCGAAAAAAAGGGTTGGAAGCAGGAATCAAGCAATTCGTGGTTCAGACCCATTTCCAAAGTCCACTGGAAATTACTGTAGAGGCAAAAAAAGGAATAGAGGCTATCCTATCTGCAGGATGGACAATCTCCAACCAAATGGTATTCACTGCAGCAGCTTCTCGCAGGGGACACTCTGCAAGGCTCAGGCAATCCCTGAATTCACTGGGAGTTGTTACCTACTACACCTTCACAGTTAAAGGTTTTGAAGAAAACATGGAAGTATTCGCACCAAACAGCAGGTCCATGCAGGAACAAATGGAAGAGAAATCTTTCGGTAAAATGAATGAACAACAAATAAAAGAACTTAACTCAATTTTCAGAAAAGGGGAGAATATTGCCGCTTCACTTAATAAGTTCATGAAATCGAACGCATTACCATTTGTGCCAACAGACCGGAATGTCCTCAATTTACCGGCAATTGGCAAAAGCATGACCTTCAAATTGGTAGGCATATCAAAAGAGGGTAAAAGGATTCTTGAGTTTGATCATGACCACACAAGGGAACACAGCCCAATCATAGACAAAATGGGTAAAGTATATATAATTGAAAACAGGTCTGTGATGTCATATCTCAGGGAATTGGAGGCTATGGGAGAAAAGAAAGAGGA
>JAQWAL010000093.1 GCA_028707695.1 Bacteroidales bacterium | reverse complement strand
ACCGATACCGGATAGTAAACCATTGGCTTGTCATAAATGGGGAGCAGTTGTTTGGAAACTCCTTTGGTTATTGGGTACAGCCTTGTACCCGACCCGCCTGCCAATACAATTCCTTTCATATCTCGTTTTGTTTTAAAGTATAAAGGTAATAAAAGAGTTTTGGGCTACCAGCCGAACAACCCTTTTTTCTTTGGTTTTGGTTGTCCGCTCCTGTTTTGGAAAATATCCACAGAAAAACAACCTCCGGGATTATCTTTGAGTGAGTTGTATATGAAACCCCAATCGGGCACTCCTCCAAAATTCCTGTCATCTATGAACATGTCCGCCATCAGTTTGGTTGGTGCTCCGGCAGCAGGATCATCGGGATGGTTCTTGTTGACGGCATAAAAGGAAAGCCCCCTCTGTTTGCAGTACTCCACCGCCTCCTCCAGCAACTCCCCCTCCCGTACTGTCCATAAAATCAAATGGTGTTTCAACTCTTTCTGGATCAATTTTAGTGAATCTATTGCAAATGGAATCTCCTCTCCAATCTTAGGGTACCTGTGTTGTACAATGGTTCCGTCAAAATCTACAGCAATGAACATTTTTTGGTTTTGTTTCAAATAAGTATCCTGCAAAGTTAAATTATTTTGACTATTAACCTATACATTACCTTCCAGCAACCTTGCACATATTTTATCCAGCAGCAGTTGGTTATGGTCAATGTAGTTTTGGGCGGCCGAGCGCAAACGACGTATGTTTTTATCGTTGGCATTGTCAATCCTGGAGTCGGCATTGAGCATTGGAGGCTCTATCCTGGTGTAATTCCCGGGCACTCCTGATATCTGGAACATCTGCATCACCTGGTAGTCCGTTGTCTCTGCAACAGAAGACATCAAGATGTCCAGGATTGGATTCAGCCAATGGATGTAACCAAAATTACGGGTCTTGTGGTGGTGGTAAGGACGCACTACTTTCCCACAACCCACAGATAGCATGGTCATCTTTTCCAATGGCTTGCCCGGCCAAATCTTGAATGCCTCCACCAGTGCGCACATAGAGGGGTTGTTTGCATAGACTCCCCCGTCTGCCAGGTGCCTCTCCCCACCGTCCCGTGCAGGAATTTTTGCAGGGATGAAATAGCTGGGTGCTGCAGAGGTTGCACAGGCAATGTCACACAATTTATAATCGGCCATGTTGCCATACTTCACGGTTGCATGTTTTCCAAACAGCAAAGCTTTGCGGCTGCTCAAATCGTATGCAGTCACAAGGCAATCCTTCATTACCTCCGAAACATAACTATCCCCTATTATCTTTCTGGAAAACTCATAGAGAGCCTGCTCGTTGTAGCGGCTGCGCAACAGCCCGCCTGCAGACCTCAAAAGGTAACCCAACGGTTTCCTGAAAATCATTGGCCCCAATTGGCAGTAAAAGTCAAGCACCTGCTGTGCAGTGTACCTTGGTTGCGATTTGTCATCTTCACAAGGAGCAAGGTACAACGCTGTGAGGATTCCCCCTGCAGAGGTTCCGGCAAGCAGGTCAAAAAGGTGGGCTATACGCAACCGGGGGTTGCCACTCTCCTTTTGCGCCAGTTTTTCCAAATGTGCAAGTATTGCAGCCGGTAAGATGCCACGGATCCCTCCGCCATCTATGGATAGGATGTGTTTCAAAATATTGGTGTTAAACGATGTCCGTATGCAATTTACACAATTTTGCCTTAGGTTGGGTCAGTATGGACAAACTTTTTGATAATATGGTTGTTTATTCATGAGTAATTGCAATTATAATATCAAAAACATACCAAATGAGTGAATTCATAAACAACTCTTCCAAACGTAAAGAGCTACTCAAGCACATGTTGGTAGAGCTGCATCAAGGCGAAGCTCCCGAGATTGTCAAAACCCGGTTGAAGGAACTTTTGAAATCAATCCCCTACAACGAGGTTGTGGAGGTAGAGCAACAACTTATATCAGAAGGGTTCCCGGAAGAAGAAATCCTCAAATTCTGCGACATCCACAGTGCTGTCCTGGATGGCTCCATTGAGTCTGGTGAAATTTCCGTACCGGAGGCTCACCCGGTGGACACACTTCAAAAGGAGAACAGGGAGGTAGAGAAAGTGACAACACAGGTGAAGGAGTTTTTCGACACCCTGCCGTCGGCCGTGTTCAAAGATGGAAAGGATCTGGAAAAGGCCATTCTCAAACTAAAAGGTTGGTTCAACAGCCTGTCCGACCTGGACAAACACTACAAACGCAAAGAGTACCTTCTGTTTCCTTTCCTGGAAAAGGAAGGTATAACCGGTCCTCCAAAGGTAATGTGGGGCAAACACGACCAAATACGTGAACAACTCAAAGCCAGCCACCAATCCTTGCAACCACAAAACATCCAGTCAAAAGAGGAACTCATGGGAGTGGTCGTGATGCTTCTGGGTCCTGTGGTAGATGCCATAGAGAGCATGATCATGAAAGAAGAGGAGATCCTTATTCCAATGTGCATGGAAAAATTCTCCGAAGAACAATGGTACCAGATATATCTGGAGACACCTGTATACGGCTATTGCCTGCACGACACCCGTGCAGAGTGGACCCCATCCCCTGAGGTTGCCTCAAAGATGACCACAGATGACAAAACCGGAAGCACAATGGTGGGCCAAGGTTCGGAATACATAAAAGGGTCACCTGTCAGGCTCTCCTCGGGAAGCTTCGATATCAAGGAGTTGGAAGCTTTATTCGTGACACTGCCGGTGGATATAACATATGTGGACGCCAACGACAAGGTCAAGTTTTTCTCTCACAGCCCAAACCGGGTATTTGAAAGGAACCGCTCCATAATCGGCAGGGATGTGAGGTTATGCCACCCTCCGGGCAGCGTCAACATAGTGGAGCAAATACTGGAAGATTTCAAGAG
>JAQWAL010000092.1 GCA_028707695.1 Bacteroidales bacterium | reverse complement strand
ATAATTTATTCATAATATTCTTCATCTTAATAATCCAATATCAAAGCTCTCTACTAATGACAAATAAATTTGTAAGAAATAAAGATAGTGTAATTTTTCAGCAAATTAAAAATTTTAATAAATATTATTTAACCAAAAGATTATGGATATAGCAATAATGATCACTGATATGTATCCGGTCAACAATTAAATATTCTAAAGCATGTAAGCCAGGCTGTCGATAACCCCGGAGGTTGCATTGCGGGTCAGGGATGCGATGTTCCCGTTGCTGTCGTACGAGGCGCTTTCGTTGAACCGCCCCTCAGCCTGTGTGCCGGAGGCAAACACTGCCGAGGTGAGCCGGGAGAGGTTGTCGTAGGAGAAAGTGTAGCCCTGTTGTGTAGATGAAGGGGTAAAAAAGAATCCAGAACTAGATATTTTGTTTTGTTTCTAAAATGCATTATATTTACAGCATAATAGAAATAAAACAAATGACTTTTCTTGAATTTAAGGATAAAATGTTTGATTTGGCATGCTTCAATATCTATCAAGTATATGCATGGCAGCCCAACTTTGACAGGAATAACCTTACCCGCTGGGTAAAGAAGGGCTATCTTATTCGGTTACGGCAGGGATATTTTGCTTTTCCGGACTATAGGAGCAAGCCCGATTATCCTCTTTATTTTGCGAATCGGATTTACCGCCCATCATACATCAGCCTACACACGGCATTGTCATTCTACGGGATGATACCGGAGGCAGTAGTACAGCTTACCAGTGTAACATCACTGAAAACGGCTTCATTTAATAACGACTTTGGCGAATACTCCTATAAGAATGTCAAGGAGAGCCTAATGTTCGGGTACGAGTTGAAGCCAATAGCAGACAACCGCACCATACAGTTTGCTACACCCGAAAAGGCGTTGCTTGATTTGCTGTATCTTTATCCGTTCTATGATAGTGAACAGGAATTAGAAGAGTTGCGTTTGGATGAAGATTACCTGCATGATGATTTAAACAAGGATTTATTGATGGAGTACTGCACCAAGTTTAAAAGCAAGGCACTTAACCATCGGGTAAAACTACTTTTTAAGACTTACGATTTATGATACAGATTGAACAGATAAGAAATTATTTTCCGGCTCAATTCCGTGAAAACTCGAGTTTCAATAAGCACATACTGAAAGAGTATTTGCAGTTGATGATTCTGGATTACCTTTCTTCTACTCCAAACATTCAAAAGATGGTTTTTATTGGTGGGACAAACTTGCGTTTGGTAAAAGGAATAGACCGATTCTCCGAAGATTTGGATTTTGATTGCAAAGATTTGTCGAAAGACGAATTTATTGAAATGACAAATGGAGTAATCCGGTTTTTGGAACGTTCGGGCTTACGAGTGGAAGCAAAGGATAAAGAAAATCCGAAACTAACGTCTTTCCGGAGGAATATCCATTTCCCTGAACTGCTATTCGATTTGGGATTAAGCGGATACAAGGAGGAACGCTTTTTGATAAAGGTTGAAAGCCAAGACCAGGGAATTGGTTACTCTCCGGTTATTACAAATATCAAGGGTGGCGGATTCTTTTTCCCGTTTCCTGTTCCTTCCGATGGCGTATTATGCAGTATGAAAATTGCAGCTATGTTAGCCCGCGCCAAAGGACGGGACTTTTACGACCTGATGTTTCTATTGACACAAACAAAACCTGATTATGATTTCCTTTCAAAGCGTTGTGGAGTTCATAATTTGCAAGAGTTCAAACAGGCGACATCAGAATTGCTGAAAACAGTTGATTTAAAGAAGAAGCAAAAGGACTTTGAACATTTGCTTTTCAATAAGGTGAATAGCGAGAAGATTTTAAGGTTTGGAGAATTTGCAGATTCACTCCCTTGAACCGGTTGACAAAGCACTACGGGGCAGGAAAAGTGTGGCGTTGAGCAGGCAGAACAATTAAACATCGTTGAAGAAGATCCAATAAAGCCCATCCTTTCACGTTTAGGTGAGGTATTGGATTTTTCTGTTTCCCAACCTCCAACTTATAAACAATTCATTTTGAATATGGAAAGTAAAATGACCGATCCTGATTTTTTGGAAGATATGGGAAGTTTGATACGCTCCGATGAAACTTATGATATACAAAAAGCATATTAAATTGTGAAAGAGAGAATCATTGAGAAATTGCTACAATATTTTTAATCTTGTGGAAACACTCCCCCTCATTCTCAATGCAAAGTTGCTATTGCGGAAGCTATCCCCCACACGGATGGCTGTCAATTCACTCTGTCGGGCCCCCTGTGAGCAAGTAAGTTAGCAGTATCATTTTTGCCACATTGAGTAGCAAGAAACAATGTTAGTAAAGAAAAAAGGATTATTCGGTTCATTGTGATTTAGTTAAGTTGTAAGCCCATGAATTCTGAACCATGATGTAAATTTAAAAATAAATGATTAATTTCACCCCTATGAAATGCTTGTTACTCTCGGTATCTATGTTTTATGCAACTGTATTGTGTATGGGACAATCAGTTAAAACTTCAATCTATAGTGTTGAAAACAACATTGTTATGGTAAAAAATGAGTTTGTTTCCAAAATGGATTATACCAATTACAGTGGGATCAAGCCATTTTCAAACATATCATCTGTCTCATTTCAATCTTTGGACAACCAAAGCAACTACCATGCTACTTTTTATAGATACAACGGATGGGATGGTGAGTCTGGCGATTTCCAATCTGTAGACATTAAGAGGAACGGTAGGAGTATTTTCCAATTGGACAATCAGGATGGTTGGGTTTTGAGTTTTACCCGCACAATCACTGGGTTGCTCTCTTGTTTGAGAGAAGTTGCGATTGATGCTAGTTCCCGTGAAACCTCATTTGTGCTCACATAATGTTTGAGTTCCATTGCGCTTATTATACTA
>JAQWAL010000011.1:45249-46948 GCA_028707695.1 Bacteroidales bacterium | reverse complement strand
TTTCATAGTAATTTCCAGAACCTGTTTAATCTTTATTGTAAGCGTCCATGTTTTCTGACATTTTGTTTAAAACTTTCACGAACCTTATCAAATCTTCTTTGGGAATATCCTTTATTATTGCATTTGTAGTCTCTATAGCAATCACGGTAATATCATCCTTTAAGGATACAGCTTTGTCTGTAAGATGAATTTTATTTTGCCTCCGGTCTTTGAGGTCGGCAATCCTTTTGACAAGACCTTTGTTTTCCAAAGCATCTATCAATTTTGTTACTGAGTTTTTGTCTTTCAATAAAATATCTGCAATCTGTTGTTGAGACAAGACACCTTCGTCCCAGAGTGTGTCCATGACTAGATACTGTTCAGGAGTAAGGTTAAACCCATGTTTTTGGAAAACAGAGTTTAAAAACTGTTTGAATTGGCAATGAACCAAATTAAGGAAAACACCTACCTGCTTATTTAGTATCATATCTAATTGTATATGCTTTTACTATCGCAAATATAATTAAATTGTTGTATACTCGTCCCAACTTTTAATTTGGATATCTTCAATTTGCATTGAGCAAAATGCAGATATGAATGCAGAAGCAAGTCTGGTATTGGTAATCAATGGGATGTTGAAATCCACAGATGCTCTACGAATCTTGTATCCATTATCCAACTCTGTTTGTGTCAGGTTCTTTGGGATATTTATAACCAAGTCAATTTTTTTAGTTTGGATCATTTTCAATGCCTGAGGTTCTTTATCCGATTCACTAGGCCAATACACCAAAGTTGCCGGAACATTGTTTTCTGCCAGGTATTTTTGAGACCCACCTGTAGCAAAGAGATTGTATCCTTTGGAAACCAACATCTTGCATGCTACTAACAAATCAGCTTTTTGCCTTGCAGAGCCCGAAGAGACCAAAATGTTTTTGCCGGGAATTTTGTAACCTACAGACAGCATCGATTTCAACACGGCTTCGTTTGAGTCGTCACCAATGCAACCGACTTCTCCCGTGGATGCCATGTCTACACCTAATACAGGGTCTGCTTTTTGTAATCTGGAAAATGAAAACTGGGAAGCCTTGATTCCAACATAATCCAAATCGAATGCACTTTTTGAAGGGATTTCGAAATCAACGCCGATCATTGCCTTTGCGGCTAATTCTATAAAGTTTATTTTAAGCACTTTAGATACAAAGGGAAAACTTCTGGATGCTCTTAAGTTACACTCAATTACTTTTATATCATTTTCTTTTGCCAGGAACTGGATGTTAAAAGGTCCTGTGATTTCAAGTTGAGAAGCGATTTTCCGTGCGATTTTTTTGATTCTCCTTGCTGTTTCTATATACAATTTTTGAGGAGGGAACTGTATTGTAGCATCTCCGGAATGCACTCCGGCAAATTCAATATGTTCTGATATTGCATATGCTACAACTTGACCGTTACGTGCTACAGCATCCAGCTCAATTTCCTTTGCATTTTGGATGAATTCCGATACAACAACAGGGTGTTTTTTAGATACGTTGGCGGCAAGTTTTAAAAACTGTTCCAGTTCGCTGTTATTGGAGCATACATTCATGGCTGCACCCGATAGCACATATGATGGTCTTACCAGCACCGGGTAATCAACAATTTCAACAAAATCATAAACATCTTCAAGGGTTGTCAACTCTTTCCACCGGGGTTGGTCTATACCCAGGTTGTCAAGCATTGTAGA
>JAQWAL010000011.1:0-45149 GCA_028707695.1 Bacteroidales bacterium | reverse complement strand
GAGGTTTTGACAATATTCAATAACTTGACCAGGAACCATTTGTCTATCTTAGTTAGTTCATGTATCTGATCAATGGAATACCCTTTCTGGAAAGCTTTGGATATGACAAAGATACGATTGTCTGTAGGTTCTCTTAGAGATCTATCAATATCCTCTACATTTATCTCTTTGTTTGCTACAAATCCATGCGCTCCCTGACCAATCATCCTCAGTCCCTTTTGGATTGCCTCTTCAAAACTACGTCCAATTGACATTACCTCACCCACACTTTTCATACTGGATCCAATTTCCCTGGAAACTCCGTGGAATTTAGATAAATCCCATCTAGGAATCTTGCATACTATATAATCCAATGCAGGTTCAAAGAAAGCTGGAGTATTTTTAGTCACAGAATTTTTCAAATCGAAAAGACCATATCCCAATCCCAATTTTGCTGCCACAAAAGCCAAAGGATATCCTGTTGCCTTTGATGCCAATGCAGAAGATCTGCTTAGCCTTGCATTGACTTCAATAACCCTGTAATCTTCGGAATAAGGATCAAATGCATATTGAACGTTACACTCGCCGACAATACCTATATGCCTTACAATTTTAATTGACAACTCTCTTAATAGATGGAACTCTTTGTTTGTCAGTGTTTGGGAAGGTGCAACCACTATGCTTTCACCAGTATGAATACCCAATGGATCAAAATTCTCCATGTTACATACTGTAATACAATTATCAAACCTGTCCCTTACTACTTCGTATTCTATTTCTTTCCACCCTTTCAAGGATTTTTCTACCAGAACCTGTGTAGAGTATGAAAATGCTTTTTCAGAAAGTTGTTCAAGTTCTTCTTCATTATCACAAAATCCACTTCCCATACCTCCAAGAGCATATGCAGCTCTTAAAATCACAGGATAGCCCAACTCCTTTGCAGCGCTTTTTGCACCTTCTATAGTTTCTACAGCATGACTTTTAATTGTTTTAACTTGAATTTCGTCAAGTTTATTTACAAACAATTCCCTGTCTTCTGTATCCATGATTGCCTGAACAGGGGTGCCAAGAACCTCCAGGTTATATTTTTCAAAAACTCCGCTCTTGTACAGCTCTACGCCACAATTCAATGCTGTTTGCCCGCCAAATGCCAAAAGTATACCCTGAGGCTTCTCCTTTTTTATAACTTCTTCTACAAAATATGGTGTGACAGGCAAAAAATAAATCTTGTCAGCTACTCCTTCTGAGGTTTGAACTGTGGCAATATTGGGATTTATCAGGACGGTTGTTATTCCCTCCTCTTTCATGGCTTTTAATGCCTGGGAACCGGAATAATCAAACTCCCCGGCTTCACCAATTTTCAAGGCTCCCGATCCTAATAATAAGACTTTGTTGATTTTATCCATTTTTTATGATTATAGAAGATTAATGAAGTCGTCAAATAAAAATTCAGTATCTGTAGGGCCACTTGAGGCCTCTGGATGGAATTGGCAAGAAAAGAATGGTTTTGATTTATGCCTGATGCCCTCATTTGTTCCATCATTCATATTTACAAATAGTGGTTCCCAATCACTACCCAAAGCAGTGTCATCTACTGCATAGCCATGGTTTTGTGAGGTAATATAACACTTAGTGGAATTACTCATCCTTACTGGCTGATTATGACTCCTGTGCCCATATTTCAATTTATAAGTACTAGCTCCCGCTGTCTTGGAAAGAAGTTGATTTCCCATGCATATCCCGAATATGGGTTTTGGCCTGTCCGATTCAACCACTTTTTTGATGTTGTCTACCGTTGCAGAGCAAAAATCGGGATTCCCAGGTCCATTGGATATAAACAACCCATCAAAGTCCAATTTGGTAAAGTCATAATCCCAAGGAACACGAATAACCTCTACATTCCTATTTACAAGACAGCGTATTATGTTGTGTTTGACACCACAGTCCACTAACACTACTTTCTTATCTCCATGTCCATATTTAATTATATCCTTGCAACTTACCAGGGCTACTTGATTCTCGGTGTTTGGATCATAATTGTCTTGAGTTTCTTTATTACCTTCAGGTAGTATTGACCCAAGCATTGCACCTTTTTCCCTTAATATCTTTGTCAACTCCCTTGTATCAACACCATAAATACCGGGAACCTTGTGTTCTTTCAGCCAGGTATCCAAGCTTTTGGCTGCATTCCAGTGACTGTATTCAAACGAGTAATCAGAAATTATCAATCCTCGAACATGAATCTTTTCAGATTCAAAATGCTTTGACAAACCATCGATAAATTCATCAGATGGGACACCATAATTTCCTACCAAAGGGAAGGTAACGCATAAAATCTGACCAGAGTAGGAGGGGTCAGTAAGACTTTCAGGATATCCTACCATAGCAGTAGAAAAAACGACCTCACCGTGGACGGCTTGGTCGTAACCAAATGAGAACCCTTTGAATTTTAACCCATTCTCAAGTTCCAGTGTAGCAGGAGTACTTTCAACCATTCTTTTTCTGCTTTTATAAATTTATAATAAACCCGGCAAAGTTAATTATAAAAGGTAAAGAATGAAAGAAACCACTGAGTCTATTTACATACTTCTTGCAAAAATAGTCCAGAGTTCTGCCTTAAGTTCTTTCCATCTGTTGATGGTCATGGATGCAAAATCATGGGTATGCCTTGTGAGGATTTCTTTGGCCTTATCCATTTTACCCTCCTTTATCAATTCAACGGCTTCACTCTCTACTAATGCAGAAGTTTCGAACATCTTTTGTTCAAAGTTCATTATTTCCGGTTCCAGTATCCCCCTGGTTTTATTCCAGTTTATTGTTGCTATCCTGTTGGTTTCCCGGAAAGCCCATGAAGCGGCATCTTCTCTGTACCTATGTTGGCCGCATATCTTGAAACTTTCAGGCAAATCAATAGTTCCAGAATAAACAGGAATCCTTGGACTCTGGGATGGATTGTCAAATGAGAACCAAGCAATACCCCCAACCTCATCGGGAAGCCAGTCCCTTAGTTGTATTATTTGAGAATAGGAGCACTGTATAACAGCAATTCCCCTGACTCTTTCTGTGACACCAGGTTTTAAAGAATTAAGCAAATCCCTCATGTCGTTTGTCATGAAATTTGAAACAGGCTTGACAACCTCTTTGTATTCTCCTTTGATCCTGTCCCTTCTGGTTACTTCTACAGCCAGGTTTTTGGTCTGGTCCCATTCTGTCCCTTCGTAAGTTTGACGGTAAAGAGCCAGTATATCCCTTACATCCACAAGTTTGTCTGGTTTTACAGAAAAGGGTAACTCCAGATCGTCATAATTAAGGTTAAGTGACGGAGCCAATGTACTCAATACAAAGTACTCCCTTATTGAGAACGGTTTCTTATCATTTGTGACCTTCCAAAAAACAAATTCTTCTTTGCCATCCCAATATCCAAGATCCTTAGACCTCTCACGAATATCTTTGCTATAAAGAAATTGATCGCTTTCAAAATCAACTTTTGAGATTCTTGGAATATTGGCAGAAATTGCCACATGGTCGTCAGGAATTCTTTGAGCAACCCATATGGCACTCGGTTTTCCAGGACCCGAACCAAAAATTTCAAGATGCCAAATCTCATTTTTGTCTGCTATTGTCAAACACTCTCCGTTGTCTCCGTAACCGTATTCCTGTGCCAATTTACCAATCAATAATACAGCATCCTTGGCTGTTGAGCATCTTTGCAGGGCCAAACGTTGAAGTTCCTCAATCAAAAAGAGACCCTCTTTGTTTACCAATTCCTTTCTGCCCACAATTGTTGTCTCTCCAATTGCAAGTTGTTTTTCGTTTAAACATGGATAGGCAGTATTCAAATATGCAAAGGTTTCTGCAACAGCAGGTATTCTGCCTTTTTCTTCTACGTTACGCATATCCCATGGTTCTTCTGTATGCAATCTGCCCCAAAAAACTCCTTCGGATTCTCCGGAGCCATAGGTTTGCCTACCAACCATTTCCAACCATGTCCGATAGTTGGAATCGCAAGTATGGGCAGTCATTACAGACCCATCTTTACTAGCTTTTTTCCCAACCATAATGGAGGTACAACTTTCTGAAAAATCAGAATCATCAGGGTCATAAGGCAAAGGAGCCTGGCCCAAGAGAGGAGCAAAAACAAACAGCAATGATGCTGCAAAAAGAAGTCTTTTAAAATTCATAATTTTGTTAGGTTTGATTAAAAAAATTAAATCAAAACAAAAATAGCAAAAAAAGGGAGTATATTTACACTTATAAATAAATAGGTCAAAATGAGAATCTTTTCAATAATTATCTTTTTACTGCTAAGTACAATGGTATTTGCACAAGATCATTTGATTTACGTCATAGAAATCAAAGGTGAAATCAACTCCTCTTCTTTCAAGAGATTGTCAAAAGGGATAGAGGAGGCAACCCAATTGAGTGCTAATGCTATAATAATTGACATGAATACATATGGTGGTGCTGTTGATGCTGCCGATAGTATGAGAAGTGCCCTGTTGAGGACAAAAATCCCGACAGCTGTATTCATCAACAACCAGGCAATTTCTGCCGGGGCTTTGATTTCAATAGCTTGTGACAGTATCTACATGAAAAAAGGAGGTAGCATTGGAGCTGCAACCGTAGTAGATCAAAGTGGTTCTCCAATGCCAGATAAATACCAGTCTTTCATGAGGGCCATGATGCGCTCCACTGCAGAGGTGAATGGCAGGGATCCTTCAATAGCAGAGGCAATGGTAGATCCGTCTGTGTATATAGAAGGCATTATTGACAGCACAAAAGTATTGAGTTTCACGGCAGAAGAGGCTATCAAAGCTGGTTATTGCGAAGGTTTGGCAGAAAACATTGACCAGATTGCAGGGAAATTGACAAATATTGAAGATTACACATTAAAGACCCAACATCTCTCATTTCTAGACAAAATCCTGCTCTTCTTTTTGACTCCAGTTGTACAAGGAATCCTTCTTATGCTAATTATTGGAGGTATCTATTTTGAATTACAAAGCCCAGGAATAGGATTCCCCTCTGCAGCCGCCATAATTGGTGCCATATTCTACTTTTCGCCTCTATACCTTGAGGGGTTGGCAGAACATTGGGAAATAATTGTCTTTGTGATTGGGATATTACTAATACTGACTGAAATATTTATCCTTCCTGGTTTTGGAATTGCAGGAATAAGTGGTATCATATTGATGGTTACCGGCTTGACATTTGCAATGATTGATAACCAACTTTTCTACCACAAAGGGACTTTTGATTTTATTGTTCTTGTAAAACCTGTTTCCATTGTCTTATTGTCTACATTTATATCTTTGTCTCTTTCCATTTATTTGGCTGGCAAGCTTTTCAAAAATGATTTTTTACCAGGAATTGCTTTGAAAACTGTATTGAATGAAAATGATGGTTATGTGAGCTCCGATTCTTCTTTGAGATCTTTGAATGGCAGCCAAGCAATTGTTATGACCGAAATGAGGCCGTCTGGTAAAATAGAGATAAACGGAAAATGGTACGAAGCGACAATGTCCTATGGTATAGCAAAAAAAGGAGACGTGGTCAAAGTTATCCGTTCCGAGGGAGGAAGACTCTATTGCGAGCATCTTGCTCAATGAGTTCCAGCAATTTGTCTATAGCTTCATCTTGTGGTACAGATCTATATACAGGTGTCTTGCCCCTGTATATGCTGACTTTTCCTTTGCCCTCTCCAACATAACCATAATCTGCATCTGCCATCTCTCCTGGGCCGTTTACTATGCATCCCATCACAGCTATGTTGTACCCTACCAAATGCGATGTTCTCTCTTTAACTTGCTTGAACACTTCTTCCAGATTGTAAAGAGTCCTGCCACACCCCGGGCAAGCAATGTACTCAGGTTTTGTAAACCTTCTCCTGGCACCCTGCATAAGATTATCAACAAACCTTTCCATCTGCTCTTTACCAACCTCAGCTCCGTTGATGTATGCTTTGATTGATATATCATCCAGCTCCTTATCAAGTAGTAAGGGGCCATAATCACAAGCTGCCTTTATTATGAATTCTTGGTACGAATTGCAAAAATAATCTTTTGGCAAATTTGATTTAACCATTTTGGGATTTCCCGAAAAATAGTCCGCAATGATTCTGGCCACAGGTAGTTCATTCTCGGGAGGTTCGGTTAAAGAAACCCTTATTGTACTGCCTATCCCATCTTTAAGCAGAGTTGCCAATCCCAAAGCAGACTTGATTCTTCCTTCTTCTCCATTCCCAGCTTCGGTTACACCCAAATGAAGTGGATACAAGATACCATCATCCAACATTTTATCGTATAATATACGGTATGCCTTAGTCATGACAAGAGGGTTGCTTGCTTTAAGGGATATTATAATTTGATCGAAATCAAATTCCTGGGCCATTTTTATCCACTCAAAAGCTACTTCTGCCATCCCTTCAGGAGTGTTCCCGTACTTTTGGGTATTATGTTCTCCCAACGACCCATGATTTACACCAATCCTGATGGATGTCCCATGTTCTTTGCAAATGGTCACTAGATTTGAAAACTCTTTCCTGGCAGTTTTGTGGTCTTTTGCAAAATTCCCTGGATTAATCCTTACTTTGTGTGCAACTTTGGCTGCCAAATGAGCTACATTATAGGAAAAATGGACATCTGCAACCAGTGGGACAGAAATACCATCTTTTAGTAGCATATCCTTTATTTGTTGCAATGATTTTACCTCCTTTGGGCCTTGGGTTGTGACCCTTATGATTTGAGCACCTTTTGAATACAAAGATTTGCATTGTTTGTATGTTGCCTCAATATCTGCAGTTGGGGTATTACACATGGTTTGGATAATAATCTCTCCATCATGTCCAATTTCCACATTACCTACTTTGACTACTACCTTTCTCATTTTTCAATGCGGTTTATAATTGAATGTTTAGAGTTATACTCAAAATCAATTGTTTGGGATTTGTAAATAAGTAATCCCTGTCGCTGTATTTTGTTGGATTATGTAAATAGGTAAAAGAATAATGATAGTTGCCCTCTATATGAAATTCCAACGGTTTCAAAATAAAAGCCAACCCGCCTCCAGCAATAATACCTAAGTCTATTTTATTATCAAACTCATCAAACCCCGAACCATCGAAATTAACCCTGTTTTGGCGATATCCCCCAAAACATCCAGCATTCAGCAACAACCGCATTCTCCAAAAATCAAAATGGAATTGAGAAACCAAAGGAATGGAAATAACTTGATAACGATTCTCTCCTTCGTCCGTTTTGTACCCTTGAGATAATTTGGAAATGCCAGATTGGATCCCAAAAAAATCTATAGTCCCCCACAAGTCATGGTAGTATGTATAAACCAATGAATAATTTTCGTATGTTGTTATTGATTTGTAGTTTCGTGTTGGTCTGGAGTCCATACCACTTATATTATAACCAGCCCTCAATCCTAACATATGTTGGTTGGTTTGGCCAGTGAGGGCTAAAATAGAAGTGTTAACAAGTATAACAGTTACTAATAACCTTTTAATCATTGTTGTCCGGATTAAAAATTTGGTTCAATTTGATAGACTGGACCAGTTCGGTAGACTCAGGTATTAAAATGATTGATTTTCCATCGGGCAATGTATAGAGCCGAACCTTCTCTGGCTGTCTTTTCTGAGACAGATTACCAGTATCACCTATTCCGTTGCCATTCAAATCTTCTGTAATCTTGACAGAATAAGGTCCTTTTTGAAGATATGGAAACTCCAAGACTGTATCCCTGTCAATGGAGTAACTACGAAAAATCTTATCCCTGGTAACATTTGTAAGTTCAATGATATAATGACCATGTGCTTGCTGTATATCAAGTGTTAGCTTTGACAAACTTTCATCTTGAGGAAGCGAGACTGATTTCACAATCGAGTCGTTGGTTCTTTTATATATATCCATGAAAGATGCTTCTGAAATGTCCAGAGTGTAATCATATCCTTTCAACAAGACTCCGTTTGGCCTGATGTTGACAATCCTTCTCCATAAAGAATCGTATGAAACAGCATAATCCATTATACCTGTTTCTCCTTTTGGTGTTTTGTAAATAAGAGAGATTGAATCTCTGTTCAAATAGGATAGCGGGGCTTCAAAAACAAGCTGGAAACCACTCTGCTCAATAAGGGCAGGATCTGCTACTATTTTGAATTCCAATAAATCTGCTCTTTTTTTCACCTCATTTTCAGTAGATTGCCTTTGTTGATCATCTTCCTCAATTTTAGCAGGTTTTGGTTTTGGCAAATTGAAATTTTCTTTGAATGAAGTGAGATTCCCGGTTGAATCGGTTTTCATATACTCAATCTTAACTTTCATGGTATCTGGCATTACAATGGAAGTATCTGTAACCCAAAGTACTATGCTGTCTTTTCTGATATTGTGTTCGGTTACAAACGAAGATTCATCCAATCCTGAGATTTCCAATGAATTGATTATTGGGTTGGCAGCAGAAAAAAGCAAATAGGCCATCCTGTGCTGAAGCCTCTTGCTTTCACGTATAAACTGTTTTTCATTATCTTCCCTGAATAAGTAAAGTTCCTTTTCAACTGGTCTTGAAATTGCCTTCAAAGTATCTTTTTCTCCTACATATTCTAGTTCCTTCAAAGTATCTGACAAGACTTTGGTTGGAACCAACAACGAATCCATGAAAGCAACCCGTTCACTTTCCCTGTCGTATCGGAAATTGTTGTTCAGGTCTTCAAAAGCATAAACTGAATATGGCTCTTTCTTTATGTTCCTGACAACAAAATATCCAAAATTATCAGTTTTTGCAACCGCACTAGGATTGGCAGAATATATCGCAGAATCCGACAAATTGTTGTAAATAGCTACAACTACTCCATTGGCAGGCATTAATGTGCTTGCATGTAAAACAATGCCCGATACCATAAAAGAATCAACGTAAGAGCCTGTGGAAAAAGGGAGTACATATTTATAGAAAGGATTCCCTTCATTGTTGTCTTGTATTGAGTTTCCAAAGTGCAGAGAGTACGTTTTATTTGAATCCAACTTTTCCTGAAACCTGACAATAACACTTTTCCCTTTTATTTTTGCCTCTGGCTGTTTTTTTTGTGGAGGAGAGAGGAATATGTTTTGTTGAGGATCCTTCAATACCACGTATTCGTCAAAAGTCATTGTCAGAATACCCTCTTCCAAGGGAAAAGAAATTGCACCAGAGTCAGGAACTACTTCAATCAGTAATGGTGGTATTGTATCCTTCGGTCCACCCATTGGAGGAGTAGAAGTATTTGCACAAGAACTTGTTGCAAAATAACCAAACATCAAAAAAATAATAACCCTGCCTATATTTGTTCTTATGATTTCCATATTATGTGATTAGTCTTCTTTCAATTCTGTCCTTATAACATTTTCAACACCCTTTACCTGAGACATCTGCTTTATTATTTTGTCCAAATCTTCTGTATTGTGCACATATAAGTCTATAAACCCTTCGAATATCCCATCGTGGGTTTCAATGAAAATTTTTCGTATGTTGACATTCAAAACAAGCGTGATAAATTGAGTTAGTTCATTTAGTATCCCAATCCTGTCTATTCCTCTCATACTAATTCTTGCAAGGAAAGACGATACAGTGTGCTTGGTCCATTTTGCTTTTACAATCTTGTTACCATAACGTGATGCTAGTTGGATTGCTTCAGGACAGCTGTTCTTATGTACAATAACCTCGCCATTGTCATCAATGAAACCTATAACTTTATCTCCTGGTATTGGCTTGCAACACCTTGCAACTTGATAACTCAAAGTTTTCTCCAGAGGATTTTCTTTGAGCAGGTAATCTTTCTTGTTATCTATTGACTTTTTAGGGACAGGAACTGGTGCCACTTCCTCCGTACCTCCGTTATCATCCTCTTCTTCATTGTCAAAGTTGTCGTTATAGTCATTGTTTTGGTTACCAAACCCTGAAAATTGGAGATTCCAGAAACGAATCCTTTTTCGTGTTGTGCTTTTTTTTATGGTTGTGGAGAGATCAGACAAATCCAAAATTCCAGCACCAATCTTGCTAAACAACTCTTCCCGGTTATTGAGTCCGTATGCAGCAGTCAGCTTTCTGTAGACCCTTGCTTGTGGTTTAATACCCATTTCCGAAAGTTTTTCATCCAGGATGGTTTGACCCGATTTTAAATGATCCTTGATTTCTGACTTGAGAGCATCCATTATAAAGCTCTTGGCTTTAGGTGTCTTTGCATAGTCAAGCCATTCTCTTTGAGGTTTTTGAGACTCAGCTGTAATGATTTCTATTTGGTCGCCATTCCTTAGTTCGTAAGAAATGGGCACTAGTTTGAAATTTGCTTTTGCTGCTATTGCCTTACTGCCTATCTCTGAGTGTATGGAATATGCAAAATCCAAGGCTGTAGATCCTTTTACCAGAGAGCGTGATTCTCCTTTAGGGGTGAATACATATATTTCAGAAGATAAAAGGTCTGAATGGAACCTGTCCAAAAATTCCAACGCATTTGAATCGGGATTCTCCAAGACCTCCCTGACCATATTTAGCCATTTATCCATCTCATTTTCAGATGGAGACCCAGCGCTTTTATAACTCCAATGAGCAGCAACCCCTCTCTCTGCCAAATCATTCATCCTCACAGAACGGATTTGTATTTCCACCCAATTACCTTGTGGACCCATTACTGTGCAATGTAAAGCTTCATATCCATTTATTTTTGGGGTGCTCACCCAGTCCCTGATTCTGTCTGTCTTGGACAAATATAGTTCAGTTATAAGGGAATAAATATGCCAACATTGAATCCTCTCTGGTTGGTTCTCCTTGGGATCAAAAACAATCCTGACAGCATACAAATCATATATCTGCTCAAAAGGAATTGACTTGGATTCCATTTTCCTCCAGATGGAGTAGGGAGTCTTTGTCCTTTTGGAGATATTGAATTTGTACCCGGCCTGCCTCAAACTTTCGGAAATAGGTTCAATGAACTCATCCATGGCGCAACCTCTTTCTGCAATCGTTTGGGATATCCTGCTTTGGATATACTCATATTGGGCAGGTAAAGTATGGTAAAGCCATATATTTTCCAACTCCGATTTTATGCTGTACAATCCCAGTCTGTGAGCCAGAGGTATGAATATGTACATGGTCTCGCTAAGGATCTTCGACTTCTTGTGGTCAGGCATATACTCCAATGTACGCATATTGTGGAGTCTGTCTGCCAATTTGATTAGAATAACCCTGACATCATCATTAAGGGTAAGCAATATCCTGCGGAAATTCTCTGCCTGCGAAGAAGTCTGTGAATCAAAAGCGCTTTTTATTTTGGTCAAACCATCTACCAATGAAGCGATTTTTGCTCCAAACAACCTTTCAATGTCTTCCAGAGTGTACTCGGTATCCTCTACCACGTCATGTATCAAGGCAGAGACAATGGATTTGTAGCCAAGGCCTATCTCCTGAACAACAATCTGGGCTACGGAAATAGGGTGTATTATATATGGCTCCCCCGACCTTCTCCTGACACCGTTATGAGCTGACTTGGCAAAATCAAAGGCTTTCAGGACTACTTCGTATTCTCCCTGATTTGCACATCTTTTAAGACTTGCCAGACGCAGAACTTCGAATTCCTTTTCAATTATTGCATTATCCTTATCTGTAAACATATTTCTTTAGTAGAGCATATCTCTCTTACCATTTTTAATCATTAGCAATTTAGTTGCCAGGTCCTCTTTTTTCTTTGAATCCTTGATAAGCAAAAGTTCCTCTTCTATAAGTTTGTATCCCTCTTCTTTTGTCTCTGCAGATGAGTAATCTTCCAAGTATTCAGCTAAGGTAAGCATTGCATTGGGAGTACAGAACCTTCCTATGAAACCAGGTATTGCATATTCCATGAAGTGCTCACCTGTACGTCCAAGCCTGTAGCATGATGTGCAGAAACTAGGTATGAACCCCCGATTTAGCAACCACTGGATGACTGAATCAAGTTCCCTGGAGTCTCCAATCTGGAATTGCTCACGATTCAACTCCTGCACTTCTTTCTTGCCTTCGTGGTAACCTCCAATCTCCAACCTGGTACCTGCATCTATCTGGGATACTCCATATTCAATTACAGCGTCCCTTACTTCTGAAGTTTCCCTTGCAGTCATTATAAGACCTGTGTATGGAACTGCAATTCTTAATGTTGCCACCAATTGTTTAAAATCCTCGTCACTAACTTCGTACGGCAAGTCCAGTTTCATGTCGTATGCAGGCTTGATTCGTGGGAAACTTATGGTATGGGGGCCAACCCCATATTTATCTTGTAAGTATATTGAGTGTTTGACCAAACCCAATACCTCGAACCTCCAGTCATACAATCCAAACAATGCTCCAATGCCAACATCATCCATACCCGCCTCAAAAGCCCTGTCCATTGCATTCAATCTCCACATATAGTCACTTTTTATGCCGGGACCAGGGTGATACTTGGCATAAGTCTCTTTATGGTAAGTTTCCTGAAAAACCTGGAAAGTGCCTATTCCGGCCTCTTTGACAGTCCTGAACCCCTCTATGTCCAGTGGTGCGGCATTGATATTGATTCTGCGTATCTCCCCATTTCCGGTTTTCACGTTATAACATGTCCTAACGCTGTCGGCTATGAATTCCGGAGTATACCTGGGGTGTTCACCATAAACCAAAATCAATCTTTTGTGCCCCTCTTTTTCAAGTTGTGTTACTTCTGCCACAATATCCTGATCACTTAACGTCCTTCTTACAGCTTTTCTCAAGGAACTTCTGAATCCACAATACTGACAATTGTTTATACAATAATTACCAATATACAATGGAGCAAACAAAACAATTCTTTTGCCATATATGGACCTTTTCAGCTCCTTGGCTGTCTCAAACAACTCCTGCTTTGCTTCGGGGGAATTTATTGCAAGTAGTGTTGCAGTCTCTTCCAGTGTCAAAGCCTGTTTGGTTTTACTTTTAGCAAGTATCTCCCTTATCTTTGGAAGATCCTCTTTTGTGTTTTGTAAAAGTTCGTGAAAATATTTATCATCAATAAAATCTTCTGCTCTTGATGTCAATTTAAGATCCATAATTTTTATTTTAAATATACTTGTAATTATCTACATTCTGAAATGCATGTGAGAGTTCTGCACCAAACAGTATAAGCGTCCAGCTGATATTCATCCATACCATAAAGAGAGGGATTGCAGCAAACACTCCATATACAGCGTTCAACCCGTTTACCATCAATTGGGTTTCCAAATAAAAGAACTGAACAACAATAAAAGCAAATGCAAGGACCAATGCACTATTAAAAGCTGCAGAAACCCTTACTTTTGTATTTGGAATTAGTTTATACATAAGGGTGAATACTCCTGTTATGAAAAAATAAGCAGTAATCCATGTAAAAATGGAAGTTATTGGGAGATACTTGTCAAATTCAAGTCCAATTGATTTTAATGTGTTAGTATACACCAATGCCAAAGTGAGGAAAAGGAAAATTACAAATGGAGATACAAACAAAAGAGTCATATAATAGATTGCCCTTTTCCTGAATGAACGGCCAGATTCAACCTTCCATATTTCATTGAATGCTTTTTCAATATTTAGCATCAGCCATATTATAGTAGAGAGCAAAAATAAAAAGCTAATCACACCAAAAAGCCCATTTCTGCTTGTTTTTATAATATTTGTAGCAAATTTAAGTACGTATGATATTATCTGTTCATTGCCTTCAAAATAACTATACAGTAAACTCTCAAGCCTTTCGCCTGCACCAAACCCATTGGTAACAGCAAACATTATTGCAACAAACGGTACAATGGACATCGCAGAGAAGTAGCTCAATGATGTAGCCTGAAGTGAAACCTTATCATTTGCAAACCCCTTGATGGTTATCAACAAAACCTTCAGGTACTTTATCATTCTGGCACGCATAATACTAATTTCCGACATATCAAGATGCCAGATGTCATTGATAAGGAATTTCAGTATCCTTTGATAAGTATGTTTTATATTGCCATATTTTTTCAAATAGTTCTCTCCATGAATTTTATAGGGTCAATGATATACCTGATATGTGTTCCTGTTCCTATTTCACCTTGATTGTCATATGCAGTGATTGTAAAATACAGACGTTTCCCATCCTGCTTTTCCAATACTGCTTCGGCAAAAACCTCCTTACCCACAGGAGTGGCTCTTGTATGTTTTACACTAATCTCTATACCAACCGTGTCCAAACCTTCAGGAATGTTAGCCAATGCAAGCTGGTGGGCAGACTTTTCCATTAAAGCAACCATAGCCGGGGTTGCAAAAACATTCAATAAACCAGACCCATGGTTCAAAGCAGTATCACTTTGGTCTACTTTTTTTGATGTTTTGAACCGAATCGAAGCTTTATCCATGATTATATAATATTTTTTGCTATTTCCTCAAACCCTGACATCTCTTCAATTTTGGGAGATCCCATTATTTCTACAGGCGGGGCAACCATTTTCCAACTCATCTTTTCTGAAAAAGGCACCAAGGTTTTCACTCCTCCGCCACTCCAACTGAAAGAGCCAAACAAAGCATAGTTTTTGTCCTTGGGGTTTAGTACCTCCAATTCGTTGCATAAATGTTGCATCATTGGGTGCATCCCGGCATTGTAGGCACTCGACCCTAAAACAACCGACTTGTATTTCCATATGTCATTCAAGATGAATGATACATGGGTCTTAGAAACATCGTAAATCCGTATGTTCTTGACTCCCTGTTCTGATATTAGCCTGGCGAGGTAATCTGCCATCTTTTCGGTGTTGCCATACATAGAGGCAAATGCAATCACCACCCCCTCGTCTGACTCGTGCTTGCTCCATTTGTCATACAATGAAATCGCCTTTTGAGGGTCTTTCCTCCACACAGGTCCATGGGATGGACAAATGAAATTGATTTTAAAACTTTCTAATTTTGCAAAAGCTTTTTGAACCATATGACTGTACTTGCCAACAATATTTGAATAATACCTCCTCATCTCATCTTCGTAAAATCCAAAGTTGATTTCATCGTCAAAGATTCCACCATCAAGAGTTCCAAAAGATCCAAATGCGTCACATGAGAAAAGGATGGAGTCTGTTGTGTCATATGTTATCATTGTCTCTGGCCAATGGACCCATGGAGTCATTACAAAATTTAATTTATGATAGCCAAGGTCAAGAGTATCCCCATCTTTCACTTCATGTATATGATCTTGACCAATCCCGTAATAGGATTGTAGCATTTTGAAAGCCTTGCTGTTTGCTACTATCTTTACATTTGGGTACATCTTCTGGATCCACCCGATCATGCTTGAGTGATCAGGCTCCATATGATTGACTATCAAATAATCAAGTTGTCTGCCTTGAAGTATTTCTCCAATTTCTTCCAGATAGTCATCTTTTGAACCAAATTCCAATGTATCTATTAGCGCACATTTCTCGTCTGCTATTACATATGAATTGTATGAAACTCCATTTGGCAAAGGCCAGTTGTTTTCGAAAAGAGACTTTTTCCTGTCGTTTACTCCAACATAGTACACTTTATTGGAAACCAATATTTTTTTCATTCTAAACCAAAATTTGTTTATAAATAAAGTTATAATAATTATTTAATCATCTCAAAAAACTCATTTTCAGTCAATATTTTGACGCCTAATTTATTAGCCTTTTCCAATTTGGATGGGCCCATATTATCTCCAGCTATCAAATAAGATGTTGACCCCGAAATAGATGTAACATTTTTACCAGAGTGTTGTTCAATCACTTTTTTTAATTCTTCCCTTGGAATTGAAAAAAGTCCTGATACAACCAATGAGCATCCTTCTAACTTATTAGATAATATGCTATTGGAATTATTTGACTCTAATTTTACACCGTAGGAGTTGAGCAATTTAATTATTTCTTGGTTGAACGGGTCAGCAAAGAAATTCATCACAGAATCAGCAACAGTTTCGCCAATATCGGCTACTTGCAACAACTCTTCTTTTTTAGAAATAGAAAGAGCATAGATTGACTTGAAATGAAATGCTAAATTTTTTGCAGTGGTTTCTCCAACGTGCCTTATGCCTAAAGAATATAATACTCGCTCAAAAGGAACAGATTTTGAAGCTTCCACACTTTTCAGGAACCTTTCTGTAGATTTTTCCTTCCAGCCATCCAGTTCCAGGATATCATTTTTTGTCAACCTGAAAAAATCCGGGAATGTATTCAGGATGCCCTTTTTGTACATAACTTCAATTGTGGCTTCTCCAGCCAATATATTCATGGCTTTCCTGCTGCAAAAATGCAGCAACCTGCCTTTTATTTGCATTGGACAACCATTGATGTTTGGACAATAGTGTTTGGCCTCGCTTTCCTCTTTTACAAGCAATGTGTTACAGTCAGGACAATTAACCGGGAACAAAGGTTTTTGTGCATTTTGGTCTCTTTTGGATACATCTACTCCTACAATTTTTGGGATTATTTCACCTCCTTTTTCTACATACACGGTATCTCCCAAGTGAATGTCCAATAATTTTATTTGCTCTTCGTTGTGAAGGGAAGCTCGTCTTATGGTACTCCCAGATAAAAGTACTGGATCCAGATTGGCTACAGGTGTAATAGCTCCTGTTCTGCCCACTTGATAATCTACAGATTTCAATACAGTTGAAGCTTGCTCTGCTTTAAATTTATATGCAGTTGCCCACCGGGGAGATTTTGACGTATATCCAGCGTTTTTTTGGAGTAATACTTCATTTACTTTTATAACAACTCCATCTGTAGGGAATTTTAGTTTTTTCCTTTCAATATCCCAATAATCCAAATATTCAATAACCTCATCTATGCTTTTGCATAGCCTGTAATGATTTGACACAGGAAACCCTGCTTGTCTTGCCCATTCCAAAGATTGTACATGGTTTTCAAATACGAGTCCTTGACCAGATACAGAGTAAAAAAAAGCACTCAGTTCCCTGCTTGCAGTAAGTGAAGGATCCAAAAGCTTTAACGATCCTGCTGCAGCATTTCTTGGATTTGCAAAAAGGGGCTCTTCATTTTCCTCCTTTTTTTTGTTTAGCCTGTCAAAAGAGTCCCATGACATAAATATTTCTCCCCTAATCTCTACCTCTCCAGAAAAAAAAGATTCCGGAAGTTTTGACGGGATTGATCCAATGCATTTGACATTTGCAGTTACATCGTCTCCTACATTCCCGTCACCTCTGGTAACCGCCCGAACAAAGTTCCTATTGTTGTATATCAAAGATATGGCAGAACCATCAATCTTTAGTTCACAGACGTACTCTATCTTTTTGCCTAACAATCTTGACAATCTTTCGTCAAACGTATACAGCTCCTCTTTATTATAAGTATTGCTTAAAGAAAGCATTGGGGTTTTGTGTCTGGCTTGTTTGAAGGACTTACCAATTCCACTGACAGACAAGTCGCTACCAACTTTAAGGGTGGGAGAGGAGTCTGTTATAAATTCAGGATATTTTGCTTCAAGAGCCTGTAGCTCCTGCATCAACAAATCGAATTCAAAATCAGTAATAATTGGCTTATTATCTACATAATACAAACTATTATGCAACTCAATTTCCTTTCTTAGAAAAGAAATCCTATCCTTGGCATTTTCTTTGTTGACTTTCATAATTTAACTTACAAATTTAAATATTTTTTAATTATTATTAACTTTGCCAGCTCAATAAGTAAAGTAATGAAAAAAACAATCGTAATTTTGACGGGAGGTGGTCCCGCGCCTGGAATGAATACTGTAGTAGGCAGTATTGCTAAAACATTTATTTCGAATGGATACAGAGTCCTCGGATTGAACGGTGGGTACAAAGGGCTTTTTTCCAAGAATCCAGATTACACAGAACTGGATTTCCTTATGGCAGATTCAATTTTTAATCGTGGTGGTTCTTACTTGGTAATGAGTAGGTATAAACCAACCAAAGATGACTTTGAACATAATTTCAACCTTGATTTTTTTGTAAAGAACAACATAAAGCTACTGGTTACAATCGGAGGAGATGACACTGCATCAACAGCAAACAGGGTAGCCAAGTTTTTGGTAGAACACAATCACACGATTTCCAACATTCATGTTCCCAAAACTATAGACAATGACCTTCCTTTGCCATTACAAAGACCTACATTTGGCTACGAATCGGCAAAATCAGAGGGAGCTAGGCTAGCTACAACTGTTTACGAAGATGCAAGGACTAGTAACAATTGGTTTGTAGTATGTGCCATGGGACGTTCTGCCGGGCATCTGGCATTTGGTATCGGTTCTGCAGCCCATTATCCAATGATAGTTATTCCTGAGATGTTCAATAAAACAACCATAACTATAGATAAAATAGTTAAACTTGCTGTTTCATCAATTGTTAAGAGATTGATTCTTGGTATAAACTATGGAGCAGTAATGATTTCGGAAGGCGTATTCCACGAACTAAGCGAAGAGGAACTAAAGATGTCGGGAGTGACATTTTCTTATGACGATCACGGCCATCCAGAGTTGGGTAAAGTTTCAAAAGCTCATATTTTCAATGAAATATTGGAAAAAAGACTTAGGTCTATCGGTTTATCTACTAAATCACGTCCTGTAGAACTTGGATACGAACTTAGATGCCAGTATCCTAGTGCCTATGATTTGGTCTACTGTACAGAACTAGGAATAGGAGTTTACCAACTGTTTACAGAAGGACAATCTGGCTGTATGGTTTACATTGACCACCTTGGAAAGGTAAAACCGCTATTCCTAAAAGACATACAAGATCCAGACACTGGAAAAATCCCACCAAGGGGTGTAAGTCTTGAATCGGACAGAGTACAAGCCATCATTAATAACATTTTGCATTATATTACCGAAAGTGATTATGAAGCTGCTTCAAAGGTTATTTCAAACCCAGAGGAGTATGATTTCAAAAAGATTTTGAACTGGTAATTCATGTCATTCAAGCCAATCATTTACCAGGTATTGCCTAGGATATTCGGGAATAAGACATCTGATCTTGTTCCCGGATCTTCTTTTAAAACCAACGGATGTGGAAAGTTGGATGACTTTACTCTTGAGACATTGGATACAATCAAAGACCTGGGTTGCACTCATATTTGGTTTACAGGAATTCTTAGACATGCAACAAAAACTGCTTTTCCAGAATGTGGATTGCCGGCCAACCATTCTTCTATAGTCAAAGGTGAGGCTGGATCACCATATTCAATCACTGACTACTATGATGTTGCTCCTTCTATTGCAACTAATCCTGCAAATAGAATCAATGAATTTGAACAACTAATCGCCAGGTGCAAATCATTATCCATTGGTGTTATAATTGACTTTGTGCCAAACCATTTGTCACGGGAATACAAATCTGTTAAAAGACCTGGAGATAGAGAAGAATTTGGCGCACACGATAAAATTGATTACTCCTTCCATCCATCCAACAACTTCTATTATATTCTGGGAAGTAGCTTTAAATCTCCAGCACAAAGCACAGATATAAAACCATATATAGAAATACCTGCAAAAGTTACAGGGAATGATTGCATCAACCCCGAACCATCAGATGCAGATTGGTACGAGACTGTGAAGCTGAATTACGGATATGATATTTTCAGTGGCAACAAACAATCATTCTTTAACCCAATTCCAGATACCTGGAATAAAATGTACGATATACTGGATTATTGGCTTTGCAAAGGTGTTTCTGGTTTTAGATGCGATATGGCAGAGATGGTCCCTTTGGATTTTTGGGAATGGGTAATTCAAAAGACAAAGGAAAACCACAAGGACGTCATATTTATAGCAGAGACATATAATCCACATTCATACAGCCTGTTCCTTAAACAATCCGGGTTCGACTACCTATACGATAAAGTTGGGCTATACGACACTTTAAAAGCGATAACTAGAGGGGAGAAAGAGTGTTCAGAAATATCAAAATGTTGGCACTCCTTGGGGCTACACGAGAATAATATGCTCAATTTTACAGAGAATCATGACGAAGTCCGGTTAGCCTCAAAATATTTTGCTACAGATCCTTACAAAGGGTTACCTGCACTAGTAGTATCATTGCTTCTAAACAAATCTCCTTATATGCTCTATTTTGGACAAGAACTAGGTGAAAAGGGAGAATATGCAGAGGGCTTTAGCAAAGAAGACGGAAAAACTAGTATCTTTGATTACTGGTCTTTGGAAAGTATAAGGAATTGGAGAAGAGGTGAATTTGACCAAAAATTGAGAAATATTTACAAAGCTCTTTTAAATCTTGCAAATACAGAAAAAGCTTTCACTGAAGGTGAGAAATATGATTTGCACTATGCCAACTCCAAAAATCCACAATATGAAGGAAAAGAAAATTTTTCCTTTTCCCGCAAACATGGTAGTTCATTTTTTATCATACACGTATCCTTCAATAATCCAGATAAAGAGGTAAAATTGAATTTGCCAAATGATATGTTCCAATTTTTCAAATTACCTAAAGTAAACCTCTGTGAAATGAGAGATATGTTAAACGGTGATATTTGGAAAGGGCAGTTGGAATCTGACAAAACCATTCATTTTGGAAAATGCTCCAATGGTATCAAAGTAATTAAACTTTCACTTTGATTATATCATCCCAACAAGTTGTGTATTTAGGAGATAAGTGGTCCATATTATATACAATCCTGTTTGGTCCCTGGGTTCCGGTAACTATCGATTCCCTCCCATATTTGGCATTGATATCGTCCAAACATTTCATGAGCAGATCTCCTTTTTCTGACCTTCCGGAATCAAATAAAAAACCAGGAGTATGCTCTTTTTTAGATATTGACGATATGACAACCCCAGCCTTTTTGTATCCACAACCTTTTTTTAAGTTCATTGCCGTATGGCGACAAACAATTTTCACAAGTTCCAGTGTGTTATCTGTAGGATACTCCAACGGAATAAAGATGGTTTTATAGTCCCTTTCATGGTTTTCCTTGAATGGATTGGTATATAAAAAGACCATTACTTTCAATGCTACACCATTTTGTGCACGTAACTTTTGTGCGCTGGAAGATGTGAATTTTGCAACAGCTCTTATAACCTCCTCATGATCAAATAAATCTTTGGCAAAACTACGGCTTGTGCAAATTTGTTGTTTGTCATGAATATTCTCTTCAAGTCCAAAACAAGGAGTTCCCTTTAGCTCTTTCCAACTTTTGAGACCAGTCACATTCATTTTTGACCTGACCCATCTAGGATCGGCACACAAAAACTGCTCAGCTGTCGTTATGTTGTTAGAATAAAGCATTTTAGAGTATTGCCTTCCGATACCCCAAACATCATTAACTGGATAAGATTTAAGCACTTTATCTATATTGCTTTGTTTTATCATAACACAGCTATTGTTAAGTTTAGGATATTTCTTGCATAACTTGGACGCAATCTTTGCCAATGTTTTAGTCTTTGAAACCCCAATGCTAAGTGGTATACCGGTATTGGTTTTGACTTGTTGTGATATATCTGAAGCCAGCTTGTGAAGTTTGTCAACAGCTATTCCATCAAAATTAATAAAAGCTTCATCGATAGAGTATATCTCTGCTGCCGGAACCATAGAGATAATCGTGTCCATGACCCTTTGCGACATATCTGCATACAACGGGAAATTGGAAGAATAGACACGGATGTTTTCCCGTTTGACAAGATCTTTCAATTTGAAAAGAGGTTCTCCCATGGAAATTCCCAAGTCCTTGGCCTCTTGTGACCTGGATATAACACAACCGTCATTATTGCTTAATACAATAACCGGTTTTCCATTGAGGGAGGGATTGAAAACCCTTTCGCAACTCACATAAAAATTATTACAATCTGCCAGGCCAAACATTGTTTGCGTAACGATCTATTATTAATACCAATATAGTCCCTAAAAAAATTGCAAAATAGTTGGCTAATAAGTCGTAAAAGTCTGAATACCTATACGATGTGGTGTTTTGCAATAATTCAGTCAAAGATGCAACTGCCAGTCCGGAGACAAACAAAACCAACTTTGAGTACCTGCCAAATGAGTTTTTCATGATACCTCCAAATGCAAACCATGCAGAAAATGGAAATGGTAAATACATTATAAAATGGATAACCTTGTCTGCATCCAAACCAAGTATTTTAAACGACAAATTTACCTGGGTCTCTTTGAATGAATACAAAGACAAAAAAAGAAGTATGGAAATGTATAATGCAAACAATATCCTGAATAAAAATTTGGTTGTCTTCATAAAAAAACCAGTTACTAAAAGTCAAACTTTCTTAATTATGTATTTTACGATTCCCCAGATGGAAAAATCGTTGTCTTCTGTCACTTTTATAGCTTTATACTTAGGATTTGCGGGTGTAAGGTATATCTCCTTTTCTCTAATCCTTACCCTTTTCAATGTGAATTCCCCATCCAGGAAACAAACAGCAAGCACTCCGTCAGATGGTTCACATGATTTATCAATAACAAGTATATCCCCATCATTTATTCCATCATTTATCATGCTTTCACCTGAAACCCTGGCAAAAAAAGTGGAAGCAGGATTTTTGATCAATTCTTTGTTAAGGTCTAATTTGATCTCCTTATGATCTTCTGCAGGCGAGGGAAAACCAGCTTTCACAAGTGTTTCTGAGTACTTTACCCAAATTTCTTTTTCTGTTTCCGGCAAAAATATATCTATACGAGGTTTCATTGCTAATATTTGGGAACAAAGATAATCAATTGAAAAAACATATGGTTTTAATTATTTTTAATAAAACTTATTTGTTTGTATAAATTTTATTAACTTTAGAACGTTCCATTTGTTAATGATAAACGCCCCATTTGTAGATTAGTATTGGGTTTCATAAAAAAAGATGGTAAAAAACATGCATAATAAAACTCACATTGCTGTACTTGCTCTGTTTTTTGTCTTTGCTTTAACTGTAATTCCAATACTTTCCAAAGCCCAAAGTAACAATTATAAAGATGATTCTTTAAAAAACAAAGTTCTTTCAAATAACTGGATAACACAAGAGTATAACCTTGGAGATGATAATTGGCAGCTTGATTTACTGTTTTACCCTCAATTTAGATTTAAAAATGCAAGGCTTGACAGGATTTATTTACTTCAGTTGAATATCAACCCCGCCTTAAAATTTAATTTATGGAGGGGTGCTGTTGCTACAGCTCAATTGATCCTTCCTGTATACAACGATTTTTCCACTGATGAGAACAGGGTAAGGCCTGGTTTCTTAACATTTAGTCAACATTTAAGTTTGCCCGGCGGGGTTTCTGCTCTCATTTCCTTAGGAAATTTCAACATGCAAAGAGCTGGTGCTGATATTAAGGTTTACAAGAAGATATTTAGAAATGCCGGATTTTATGCACAAGCAGGTTACACTTACTGGTCTTTACCATTTTTGGATAGCTGGACAATATCGAAATCTGGAAAAACAAACTGGAGGGTAGGAGCAAACTACTTTTTTGATAAGGCCAATATCCTCATAAACGGCAATATTTCCAAATACCTTCAGGATGATATAGCTGCTAGGGGAGAGATAATCCGCTTTTTTAAAAATTCTTCGGTGGGTTTCTACATACAGACCCTCCAGTACGAAGGATACTCTTTGAACGGAGGCTTCTTTTTTACTATAAACCTGCCTCCAAGAAACAGGAATTGGAAAAAGCGATTGAACATTTATCCTGCAAAAAGGTTTTCAATGGAATACGTTGCCAGACCATACCCACTTAGAGGAATATTTTATCAAACATCCCCCGATGAAAACAGTAGTTTCAATTTTTTTAATAAAAATTTAATAAATAACAATCTTTTTTTATAAACAACATGTAATACTTTAACCATGAACGTAATGAAAACAACTAAATTTTTCAGGGGTTTCTTGATGATTCTCCTCGTTGGATCGTTATCCATATTTTCCTCTTGTGACAAAGAGGACGAGCCTACCCCTCCGGCTCCGCAACCTGCAAAATACACCATAAAAGGTCAGGTTTTGAGCCAACAAGATAATTCTCCTTTGCAAGGAGTAACTGTGACAATGGGCAACTTGAATACTACTACAAATACTACTGGTATTTTTGAATTCAAAGACCTGACCCAGGCGGGCAAGTATACATTGGTCTTCTCAAAAGATGACTTTTTTGATGCCACTTATAGTCTGGAGTTCCAGGAAGCTGCTCCTAATCACACCATAACATTCAACATATCAGTTACAATGGTTCCATTTGTACCGGGGGTCACACCTATCACTCCTGTAGAAGGTGGTACAATTGATATTGGCGGGGCTGTTCCGGTAACACTTACCATTCCGGCGGGTACCACTGTGACAGATGCAAACAACCAGCCTGTAACTGGCTCCATAAACATTACAGCTGTAATAACTCCTGATGTTGTTGTTGGCACTGTCAACAATCCAGGACTTGCTGTTTTGAGGTTTGAACCTTCTGGTCTGCAATTTAGCAACCCTTTGCCGCTTGTAGTAGATAACCCTCTTACTGCAAATAGATTCAAAAATGTACAACTGGAATACTTCAATGAGTCAACAAACCAATGGGAAGTTCAGCAAACACCAGTAACCTATGATGCTGCAACCAACAAATATAGCACTTCAATAACCCACTTCTCTGTCTATAAGATTTCGTACATTACATTACGAACAAGTCTCGGTGCATTGGAAGAAGATATAAATGTTGTTGATACTCCTATTGAAAACACAACTCTTTCACCTATCAATGTTACAACAATAAAAGTTGACAGGAAAAAAGGTTACATATTTGAAACACCTGTGGCCACGGTATTGTCCAACGCAGGGATAACCGGTGCTGATGCAACATCTTTGGAGGCAATGATAAAAAATGTCATTAAACCATATTTCGGAAATACATCGGCCCTTGCTTCTTTTGAAACAATTCAGGAAAACATAACTGTTAGCAGGACAATCCAACCAAACTACAAGTTGGTGACAACCGGGCGTCAGGCTATTGACAGGAATAATTTTGAAATTGAAATTGAGACTTCTTCAGGTACAAAAATCCTCAACTTCGAGGTTCATTCAGCCGGAGCAACAGCACTGTTCTTCCAGGATATTATAATAGACGACCATAGCCATGGTTCTGGTGGTGGTGGAACTCTATAGAGCATAAGGAATGTCCTTATATACCTTTAACATCAAAAGGCTGCCTTTCATTTCATGTCTGGCGGCCTTTTCTTTGTTATTCCCACGGTCTATGGTTTATTCCCAAACAACATTAGGTGTCACTGGTTTACTGAACAGCCCATCTGCAACAATGTCCCCGGAAGGGACAGTCAAAATAGGTGGTAACTTTCTGAATACAAACATGACACCCGAAACCTGGACATACAACACTTTCAATTATTTTGTGAACATCACATTCCTTCCTTTTTTTGAAGCTTCCCTTACAAACACTGCGTTTGACCTGAAATACGAAGGCAGGTTCAACAATGTGGACAGATCGGTATCATTAAGATTTCGATTATTGAAGGAAAAAAACTTTTTCCCGGCAATTGTTATCGGCTCAAATGATCTTCTAACCTCAAACACAACGAATTATTTTAGCTCATCAGGTGGCAATAAATATTTTGGTACCCATTATGTTGCCATAAGCAAACACCTTGATATCCCTTTAGGTACTATTGGTCTTCATGCTGCTTACAATATTCTTTCCAGCAATAAATTTCAGTTGGATGTTCCAATATCCGGAGGAATATCTTTCGCTCCCGTTTTTTTTGAAAATCTAAATCTTATTGCAGAATATGACACAAAAGACTTTAATTTGGGAGGCAATGTTCTTTTATTCCAACACATATTCTTTCAAGCATTTATCCAGGATTTAAAATATCTTTCATTTGGATTTCATGCACAAATCCCTCTTCTTTAACCAATTCAGAACATAAGCAAACTGACATTATGTCATGTTTTGATGATTGGTATTTAATTTGAGATTAATAGAGTCAAAGTCCCATACAAGGATAAAGTATTTATTAATATTTTAAAAGCGGAGGTTATTATGACACTAATTAGAAGAAACGAGACCTTTCCAATGTGGGCCAATATCTTCAATGATATTTTCAACCACGATTGGAACGACATGTTACTCAGGAATTATTCCCAAACCAATACAACTTTGCCATCTGTCAATGTAAAAGAGAATCCAGATGAATATGAGGTTGAAATGGCTGCTCCGGGAATGGATAAGGGAGATTTCAAAGTAGAAGTGAATCAAGGAATCCTGACAATTTCATCTGAGAAGAAAATCGAAAATGAAGACCAGGATAAGGGAAACTATACTCGCAGGGAATTCAGTTACCAATCATTCTGCCGTTCTTTCTCTCTGCCAATTTCAGTAGACAGTGAAAAGATATATGCAAAATACGAGAACGGTTTACTTAAAGTGGTTATCCCAAAGAGGGAGGAAGCTAAACCTAAACCAATAAGAATGATTGACATAGAGTAATGATTAGAAAAAAGAGGGATATTCTCCCTCTTTTTTTATCTCTACATATAGTGGTTTTGCCGACAAATCATAGGAGCATCCCCCACACAGAGTTTTCTATTGACATTGGCCAATTTTGATCTTAAACCGTTTAGCGATAGCTTCTGCATCACTCATTTGTCTGAAAAAGAAACACATATTCACAATATTTTGAAATCGAATGGTTTACTGTTGTATCCCTCCCTGAATGGAGGCACTTTTATGGCAAACTGACCTTTTTTAGAGCCAATTTCAAAAGATTCAGGAATTAATACAGAGAAAGAAGAAGAGAAGGACTCCCCTGGTTCCAAGGATTCCGGAAGATAACTTGGAAATACACCCAAAGATTTTTGTTCATTTTTACCAGCAATAACAAATTTAAATGTTGCTGCTTCTTGGTTTTGTTTAAATAAAATTGCTGTTTCACCTTTATTCTCAACAAAAACTTCTATACTTAGCGTATCTCCCGAATAAACTACATTGTCATGCAAAACTTTATGCGAAATATGAACATCATTTCCAGTTACGAGTTTATCTGCAAAACGCACGAATAAAGTATCCTTTCCAAACAAAGGGTAAGGTATTGCCAGACTATCTGATTTATCTGTAACAATCATTAAATCCCTGTTAGAATACTGATGGTTGAATCCATACATGTCATACTGGTTCTTCCTGTAAAATAAAGAGTTTACAGTTGTTGCTTCTTTTTTGGAATAAAACCTGTACAATGAAGGTCTTTGATATCCATCCCGGAAAACAACTACTCTGTTTCCGGCTATTTTCTCAACTTCCTGAACCCATCTTTTTTGATTGTAAAATTCCAATTTGAAAGGTAAGGTATCACATGCAATAATAATCCTGAAAATAAATAAAATAACTATGGAAGGAAATACAAAACGTTTTAAATACTTCATTATATTATGATTGTCAACAGCATTACAAAAGACAAATAGAATCATTGGTATTGAAGCTGCTATTGTCCATTGAGGTTGTGAATGTCCTCTGTAAGTGCTTATCCAGAAAAAAAGAATCATCCCGGACACAATAAAATATAATGATTTGAAAAAAGTGTCCTTCGCTTTTATTTTAAAGATTATGTATAATGCGACAGCCAAAGTAAAAGGATTGAAATTTGCAGCTTGATTTGGCAGGTATTCAATAAAATATCTTAATTTAAAGGGTTTTGCCCGCCCGGAAGTATGGTAACGGAAAGATGGAAAGTCGTTATCCAACTGCCATAACAAATGAGGAGAAAAAAGTAATAATGCAAAGGCAGAAGAGAGTAAGAACCTGTAATTCAAAAGCAGCTTAGGGTTGGATAAGATTACAAAAAAAATAACCAATACACCTTGATATTTACTGTACACCAATCCTGCCATTGCAACAGAAAGAAGCAGGCAGTTTGTGAGGGACTCATTGCCTAAGAATCTTTTATATGAAAAAAGAAAAAGAGCTGTAAAAAAAAGAAGTGGAGAGTCTGGAGTTGTAATAAAGCCATAAACCACAAACATAACAATAGAAGCAGCTATACCAAAGAAAACCAAAAGGTTTTCCTGTGTATGGTATTTCTTGTCAATTGTATTCCATATTAATACCAGGGTAAATAATTGCAAAACAATAGTTGTAAACCTAATTGCAAATCCACCACCAAATAGGGAAGAACTTAACTTGACCATCAATGATACCAAAGGCGGATGATCAAAATAACCCCAAGCCAAGTTTTCGGAATAAAAATGATAATATGCCTCATCTGGGATAATATCAGTGAAAATTGTCTGAATTACATTGACAATGAACCATATCCCAAGCAAAATCAATAACAGTCGGTTGGTTTTGGTTTTGTTTATCTTGTCAAGAACAAGCTGAAATTTTCTGTTCATGTCATTTTTTTTGTATCATTCCAACTACATTTACTACAATCTTAACCGGTAAAACCCTGGTTAATAAGACCATGAATTTATTAGAAAAACCATGGACTGCAAACACCTTTTTTTTGAATAGCTGCTTAACCCCATACTCGGCAACCTCTTTGGCTTCTGGCATAACAAACATAGATGAGACTCGCTTGCCAGATGCATTTGCATTATGAAAAAAATTACTTTTTGTTGGTCCCGGGCATAATGTTGTAACAGTGACTCCTGTACCTTTAAGCTCTTTTGCAGCGGCAATTGAAACATTCAAAACAAATGCCTTTGTTGCATAATAAAGCGCCATGTAAGGACCAGGCATGAAGGATGCTACTGACGCTACATTAAGAATCATCCCTTTGTTTCTAGCAGACATCTCTTTTGAAAACAACTTTGTTAGCAGGAACAATGATGTTATATTTAGTTGTATCATCCCAATGTCATTGGATGTTTCTGTCTCGTAAAACAAACCATTATCTCCGTATCCTGCATTATTTACCAATATATCTACCTGTATTCCCATTGATTTAATGTTATTGTACAAGCCAATTGCAGAGCCCTCTTTTGATAAATCAATCTGGATTGGAATGGCCTTAACTTTATTTTGCTCACAAATCAAATCAGAAACAGCTTGCAATTGTTGCAATGATCTTGCTGCCAGCAAAAGATTGTACCCTTTCGATGCAAATATTTTTGCAAATTCAAGTCCGATCCCACCGGAAGCACCCGTAATAAGTACATAATTATCCATATACTTCTAACTTTAAAAATAACAGTTACAAAAGTACAAAAAAAGAGGGAAGCAAAAATTTCTTTCTGCTTCCCAATATAAGATAATTAAAGAGCTGTTTTATGCGCTTTTACGTTTACCTTTCTGCCAGAATTGTCCACGAGCCTTTTTACCTTTGCGACCTTTGCTTCCGGAGTATTTTTTGCCCTGATCTGAATTACCACCATTTTCAACATCCCTTTTTGCAGATTTGGGTGATGCAATACTTTTCCTTAGTCTTGTCATTTTCACAGCACACTCTTCACAATTGTATTCATGCTCCGAGATTACTGGTATTTCACGTCCAATCAGTTTTTGAATGCTTTTGAGAAGTCCTATTTCCGACACATCGCAAAATGATAGGGCAGTACCGTCATATCCGGCCCTTCCAGTCCTTCCAATACGATGTACGTATGTTTCAGGATCTTCCGGTAAATCATAATTGATTACGTGTGAGATTTGACTAATGTCGATTCCTCTGGCTGCGATATCAGTAGCAACAAGAACCCTGGTTTTCTTTTTCTTGAAATTTGACAGGCTTTTTTCCCTGGCACTTTGGGATTTGTTCCCATGGATTGAATCTGCATTGATTCCGGCATTGGAGAGATTCTTGGATAGCTTATCGGCACCATGCTTTGTCCTTGAAAAAATCAAAGCACTCTCTACAAACTTATCGTTAAGAATATCCATGAGCAAACTGCCTTTGTCAGCTTTTTTTGCAAAATACAAATATTGGTCTATTGTATCTACTGTAGAGGAGACTGGAGTAACTTCCACCCTGACAGGATTATCCAAAAGGGATTCTGCCAATGAAGTTATTTGAGTTGGCATGGTCGCAGAAAAGAGCAATGTTTGACGTTGTGCCGGTATTTTCTTGATTATCTTTTCAATATCGTTTATGAAACCCATATCCAACATCCTGTCGGCTTCATCAAGAACAAAAAAGTCAATATTGGAAAAATTGATATAACCTTGCCCTGCCAAATCCAATAACCTACCTGGAGTTGCAACTAAAATATCTACACCTTTTTTTAATGCATTTGTTTGTGCTTTTTGACTAACACCACCAAATACTACAGTATGTTTCAACGATGTGAAAGCACCATATTTGGAAAAACTATCTCCAATTTGGGAAGCTAACTCCCTGGTAGGAGTCAATATCAAAGCTTTTATCTTTGTTTTGTCTTTTTTTGAATTGCTATTCAGCTTGTCGCTGACTAGTTTTTGTATTATTGGAATAGAGAAAGCAGCTGTTTTGCCTGTACCTGTTTGAGCACAACCCAGTACATCTCTTCCGTTTAGTAAAAATGGAATTGCCTGTTCCTGTATTGGCGTCGGGGTGTCATAACCCTCTTTTATCAAAGCCTCCAATACAGGTTCGATAATGTTTAATTCTTTAAATGTCATGAAATTTGTTTACGATAATTTGCGTTGTTTAAAAGTTTCACAAAACATTGCGACACGACAACGACTTTGTAGAAAGCAGCTGCAAAGCTAATACAATTAATTGATTAATTTGCAATTATTTTTGAAGTGATTCCAAAGCTTTCCTTACTGAGTCCATAATGACATCAACATCAATATAATAACCCTCTGCATGCAATGATGTTACAAATTCATAATGGGGCCTGCCTTTTCTGTAATCAGGCTCTTTTTTAGGGTGTTTCAAGTATTTGGATATTAAAGAAACCTCTTCTGAAACATTTAATACTGCATGGTAAAACAGGTCATTGCCCTTAAGGTACATAGAAGAACCCATTATTTTTTTGTCTCCAATGGAAAGATCGGATATTCCTTTTGAATTTAAGTTTTCTATTCCCAATTCAGAAAGGTGTTCAATTAGATTTTGATTGATATTTGAGAAAAAAGCGCCTGGCTTTTCACTTTGATTTCTTTTGAACAGAGCAGAGAACACAACCATTTTGGGAGAGAGCACAACGCTCTCTCCTCCAGATGGTCGTTGGTATATTTTTACATTATCTGCAACTGCTTTGTCTAATAAGACAGACTTTTCAATACTGTTTGCCCTGCCCAGAACAATATAAACGTTATCTGGCTGCCAAAGAAAATACCTGGAATTTGTGGAAGAATCAAAAAATGAGTAGTCAGGCAAATCGTATCTTGCAGGAACAGAAATATGATCCATATTATTTATGAATGGCTTTGTCTACAGCTTCAAACCCGGCTTCCATGAAAACTTCTGAAACAGTAGGGTGAGTATGTATGGTTTGTGCAATATCATAAACTGTTGACTCCAACTGCATGTAAGCAGAAGCTTCGTTGATCATATCAGTTGCATTAGGGGCAACTATTTGCACACCAAGAACCTCTCCATATTTGGTCTCCGACAATATCCTGATAAAACCTTCTGCATTTCCCTCTGTTTGCGCTTTACCATTTGCAGACAGAGGAAATTCACTTACTTTATAGTCATATCCAGCCTCTTTTACATGATCTTCGGTCATACCTATCTGGGCTGCTTCAGGAACCGTGTACATATTCATAGGAAGTTTGCTCATATCCAGTTCCTGTTCAATTCCACTTAGAAAATTAACCACATTTAATCCCTGGGCAGAGCCTACATGGGCGTACATGCTTTTGCCATTAACATCTCCTACGGCAAATATGCCTTTTACAGATGTTTCGAATCTCTCATTTGTTACTATAAACCCGTTTTCAGTTTCTAGCTGAACATCGCTCTCCAGAATATTTCCCTTGCGATCTTTTGCATTTACAATCAAATCACAAGGGAGAGACTGACCATCGACCAGCAAATTTCCATCTTCCCAAATACCATCTGTCGTATTGATTTCTATATTGTTGAACATCTTGATCCTCTCTTTCTTGATTTTGTTCAACATGAAATTCCTGATATAGGGGTCGGCAAGGGGCATTATATGGTCGCCATCAGAAACCAAAGTGACACTCTTACCCATCATATTAAAGGATTGTGCCAACTCTACGGCCACAGGGTTCTTTCCTATTACAACTATGTTCTGTGGCAACTCCCTTTCAATGAAAAGTTGTGTGGGATCAACTACCAAACCATCGTGTTTGCTTTCTATAGTTGTAGACGACGATCCGGTAGCTATAATTATGTTTTTTGTTTCAAGAAGCCTGTTATCTGCCAAAACACTATTTGCAGATACAATTTTTGCGTTCCCTTTTATGATTTCGACACCATTTTTCTTTAACAGAAACTCTACACCACCTGTAAGTTTCTTGATTATTCCCTCAGACCTTTTGATAGCCTTGTTCCAGTTAAAGGAAAGTTCTTTTTTATCTATCCCATCAACACCAAACCTGGATGCGTCTTTGATGATCCTTTGGTATAGTTTAACACTCTCCATCATAGCTTTGGAGGGTATACACCCCCAATTAAGACACATACCACCAATAACATCTTTTTCAATTATTGCTGTTTTCAGTCCTGTCTGTCCAGCCCTTATAGCTGCAACGTAGCCTGCAGGACCTGATCCAATTATTACTAAATCGTACATATTGTTTTCCTCCACTTTTTTAATCCATAATCAAAGAAACCGGATCTGCCAGATAATCCATGATGCTATTCATAAACCTGGCGGTCTCCCCTCCATCTGCAATCCTGTGGTCTACACTCAAAGAGAGAGGCAATACCAAACCTGCTACAATATCATCGCCTTTTACCACCGGTTTTTTTGAAATCCTTCCAACTCCAAGTATTCCGGCCTGAGGATAGTTTATTACAGGTACCGCAAATAAACCACCAATACTACCATAACTGGTAATGGAAAATGTTCCATCTTTCATATCATCCATTGTGAGCTTACCATCCCTAGCTTTTGCAGAAATATTGTCAATGGCAACTGCTATCTCCTTTATGGAAAGCTTGTCTGCATTTTTTATAACAGGCACGACAAGTCCTTTTTCGGTATCAATGGCTATACCAATATTGTAATATTTTTTGTAAATCATATTACCACCATCCCAGTCCATCTCTGCATTCAATGCCCTATATTTCTTAAGGGATAATGCTACGGCCTTGATAATGAATGCCAGGTAAGTTAATTTGACATCTTCTTTAGCAAATATTTCTTTATATTTTTTTCGTATTTGATCTAGAGTGGAAATTTCAACCTCTTCAAAAACAGTCATATGAGCAGCATTATGTTTGCTCTGTATCATGTTTTTTGCAATCGTCTTCCTTATCTGGGACAAAGGCTCAATTTCCACACTCTTTTCCGAAGGATTGCCAGGGGTAGGAGAGGAACTAACTTTTTTAGATGGTTTTTCCTTACCAAAGTTTATAACATCCTCTTTGGTTACCCTGTTTCCAGGACCAGTACCTGTAATGACATTGATATCTATACCCAAATCCTTAGCAATTGCCCTGGCTACTGGTGTTGCCAATGCTTTGCCAGATTTTGAAGTTTTAGATGAGTCATCCGAAGGAAGCCCTTCTTTGCTTGCAGATAAGACCATGCTATTTCCAGCAACCTCCAAAGTACCAACCACGCCGGCGCCCTCTTCTTCTACTGCTTCTTTTTTGGCATCTTCTTCAATTGAAACACCTTCAATCTCAATCTCCACCAAAGCAGCTCCCACATGGATAGTCTCTCCAACTTTACCAAATTTTGCAGCAATCACACCATCCCTGGGAGATGGAATAGCTGTTACAACTTTATCAGTCTCCATGGTCACCAAAGAGTCTCCCATTTTTACAGTCTGTCCTTTTTCGACATGCCATTCTACTATTGTCCCCTCTTCAAGGCCTTCACCAATATCTGGGAATTTAAAAACATATCTCATATTATCAATATTTTACAGTTTTTTCAATTTCATAAAAAATCTTATAGGCATCTTGCATGTAATGGTGTTCCCCTTTTGGCAGCGGAACAATCACATCGTAGCCAGAGACCCTGGCAGGAGGAGCTTCCAGATGTAAAAAGGCCTCTTCAAGTGCAATTTGGCTTATTTCCGATCCCACACCATATGTCCTTGGTCCTTCTGTGACGGTAATTATCCTGCCAGTCTTTTTGACTGATTTTGCTATCGTTTCCCTGTCAATTGGATAAACAGAACGCAAATCAATCAACTCTACACTTATTCCAGCCTCTTTTGCCATTACCATTGCCTTTTGGACTTCCCTGACCATAGCACCGTAAGCAACAACTGTAACATCCTTGCCTTGTGTCAAAACGTTTGCCTTTCCAAGGGGAATTGTATACTTGCCATCTGCAACTTCTTGTTTGATTGCCCTGTAAATCCTCTTTGGCTCCATGAAAAGAATAGTATCTTTGCTTTCAATAGCAGCAATAAGCATCCCTTTGGCATCATGAGGAGTGGATGGAACCACAACTTTCAACCCAGGAATGTGACCAAAAATAGCTTCCATACTTTCACTATGGTGCTCCAGAGCATTTATACCTCCTCCATAAGGAAGCCTTATGACAATTGGTGTTTCAAGCAATCCCCTGGAACGATTCCTCATTCTTGTTGCATGGCTTATTATTTGATTGAATGCGGGATATATAAACCCGCAAAACTGCATCTCAACCACCGGTTTCAAACCTGCCACAGCCATACCTACTGCTGTTCCCACAATTCCGGACTCTGCCAGGGGGCTGTCAAATACCCTTTCTGCACCGTATTTTTTTTGAAGACCTTCGGTCACCCGAAAAACACCACCCTCTACGCCAACGTCTTCTCCATATACTATTACACTTTTATCTTCTGCCAACTTTATATCCAATGCATCATTGATAGCATTGACCATGTTCATTATTTTCATCTTTATTACCCTTTTGCTAATTGTTATTTAACCTTGGTACTTTTCCACTGTAGAAACCTTTCATGTTCAGAGATTTGATCTTTCAAATCATCTGGCATTTCGGAATACATATATTTGAAGATATCTTCTGCCGGATATGGACCATAATTCTCTGCCTCTATAAACTGCCTGTCAATCTCTTCTTTAAATTGAGGCAGTATACTATCTTCTTCTTTTTCACTCCAAAGTTTTTTTGATATAAGGTAAGATTTGAGCCTTTTCATAGGGTCTTTTGCTTCCCATTCCTGCTCCTCTTCCTTTGTCCTGTATTTTGTAGGGTCATCAGAAGTGGTATGTGCTCCTTTACGGTATGTCACGGCCTCTATAAGGATTGGTCCTTCACCTTTGCGACAAGCATCCACAGACTCCTCAATTGCTTTGTACATTGCAAAAAAGTCATTGCCATCTACCTGGATTCCTTTTACTCCGTAAGCTACTGCCTTTATAGCTAAAGACTCAGACGCTGTTTGCATTTTTGTAGGTGTAGAAATCCCATATTGGTTATTTTGAATTATGAAAATAACAGGTACTTTCCATACACCGGCAAAGTTTACAGCTTCGTGAAAATCACCCTCTGAGGTTCCTCCATCGCCAACAAAGCCAAAAACAACCTTATCTTCTTTGTTGTATTTTATCGCATACCCAATACCAGCCGCATGCAAAAGTTGGGAGGCAATTGGAACGCTTATTGGGAGTGTGTTCTTAGCTTTTTTAAATGCAGAGCCATCTTCGTATCCCATGAAATATAAGAACAACTCCTTTAATGATACCCCTTTTGCAAGCATTGTTCCCATCTCTCTGAATGCCGGAACCAGCCAATCATTGTCTTTAATATGAACTCCGGCAGCTGCAGCAATAGCTTCTTGCCCATAGTTGGGAGGGTAAGTGAAAATCCTTCCCTGCCTTTGGTATGAGACTATTTGTAAGTCTGCTGTTCTGGCAAACAGCATATCCTTGTAAATAGTCACAAGCTTTTCATTGTCAATTTTGGGCATCCACTTTTTATCGAGGACTTTACCGTTATTGTCAATAACTTGGAACATCTTTTTTTCCAATGGATTATATTCGTTAAACATATCAGCACATTATTATTTATTAATAAACCTAAAATATACCAGTATAACGCTTGAGTTTGCAATTTGTTGACATGGTCAATTATTTCACATGGAAAATATAGATGCTTATTATTACACATTTCAATTCACTTAAAAATTATTATTTGTCAAAACACTTGCAAATACAAATATTTTGATACATTTGCAGTGTAATTGTTTAGAAACTCATTACAGAACATAACATGAAAGCCCTTCAGGCATCTAAAACAAAAAGCACGTCTTTCCTTAATCCACTAAATAACATTGGATTAGATTTGCTATTTGGTGTTATCTCAATTAATTTCATATCCCTGCTGAATAATCTCTTTAACGTGATTATTCTGCTAGTCATTTTTGTCATTATTACCATTCCTATTTAGAATCCTGTTAACGCAATATAAAAAGCCCCCTGCTTTAACCGGATTCGGAAAAAGCAGGGTGCTTTGTTTTTGCATATTATTTATTGAACAATGATACAATTAAGAAGCAACCAAACCAGAAAAGGCCAAAGGATGGCAGGGGCCAGAGCACTTTGGAGAGCAAACGGAATGACAGACCAACAAATGGACAAACCATTGATTGCCATTGTAAATTCATTCACCCAGTTTGTTCCGGGTCATGTCCATCTACACAACGTGGGACAATATATCAAAAAGGAGATTGAAAAGAGAGGCATGTTTGCCGCAGAATTCAATACAATTGCTATTGACGATGGTATTGCAATGGGACATAGTGGAATGCTTTATTCTCTTCCTTCCAGGGAGTTGATTGCAGACAGCGTTGAATATATGTGCAATGCACATAAAGTAGATGCTATGATTTGTATCTCCAATTGCGACAAGATAACTCCTGGAATGCTCATGGCAATGGTAAGGTTGAACATACCTTCCATAATTGTTTCAGGAGGTCCAATGGAGGCAGGCAGGATAGCAGGGGTAGATTACGACTTGGTAGATGTGATGGTGAAAGGAGGAGATTCCAATTCACAAGCAGATGAACTAATGCAGCTTGAGAAAGAGGCATGCCCTACTTGTGGCAGCTGTTCCGGAATGTTCACAGCCAACTCAATAAATTGCCTGGCAGAGGCAATAGGCCTGTCGTTACCTGGAAATGGATCTTTGTTGGCAACTCACTCTCTAAGGAAGAAACTCATAAAAATGACTGCAAAGACAATTTGTGATATTACCCAAGAGTATTATTACAACGGGAACACCACCGTTCTGCCAAAGTCAATAGTTACCAGAGAATCCCTAATCAATGCTATGTCCATGGATATTGCAATGGGAGGCTCTACAAACACAGTCCTTCATTTGCTGGCAATAGCTCACGAGGCCCAGGTAGTTTTGGATATGGAAGATGTTGATATCCTATCCAGGAAAATACCGGTATTATGCAAACTATCTCCAAACGGGAGACATCATATGCAAGACTTTCACAGGGCCGGAGGTGTTATGAGAATTTTAGCAGAACTAAAAGAAGCCGGATTTCTTGACTGTTCTGTACCACGTGTAAATTTGATATCGCTGGAAGAGTGTCTCAAAAAAAATTCAATTAAAGAAAAAAGGATCAAAAAATCAACCAGCCGTTTTTACAGAGCAGCTCCAGGAGGCTGTAAAAGCAGGGTTTTAGCTTCACAAAACAATTTTTATGACAATCTGGACCTTGATGGTGAAAACGGGTGCATTAGGGACATTTGCCACCCCTACAGCACCGATGGTGGTTTGGTAGTGCTAAAAGGTAATATCGCAAAAGATGGTGCTATAGTCAAAACTGCAGGAGTACCTTTAGAAATGCTTGAATTCACAGGCAAAGCAGTAATATTTGACTCCCAGGAAGAGGCTTGCGAAAGAATCCTGGACGGGACCGTACATGCTGGCTCTGTTATCGTGATACGGTACGAAGGGCCTAAAGGAGGGCCTGGAATGCAAGAGATGCTATATCCAACTTCATACTTGAAATCAATGGCACTGGACAAAAAATGTGCTTTGGTTACTGATGGCAGGTTCTCCGGAGGAAGTTCCGGATTATCAATAGGCCATGTATCACCCGAAGCAGCTGCAGGTGGTGAACTTGCTTTACTTAAAAATGGAGATGAGATATCAATAAATATTCCTGAAAGAACATTAAATGCATCTGTTGGAACAGATACATGGGAAGATAGGAAAAGAGAACTTTTAGCCGAGATAAAAGGGGAACCAATCTACTCACCAAAAAGAAGAAACAGGGACATTCCAATTTCCCTTCAAATATATTCGGCTCATGTACTTTCTGCAGATAAAGGAGCAGTCAGGAAAATTTGATTAATAAAGACTTAATTATGGAAAACAGTAAGATCACAGGGGCAGAGGCAATGTTGATATCACTACAAAAAGAAGGTGTTGACACAATATTCGGTTATCCAGGAGGAACGATAATGCCACTCTACGACAAGCTATTCGATTACCAGCAACAAATCAGACACATACTGGTAAGGCACGAACAAGGAGCAGTCCACGCAGCTCAAGGATATTCCCGCGCTACCGGGAAACCCGGAGTTTGTTTTGCTACAGCTGGTCCCGGAGCAACCAACTTGGTTACAGGAATCGCTGACGCAATGATGGATTCAACACCACTGGTATGCATTACAGCTCAAGTTGGATACGACAAATTGGGAAGCAATTTCTTTCAGGAAGCAGATACAATAAGTATTACAATACCTCTCACAAAGTGGAGTTATCAAATAACATCTGCCTCAGAAATTACAACAATCATGTCCAAAGCATTTTACATAGCAAGAAGCGGAAGGCCTGGCCCTGTTTTGATAAGCTTTACAAAAAATGCGCAAACCGAACTCACAAGATTTTCATACACACCCTACAAGCCTCAACAAATAAAAGGCAAAATGCTCCCAGAGATTCCTAGCGTATCTATTTCAGAGGCAGTGAATATGATAAACAACTCATTAATGCCTTTGATAATATCTGGCCAAGGTGTATTGATTTCTGGTGCATCAGACAAATGTATGGAATTGTCACAAAAAGGGAACATACCCATTATAACAACACTTTTGGGCATTTCTTCTGTCCCCACCAATTACATCCTACACGGAGGATTTGCAGGAATGCATGGTTCTCTCACTGCTAACCATATGATCCAAAAATCTGATCTTTTGATAGCTATTGGTATGAGGTTTAGCGACAGGTTTACAGGTGAAATCCCTGGATTTGCTCCTAATGCCAAGATAATCCATATAGATATTGATAAGGCAGAGTTTGACAAATGTGTCAAATGCGACCTTAAACTACATGGGGATGCATTGCAAACTATCAAATTAATTATGCCTGGAATCAAATACAGGAAAAGGGAAGAATGGATAAGATACATGAACCAGGTCAAAATAGAGGACCGTAATATGATAGAAAGTATGTACTTGAAAGAAAAAAAAAGCGGATCCATAAGTATGGCAAAAGTGGTTGAGTCTGTAGCAGAATGGTGTTGCAATGATAGCATAATTGTAACTGATGTAGGTCAGAATCAAATGTTTGCAGCAAGATTCTCAAAATTCAGCAATCCAAGGAATTTCATTACTTCAGGTGGTTTGGGCACCATGGGATTTGGCTTACCTGCAGCAATTGGTGCAATATGTGGCAAAAAAGAGAAAGATGTTATAATCTTTACTGGAGATGGGGGCTTTCAAATGTCTATACACGAATTAGGTACAATCATGAAATACAACCTGCCTGTAAAAATTGTCGTTCTTAACAACTCATTTCTTGGTATGGTCAGGCAATGGCAAGAGTTGTTCTTTGAAAAAAGATACTCATTTACCGAAATGGATAATCCCGATTTTTCAAAAATAGCTCAAGCATATGGGATTCTATCGTATAAAATAATGAATTTTAATGATTTGGAAAGCAAAATAAAAGAAATGATAAGCCATAAGGGTCCGATTTTACTTGAGATTGATGTAACAAAAGAAGAGAACATATTCCCTATGGTTCCTGCCGGAAAATCTTTGGATGAATTAATAACACAATAAACTATAATTATGGAAAATAAAGAATTCATAGTATTGGCGTTTGTAAACAATCAAATATCTGTTTTAAACAGAATTACATCTGCTTATCTAAAACGTCACATTAACATTGAAAGTCTTAATGTATCAGAATCCTACATAAAAGGGATTAGCACAGTAGTCATATCTGCCATAATTTCAGAAGAGACCGTAGAAAGAATTGTTAATCAACTGAATAACAATATTGACATTCTAAATGTAAATTACTTTTTACAAGATGAGCTAATTTACAAAGAGATGGCATTGTATAAAATATCACCCGATTTCATTAAAGATTCACTTTTTTTTAATCATTTCCTTAATCGGCTGAATGGAAAAATAATAGAAATTTCCAATGAATATATTATAGCGGAAAAATCTGGCAGCAAAGCAGAACTGGATGCACTCAAGCAGAGTCTTGAACGGAAAAACCTCCTTATATCCTATGCCAGGTCTGGAAATGTAGTATTGCAAAGGGAGCCAGTAGAATCACTCTTAAGAAAAGTATCATAAACCCAATTTAAAAAATTTATAATTATGGCAAAAATCAATTTTGGAGGAACATTGGAGAATGTTGTTACCCGGGAAGAATTTCCCCTAAGTAATGCACTGGACTATTTGAAAGAAGAGACCATAGCTGTCATTGGTTATGGAATACAAGGTCCAGGTCAGGCATTAAACCTTAAAGATAACGGTTTTAATGTTATCATTGGGCAAAGAGCCAACTCTAATAGCTGGGATAGGGCAGTGCAGGATGGATGGTTACCAAATGAAAACCTGTTTGGTATAGAAGAAGCCTGCAAACAAGCTTCAATAATACTTTATCTTTTGTCAGATGCCGGGCAGATTGAAGTATGGCCAACAATTAAAAGACACTTGCACAAAGGAAAAGCACTTTGCTTTTCACATGGTTTTGGCATTACATACAAACACAAGACGGGTATTGTCCCTCCCGATGATATTGATGTTATCCTTGTAGCACCAAAAGGTTCCGGAACTTCCTTAAGAAGGTTGTTTCTCCAAGACAAAGGATTGAACTCAAGTTATGCGATATATAGTGATGCTACAGGTAAAGCATATGAAAGAGTTGTTTCACTTGGTGTTGGCATAGGTTCTGGTTATCTATTTGAAACCACTTTCAAGAAAGAAGTGTACTCTGACCTAACTGGAGAACGTGGATCTTTGATGGGGGCTTTGCAAGGGCTTTTTGCTGCACAATACCAAGTTCTAAGAGAGAACGGTCACTCTCCCTCGGAGGCCTTCAACGAGACAGTAGAGGAGTTGACCCAAAGCCTCATGCCTTTGGTTGCAGAAAATGGAATGGATTGGATGTATGCGAATTGTTCTACAACTGCACAAAGAGGAGCCCTTGATTGGTGGATTAAGTTTAAAGAAGCATTACTCCCTGTTTTTAACGAACTATATTCCGAAGTAGCAAACGGAAACGAAGCACAAAAATCCATAGATTCCAATGGTAGAAGTGATTATCGCATTAAACTTGAAGAGGAACTTAATGATTTACGATCTAGTGAATTATGGAAAACAGGAGAGGTTGTGAGAAATTTAAGACCATAGATGATGAGTGAAATTAACTGTTTTCCAAAATTGGAAAGGATAGAAAAGGCAATGAATTTACTTGAGGGGGTTGTCGTGAATTCTCCTTTGTTATATAATCAGAGTTTATCTGAACAATATGGAGCATCCATTTACCTTAAAAGGGAAGATTTGCAAAGCGTCAGGTCTTATAAAATAAGAGGAGCTTTCAATAAGATAAGCTCCTTATCTGCTAAAGAAAGGATAAAAGGAGTTGTCTGTGCAAGTGCCGGTAACCATGCACAAGGAGTGGCATATTCATGTAATGTGCTTGATATCAAAGGCACAATATTCATGCCTACAACCACTCCAAAACAAAAAGTGCTCCAGGTCAAGATGTTTGGAAAGTCAAACATCAAAGTTATCCTTACGGGAGATACATTTGATGACTCATTCCGGGAAGCCAGGAAATTTTGCGACTCCACAAACGGCAGTTTCATACATCCGTTTGACGACATATCTGTTATTGAGGGTCAAGCTACAATAGGCATTGAAATTCTCAAGGACTTCAAAGAAGAGCTGGACTATCTTGTCACTCCGGTGGGTGGTGGCGGACTTGCATCAGGAGTTGGTTGGTACTTCAAACAAAAATCTCCACAGACAAAGATAATAGGAGCAGAGCCTTCAGGTGCTCTTTCAATGAAACAATCTATTGAAAACAAAAAAATTACAGAACTTAATTCAATAGATACTTTTGTAGATGGCGCAGCAGTCAAAAGGCCAGGTGTGATCACATTTGAAATCTGTAAAAATGTGATTGACAAAATTATCCCTACACCAGAAGGATCGGTATGTTCTGCAATTCTGGAATTGTACAACAGAAATGCCATAGTGGCAGAACCAGCTGGAGCTTTGTCTGTAGCAGCCCTTGAATTTATCAAAGAAGAAATCCACGGCAAAAATGTAGTATGTATCATCAGTGGCAGTAACAATGATATTTCCAGGACAGAGGAAATAAGGGAACGTTCATTGATGTACGAGGGACTAAAACACTATTTCATAGTGCGATTCCCTCAAAGGGCAGGAGCATTGCTAAATTTTGTAAACAATGTCCTTGGCCCTAACGATGACATTACCCACTTTTCCTACTCAAAAAAGACAAACCGGGAACAAGGGCCTGCCTTGATAGGTATTGAACTCTCTTGTAAAAACGACTTGTCAATGTTGTTGGATAAATTAAATAACAATAAAATAATATTCGAATACATAAACGATAAAAAGGACCTTTTTGGTTACTTGATTTAAATCTCACAAAAAATGAATTGGAACGAATTAAAATTCAAATACACAAAAACAAACGCAATAATTGTTGCAAACTACTCAGATGGGGAATGGAGTCATTTACAAGTGATAAATGACGACAAAATTACAATAAATGCCCTTTCTGCATCATTGAACTATGGTTTGCAAGCCTTTGAAGGACTAAAGGCATACCGTGGATATGACGATAAAATAAGACTGTTCCGACCCATCGAAAATGCTTCCAGACTAAGGCGTTCTGCAGAATTTCTGGGAATACCATCCCCTCCTGAATCAATGTTCATTGAGGCGTGCAAAATGGCTGTTCAGGAAAACATAGGATACTTACCTCCATATGAAAGTGGGGCAACGTTGTATCTACGTCCACTTTTGATTGGTATTGGTGGACAAATAGACCTTGTATCATCCAATGATGTTTTGTTTATTGTTGCTGCAATCCCAGTCTCTTCTTTTGCAGGAGATAAAAAAAGTAGTTTCAATAAAGCCCTTATTGCCAGGGATCATGACAGAACTGCCCCGATGGGATCTGGTGCGTACAAAATAGGAGGAAATTACTCACCATCCATAGTTGCTGGGCAAAAAGCCAAACAACAAGGATATGCAGCTCTGTTGTACTTGGATTCCCAAACAAGGAACCATATAGATGAATTTTCCTCTTCCAATTTTTTTGGTATAAAAGGGAACAACTACATTACACCTGACTCTCCAAACATATTACCATCCATTACAAATAATTCCCTGATGACCATTGCGAAAGATATGGGTATGACAGTGCAAAAAAGAGCAGTACTGACAGAAGAACTAGCCACTTTTGACCAAATGGCAGCATGTGGTACAGCCATTGTGGTCCTGAATATATCGGAAATCCACGATCCACTGACTGGTACCGTTTATAGTTCAAAATCAGAAGGAAACAGTACAAACAAAAAACTACACGACACACTTACAGGCATACAAACAGGTGTGGTTTACGACAAAAACAATTGGTGCCTGGAACTATGATTAGTTGAAATCTACATATGTCTCCCTGACAAGCTCATTGCCTATATAAACTTGGAAAGTATAAGTGCCGGGCAGGAGTTTTTCGGGGTTGCTTATGATAAATTCTACCGGGATGTATGATCCTGAGTAATCAATTTCCTGCATTACTGTATATTGGAAATCACCACCTTGGGGATATAGCAAATTGCCTTGAGGATCCAGCAAATTCAAATAGACATTCCTTTTACCATGATTTACAAAAGGAGATCCTGCAATTTCGAATTTCACATGAATTTCGTTTACACGTCGGGCTACATCCACGTTGTACCTATCTGCACACAACCACCTGTCCCATTTTGTCAAAGGAGAAATATTGTAGGCAAACAGTTTCCTTGATTGGTCAACACTATCCCTCAACACCTTCAAATCGTTTTCCAGAACCTTTATCTGATCTCTCTTTCGCAGAGCTTCAGCCAAAAGCCGGTCATACCTGTTTTGCAATTTTTCCAGATTGACTTCTGAATCAATCAGGCGATCTATCTCCTTTTGAAGTTCCTTCTCTTTTTTATTACCGGATACTTCCAAATTTGCTATCCTGCGATCCTTGATGGCAATCTGCTGTTCATGATCCGTTTCCATTTGGGAAACGAGTAAATCCATAGAATCCAACTTGGCAACGTTAACTTTGTTTTGGGCATCACTTTTTGACAAATTATCTTCTATAATAGCCAGCCTGTTTTCAAGTTCTTCGTTACTCTTGTTTAGTTTACCTGATTTGTTAATGTATAAAAACATAACAATCAAAGATGTAAGCAATAAAACACCCAATGTCACCACGGAAGCCATCATGACATTGTTTTTTCCTCCTTGTCCTTGAGTTTTCATAATTATTCAAATTTTATAATGTTAACAATCATGGAACCGGAGATATAACATCTCTTGATTACTTGAACAGGGATGCTATTTTCCCAAATCCCTCTTTGAAAGAATCTGCTGCAGAAGAGAAAGCCTCTTTTGCTTCTTCCCATTTGTCCTCCGAAGAGTCAACCAACTCTTCATATTTAGTCTCTAATTGTGCCTTTTTGACTTTCAAATTATCAAGGATTTCCTCAATTTCTTTCCTGGCTTCATCTTTGACCCTATCCTTTTTTGATTCAAGTTCTTCTATTTGAGCAAATAGTTTATCGATACTATCTTTGGCCTCTTTTCTGTATTTTTCCTTATCCATGGCATATCATTTTTAATAATAGTACCTAAAGATAAAAAAAA
>JAQWAL010000091.1 GCA_028707695.1 Bacteroidales bacterium | reverse complement strand
AAACGTGTCCGTTTGATAGAAGAAAATTAAACCGTACTAAGATGAATCTTACCAAATTAACTTTGAACAACAGCAGGATCACTTTGATTGCTGTTTTGCTTGTGGCCATCCTGGGAGTATCCAACTATTTTGTGATGGAGAGGGATAGCATGCCACCGTATACCGTTCGTTTTGCTTCTGTGGTCACCAGGATGCCGGGGGCCTCTCCTTTGGAGGTGGAATCTTTGGTTACCGACCCTTTGGAAGAGGTCATAAGGGAGCTGGCCCAGGTGAAAAGCATTATGGGGGAGTCACGTGAGGGATTGTCTGTAATTACGGTGGAATTGTCTACCGATGTTGGCAAAAAGGAGCTGGACGGGGTGTGGATGCAGTTGCGAAACAAGGTAGAAGATGCGGCTATGACGCTGCCGCCAAGTATTGTGGGGCCGGTAGTAAAGGACGATGGCATTGGCGATGTCTATGGGATCATCCTGGGGGTCACTTCCGACGGGGTGGGTTACGATGTTCTGGAAGATTATGCCAAACAGGTGAGGGATGAGTTGCTTTTGCTGCCCGATGTTGCAAAGGTAAAGATGGGTGGCGTGCAGCAGGAGCGGATTTACATAAATTTCGACGACAAGGTGCTGGCTTTGCATGGTTTGGATTTGAATACTATCAAAAATGTAATCTCGGCTACAAATGTGCTTGTGCCTGCCGGTGAGGTTAGTGCAGGAAAGGAGAGGATTGCAGTGGAGGGGTCGGGTAGTTTTGGCTCTTTGGAAGAGCTGGAAAAAGTGTTGTTGCCTGTGCAGGGTGGCTCCCTCCTCTATTTGGGGGATATTGCAGAGAGTATTAGCAGGGAGTATGTTTCTCCACGGGAAAAGTTGGTGAAGATAAATGGCAAACCGGCCATCGCCCTCTTTTTGTCTTTGAGGGATGGTGCCAATATTGTGAGGATGGGGCAGGATGCCGACAGGGTAACCGAGCAGCTGAATAAAAACTTGCCTTTGGGCATAGAGGTGGTGAGGTCTGCCTCGCAAGACCATGTTGTAAATGGGCAAATTGGAGATTTTTTGGTGAACCTTGTGCAGAGTATTGTCATTGTGCTTGGGGTGATGCTTCTGTTCCTGGGGGTCAGGACCGGCTCTTTGGTGGCTACCCTGGTGCCTGTGGTTATCCTCACCTCATTCTTTTTCCTTGGATTGCTGGGGTTGGGGTTTAACAAGGTCTCTTTGGCCGCCCTCATCATCTCTTTGGGGTTGCTTGTAGATAACGGGATAGTGGTGTCGGAGTCCATTCTGGTCAAAATCAAGGAGGGGATGGGGGCTTTTGATGCTGCCGTGACCTCTGGGAGGGAGCTGCTGGTTCCTCTGCTTATCTCTTCTTTGACCACCTCTGCTGCTTTTTTGCCTTTTGCTTTGGCTGCTACCCCTATGGGTGAGATCTCTTCTCAGTTGTTTTGGGTAGTAAGTGCTACTTTGCTTGGCTCCTGGGTGCTCTCATTCACTTTGATTCCCATGCTTGCAGTATATGTTGCCAAAACCGGTGAGGGAAAGAAGAGTAAATGGTCTTTGGCTCTGGACAATTATATAAAAAGGTTCAATTTGTGGTACAACAAGTTGTTGTTGTTTTTATTGGAGAGGCCTTTCAAATTGCTTTCGGTTATTGCCGTGCTTTTTGTGCTGGCTGTCGTTTCCATACGTTTCATACCTTTCAAACTGGTGCCCGACAGTGACCGTAACCTGGTTACTGTAGATATAAATTTCCCATCGGGTATGCAGATAGAGAATTCTGTGCAGGCTGTGGATATGATTGGAGCTTTCATAGACAGTACTTTGCTTGTAAAACAAGGGTCAAAAATGGCAGGGGTACTGGATTACTCTGCCTTTGTGGGGGAGGGGCCCGAGCCTTACGATTTGGGTTATTTCAAGAATGAGGCAAAGGCTGGTTATGCCCATATGTTGCTCAATACCACCGGAGACAAGGACAACGACCTTATAATTGGAAAGGTGAGTGCTTTTTGTGAGGGGAATATTCCCGATGCCGATATTCGTGTGAACCGGCTCACTGGTGCCGGTGCTTCGGGAACTCCTGTAGAGATTAGGGTTTCCGGCGACAATCCAGAAAAATTGCGCTCTATTGCCAACCAAATAAAAATGAAATTGAGGGAGGTACAAGGGGCTGTCAACATTACTGACGATTGGGGGCCGATGACCAAAAAGCTATTTGTGGACATTGACGCTCATAAAGCTGCCCGTGCGGGGCTTACAAGCCTTGAGGCCTCCATGGCATTGAATGCCGGCATGTCCGGGGTTCCGGTAGATGAATTCAGGGATAGTGACAAAAGGGTTCCCGTATATTTGAGGGGTGTGCAGAGTGTTGGCAGCGATGAGCAGGGAATTGGCAGCGATGTGCGCAAACTGGAGGGATATACAATTTACTCTGCCCGTGCCCAAAGGGCTGTTGGATTGCAGGAGATAGCGCAGGTAAAGACCGTGTGGCAATATCCTAAGATCATCCGCAGGGAGTTGGAGCGTACAATCACGGTTGGTGCCTACCTGAAACCGGGTTACAATGCTGCCGATATTTTTGAGCAGACAGAGCCGTGGATAGAGGAGCAGTCGGTTGAGTGGGGCAATGGTTACAGTTACCAGTTCGGGGGAGAAGATGAGGATACTGCCGAAAACCTTGGGGCAATATTTGTCAATTTGCCTCTTGCTCTCTTTTTGATTGTTTTGTTGTTGGTTTTGCAGTTCAACTCCATACGTAAGATGACTATCATTGTTATTTCCATTCCGCTTGGAATCATTGGCGTTGTTGTGGGTTGGTTTATAGGAGGCTCTTTTGTGAGTTTCTTTGGGGTGCTGGGGGTAATTGCCCTTGCCGGGATTGTGGTTAACAATGCTATTATATTGATAGACAGAATAGATATTGAGATTGCAAACGATGGCGATGCCCATTTGAACGATGTGATTGTAAGGGCTGCCCACAACAGGTTCCGCCCGGTGTTGCTCACCACCCTCACTACCTCGCTGGGTATGCTTCCGCTTTGGTTTTCGGGCGATTTGCTTTGGGA
>JAQWAL010000090.1 GCA_028707695.1 Bacteroidales bacterium | reverse complement strand
TCAATTTTTTTGAAAAGTTTTCAATGGATTATATTTGTGACTATGGAAGAGCAGGAACAGAAATCATTTATATGGAATTTGTGGCATGGTTGCCACAAATTCAGTGAAGGTTGCAGGCATTGCTATGTTTACAGAGGTGATTCCAAAAGAGGGATAGACAGTACTTTGGTGCATAAAACAAAGAACTTTGACTTGCCTGTGCGCAAAAAAAGGGGCGGAGATTACAAAATTCCGTCGGGATCCATGGTGTACACCTGCTTTACCTCCGATTTTTTTGTTGAAGATGCCGACCCATGGAGAGGGGAGGCATGGGGGATTATAAGTGAAAGGAGTGATTTGGATTTTCTTATAATCACCAAAAGGATAGAGAGATTTGACCAATGTTTGCCCTCTGACTGGGGAGAGGGATATGAAAATGTCACTATTTGTTGTACTGTGGAAAACCAGGAGTGTGCCAACATAAGGCTGCCTGTTTACATGAAGGCACCAATCAAACACAAAAGGATTATTTGCGAGCCATTGCTTGGACCAGTTGATCTGGCTTATTACGAAATTGGCAAATGGGCAGAGCAGGTGGTTGTCGGAGGTGAGTCGGGCACTGAAGCCCGTGCATGTGATTACAGCTGGGTGTTGCTATTGCGTGACGAATGCCTCAGAAGTGGCGTCCCATTTTGGTTCAAACAGACGGGAACCCGTTTTATTAAAGATGGCCGGCTATACAAGATAGCCCGCCATTTGCAGCACTCCCAGGCACGTAAGGCAGGGATTGATTCTTGATTTTCCATTAAAAATTTTTCATAAGACATTTGAAAATGGAGTGATTGTAATGTGATTCAAGTTATCTTTGTTCTCTAAACAAACTTACACATATGATAACATTCTTTGCCTCCATCCTGGTATTGCTACTGGGCTATTTTTTCTATTCCAAACTTATTGAACGTATTATTGGTATTGATCCCAACAGGAAAACACCTGCTTACACCATGACAGATGGTGTGGACTACATGCCATTGCCGTGGTGGCGCATCTTCCTTATCCAATTTTTGAACATTGCCGGGCTTGGGCCTATTTTTGGCGCAGTTGCAGGTGCCATGTGGGGGCCGGTTGCCTTTATTTGGATAGTTGTGGGTTCCGTTTTTGCCGGTGCTGTACATGATTATTTTTCAGGGATGCTCTCCATCAAGCATAAAGGGTTGAGCATAACAGAAATTGTGGGCATATATATGGGGGTGGGAACCAAACAATTCATGCGTGGCTTTACAGTATTGTTGATGATAATAGTAGGTGCCGTATTTATAATGGGACCTGCAAAGATCCTTGCAGGCCTTACACCTGATTTTGCCACCATAACTTTTTGGGTTTGGGTAGTATTTGCATATTACCTGCTGGCAACCATATTGCCCATTGACAAAGTAATCGGCAGGATATATCCAGTTTTTGGATTTGCCTTGATATTTATGGCTGTCGGGCTAATTACAGCCCTTTTTGTAAAGGGATATCATATTCCGGAGTTGAGCTTTTCCAATTTGAAAAACTACCATGTCAATTCCGGTGACTTTCCCATATTTCCTATGTTGTTCATTACAATTGCATGTGGAGCTATTTCGGGCTTTCACGCAACCCAGTCGCCATTAATGGCTCGCTGTATTACTAATGAAAAGCACGGGAGAAGAGTCTTTTACGGAGCAATGATTTCGGAGGGTGTGGTAGCCTTGATTTGGGCTGCAATCAGTATGAGTTTCTTCGGAGGAATCCGGGAACTCAACGAAGTAATGACTGCGAATGGTGGTAACGCTGCAGTAATTGTAAACGAGATTTCCAACTCCCTGCTTGGAACTTTTGGAGGATTTCTTGCCTTGCTGGGTGTTGTTGCTGCTCCGATTACTTCGGGTGATACAGCATTCCGTAGTGCCCGTTTGATTGTAGCCGATTTCATGAAATTCAAACAGGGTCCCATTAAAAACCGTTTGTTTGTAAGTATTCCGCTGTTTATTATTGGCTTTTTGCTGACACAAATAGATTTCAGCATCATCTGGCGTTATTTTGCATGGGCCAACCAGACTTTGGCAATGGTGGTTTTGTGGACCATTACAGTCTACCTTGCCCAGGAACGGAAATTCTACTGGGTGACTTTGATTCCTGCAGTATTTATGACTGCCGTTATTGTAACTTACCTGCTTTTTGCCCCTGAGGGTTTTTCGCTTTCCAATGAGCTCTCCTCTACTGTGGGAATATCAGTTGCACTACTTGCATGTGCAGCCTTCTTTGTTTACAGGAAGAATTATTTCGGTAAGTAGTTTTTTCGATTCGGTCAAAATTACTCTTCTTTTTAGAAATTCCAAAACTTTTTATTTCAGTACTTTATGATTAGTGCAAGGTGCAAGCTATATATAGATATATACTTGCACCTTGCACTAATCTGAGGAAACATTAACCACTACAAAAGCTTATAAAAGAAAAGACAGAAAGAAAATTTGCAGCTAAAGAACTATTTTTCCGGGAACCAAGTATCATCTAACTTAATATGTTTTTTGCATAAATAGGAACATACTGCAGCTGAAAGATGTACTACCAATTCTGCTTCTTCATATTCAGGCACTCTTCCTTCCTGCAAATGTCGTCCTTGTTCTGAAGAAAATCCCCAGATTTTATTGATCACAATATTTAATGGAGATGGTATTATATCTGGATGTTTGCTTATTAATTTTCCAAGTGTCATTCCACGATCACTAGTTATTTCTCTACATACACACTCTAAAGCTGCCAAAGAGTGTTGTAGTGCTCCTGTTATTTCTGGATTTGGTCTTCTTGACAAATCAGCAATAGCTTCTTTCATTTCTGTTTTTGATGTTGACAAATTCCTTTCTGATAGAACTGTTTCTGCTTCTACTAAGTCTGCTTCAAAGGCTTCATCCCCTCTGGTCTCTATTTTACCACAAATCATTTTCCATCCAATGCCTTTTTCAATGAAATAATCGTTGATTTCTTGTTCAAATTGAGCACGTTGGCTGATTTCTATTTTATTGTAAAACAGTTCAATAATATCATAAATTCTATACCAAGAAC
>JAQWAL010000010.1:35686-49662 GCA_028707695.1 Bacteroidales bacterium | reverse complement strand
TGCAATTGGAAGTATCCGGTGCAGATGTCTCCTTTGCCGCTCCACTCTCTTTTGCAATCAGTAAAAAAGCAGGGGAGTTGAAGTACCAGGATTTATTGGATATTTATCCATATGAAAACCAATTATATGTGATATCTATGTCTGGCAATGAGATAAAAAATTATTTAGAGTATTCCTATTCTAAATGGGTTAACAAATATCCATCTCCAACCGGACATATGTTGCAAATCAAAACAGATGGTACTGGAGAACGAGGAAGGTTCAATAATATATACTTCAATTTTGATGCAGCTGCAGGTCTGGTGTACGAAGTGGATATAACAAAAGGTTACGGCAAAAGGGTAACAATTTTATCTATGGCAGATGGCTCTGCATTTGATTTTAATAAAAGATATAGTGTGGCTTTGTCTTCTTACAGGGCTAGTGGTGGGGGAGATATGCTTCAAATGGGAGCGGGTATTGATAAACATGAAGTAGAAGAAAGGTTTTTGGCAAAACATGAAGATATTAGAAGTTTAATGTATGAAAAGCTTACCAAGGAAGGTAGTTTGGAGGCAAAGAAATTGGACAACTGGAAATTTGTTCCGGAGGATCTTGTAAATAAACTTAAAGAAAACGATTACAAGGTGTTGTTCAATTAATCATCTTAATTGTTATAATAAAAACCGGCATGGAATTGGTGAACCATGTCGGTTTTTATTATGTGTCATACAATTTTATTTTGCAAAACTTACAGAACGGGTCTCCCTGATAACTGTGATTTTTACTTGACCAGGATAAACGAGTTCGTCCTGGATTTTCTTTGCAATATCAAGGGAAAGTTGTTCGGATTCTTTATCGGATACGTTTTCACTACCTACAATGACACGCAGTTCACGACCAGCCTGAATTGCATAGGACTTTGTAACACCTGGATATGTTAGTGCCAAGTCTTCCATCTCCCTGAGACGTTTGATATATGATTCTATGACTTCACGTCTGGCTCCAGGCCTGGAGCCAGAAATAGCATCACTAACCAGAACAAGTGGAGATATAATTGATGTCATTTCTGTTTCTTCGTGGTGAGCACCTATTGCATTACAAATGTCAGGTTTTTCTTTGTATTTTTCTGCAAGCTTCATCCCTAATATTGCGTGTGGTAATTCAGGATCTTCGTCCGATACTTTACCTATATCATGCAACAATCCGGCTCTTTTGGCTATTTTTGGATTCAAGCCCAATTCAGAAGCCATGGTAGCAGCTATGTTGGCTACTTCCCTTGAGTGTTGGAGAAGGTTTTGGCCATATGAAGAACGGTATTTCATCCTCCCTATTAACTTGACAAGCTCCACATGCAATCCGTGTACTCCCAAATCTATGCAAGTCCTTTTTCCGGTTTCGAGGATTTCATCATCCAGTTGTTTTTGGACTTTAGCGACTACCTCTTCAATCCTGGCCGGGTGTATCCTTCCATCTGTAACCAATTGGTGCAACGCCAACCTTGCCACTTCCCTTCTGACAGGATCAAATGCAGAGAGTAAAATTGCTTCCGGAGTATCATCAACTACAATTTCCACACCGGTAGCTGCTTCCAGTGCACGTATGTTACGGCCTTCTCGTCCAATGATACGTCCCTTGATTTCATCACTCTCTATGTTGAATACCGTTACAGCATTTTCAATAGCTGTTTCTGGCGCAATACGCTGTATTGAATTTATGATTACTCTTTTTGCCTCTTTGCTGGCAGTAAGCCTTGCCTCGTCCATAACTTCACTTATGTAGGACATCGCTTCGCTTTTGGCTTCCGATTTCATTGTTTCAACCAACTGGTTTTTCGCATCCTGTGCAGACATTCCAGCAATGTTTTCAATCTTTTGGATTGCTTCAAGCCTGAGTTTTTCGTATTCTTCTCTTTTTCTGTCAAGAAGTTCTTGCTGGTGTTTCAAGGACTCTTTTATTGAATCAATCTCCTTTTGTTTCTTTTGGAGTTCGGAGTTTTGTTGGTTGATATGGAGTTCTCTCTGTTTTAGTTTGTTCTCCTGTTGTATTACGTGGTTTGACCTTTCCAGTATTTGTTGTTCATGTTCCGATTTTAATTGGAGGAATTTCTCTTTTGCTTGGAAAATCTTCTCTTTTTTGATGTTTTCCCCGTCTTGTTGGGCACATCGGATTATCTCTTCACGTTGTTTTTTTAGTACGATATTTTTTCCCACATAGTAGGCAATACCAAAGCCTGCCAGTGCGGGCAGCAGAATAGTTAATATTATTTCCATTTTGAGTGCATATGTATATATAGTGTTGTCCCTTAAAAAAAGCCGTTGGTTAAGCTGTCTGTCAAAAACCTTATATAATAAGATTTGAGCTCCGATAGCGGTCGCAAACTTCCATCGTCCTGCAAACAGAATCCCCCGTAGGGTTACCAAGGCCTGTTTTTGACCATCGAGTTTACTCGGTATTTTAATAGTGTTGATTTTGGCAAAGAGCTAAACCAACGGCTAAGTATTGTTATGCTGAATCAGTCAAAGTTCAACTTTATGTAGTCATTCAGGAGATTATCCAGATTAGTGAGGTCCTGGATGATTTTTGTAGTCTCTTCCCTTTGTTCTGCTTCAATCAGTCTAATGACAAATTGTAAAAGAGCCATGGAAAGCGCATCCTGTGTATCACGGCCAGAATACTTGGTACGGTATAAACCAACCTTTTCATTGATAATTTTGGCTGCTGCACGAATTTTTTCTTCGTCTGCTGCAGGTATCCTTAGAGGATAGGCACGATCTGCGATATTGATTTGTATAGATTGTTGTTCCATCTTCTAATCGTTTAATAGTGCTATACACTTGTCGATTTCCTTAATGATTTTACCAATTTTCTGTTTTGCCTCTTTTACGTCTGTGGATGAATTTTTGAATGCTTCAGCCAGCTGTAATTTATTTAATTTTTCTTCTTGTTCTTTTAATTTGTTAGTACTGTTTTCCAATTGCTCCCTGCAAACGGACAATTCATTTTCCAGAGTGTTGTTTGCAGCTATAACTTGCTCATATTTAGATATAATCAATTCAATTTTTGCTTTTAAACCCTCTATAACCGAATGATAGTCTTTTTCCATATATGTATGCAATTAAGCAGGATAATTTATCTGGTTACGCAAAGATAACAAATTTTAAATTTTTCTAAATAAAAAATGCTCCCACTTTATAACAAGTGGAAGCATTACTTGGTTTGCTTTGGAATTAAATAGTGTTCAACACTACTATTTTGTTCATACCAACCTGAATTGCCTCTTCGTTCATAGGTATCAGGTTGTGGTGTCTTTCGGGTAACGATTTTTTCAATCCTTTGATGACATTTTCGTGTTCGACTACTTTTTTCTTGCTAAGGTAAGCCCCAAGGACTACCATGTTGTAGGCTTTTGAGTTGCCTAATTCTGCAGAAATATCCACGGCGTCTATTGAGCAAACTGTAATATCCTTTCTTTGAGGATGTCTGGTTATACCATTAGGATCATAAATCAATAAACCTCCTGGTTTTACTTGCTCTTCAAACTTATCCATTGATTGTTGATTGAGGATAATTGCTGTGTCAAAATTGGAAAGGATTGGAGAGCTGATTTTTTTGTCGCTGAGTATGACTGTTACGTTAGCTGTGCCACCTCTCATTTCCGGGCCATATGAAGGCATCCATGTAACCTCTTGTCCTTGCATGATACCTGAGTAAGCCAAAATTTTACCCATGGACAAAACGCCTTGTCCTCCGAATCCTGCTATGATTATCTCTTCTTTCATATTATTACAAATTTTATATGTCTTTAAGATCTCCCAAAGGATAATTCGGGAACATGTTCTCTACCATCCACTCATTTGCTTTTACCGGAGAGAGTTTCCATCCGGAATTACATGAGCTTACTACCTCTACGAAAGATGTTCCTTTTTTCAAGGCAGAGTTTTCAAAAGCTTTCCTGATTGCCCTTTTGGTTTTTCGAGCAGATGCTACACTTTGTACCGATTGTCTGGTCACGTAGCATGTGCCTTCTAATTGGGCTATCAGTTCTGTTATTTTAAGTGGTTTACCATGAATGTCTTCACGTCTTCCGTTGGGAGAAGTCGCAGTTTTCATACCCATCAGGGTTGTAGGTGCCATTTGGCCGCCTGTCATACCGTAGATTGCATTATTGATAAAGATCACAACAATGTTCTCACCTCTGTTGCAAGCGTGCATAATCTCTGCAGTACCGATTGATGCAAGGTCTCCGTCTCCTTGGTATGTAAAGACATATTTATCTGGGAAAAGCCTCTTTGTAGCTGTTGCCAAAGCTGGAGCCCTGCCGTGTGCAGCTTGTTGCCAGTCAATATCCACATAGTTGTATGCGAAAACTGAGCAACCAACAGGAGAAATACCTATAGTCTTTTCCTGTATACCCATCTCTTCAATAACTTCGGCTATCAATTTGTGGACAGTTCCGTGAGAACAGCCAGGACAATAGTGCATTACATTGTCCAGTAAAACAGGGCTTTTAGAGTAAACCTTGTTTTCGGGTTTTATTATATCTTTGATATCCATATTAGTTTTCTTTATTTGTTGATCTCTTTTTTAAAGGCTTCCAGAACCTCTTCCGGTGATGGAACTATACCACCCAACCTACCGTAGAAGTTAACAGGTATTTTGCCATTAACAGCAAGACGGATATCCTCTACCATTTGGCCAGCGCTTAGTTCTACCGACATAATGGTTTTTAGTTGAGGTACGAGTCTTTGGATTTCTTTTGTAGGATAAGGGAAAAGTGTGATTGGTCTCAACAATCCCAATTTAATACCCTCTTTCCTGGCCAAATCAACGGTGTTTTCACATACCCTGGCCATTGATCCATATGCTACAATCATATGATCGGCATCTTCGCAAAGGTAATTTTCAAAACGGACATCCTCTTCTTCCATTTGCTTGTATTTTTCTATAAGCCTGTGGTTCAGTGCTTCATGTACGGCAGCATCCAATGCAAGTGAAGTCAAGACGTTTTGTTTCCTGTCTGGAGTTTTTCCGGTAGTTGCCCAAGGAGACATCTTTATTATCTCTTCTTCTGTCCACCTTGGTTTCATAGGCCTGAGTTCTACTTTTTCCATCATTTGGCCAATGACTCCGTCACTTAAAATAAGTGCCGGGTTCCTGTATTTGAATGCAAGTTCAAAACCTAGGTCAACAAAATCATACATCTCCTGGGCTGAGTTTGGTGCCAGAACTATCATTTTGTAGTCACCATGACCCCCGCCTTTACATGCTTGGAAATAATCTCCCTGACCAGGTTGTATAGTGCCCAGACCTGGACCTCCCCTGACAACATTTACAACAAGGCATGGCAATTCTGCTCCTGCCAGGTAGCTAAGCCCTTCTGCCATCAGGCTGATTCCTGGGCTACTGGATGATGTCATTACTCGTTTGCCACATGATGCTCCTCCATACAACATGTTGATTGAAGATGTTTCGCTTTCTGCCTGTAGCACCACCATACCAGTGCTATCCCAAGGCTCTTCCGCCATCAAGGTTTCCATGACCTCTGATTGCGGGGTAATAGGATAACCGAAATAGCCATCACAACCATTCCTGATTGCAGAAATAGCGATAGCCTCGTTTCCTTTCATTAAAATGTATTCCGCCATATTAATTTTTTGTTTTACCATTATACTTTTACCCTGTATACTGTTATGCAGGTGTCAGGACAAACGGTTGCACAATTTGTACAACCTGTGCAGCTTTCAGGATTTGCCATATAGGCATAATTGTAACCTTTGCTGTTGACCTCTTTGGCCAAAGCAATGGTATTGGTAGGACAATTAACAACGCAAACACTGCAACCTTTGCATTTTTCTGTATCTACCACAATAGCTCCTCTTAATGCCATACTATATTAAGTTAAGTTTATAATTTTTTACAAATTTATTATATATTTATCAAAAATGAAAGGATTATTAAGAATATTAAACTTTTTATTTAGAAAAAAACTCAAATCCTTTAAGAATCTCTTCTGATATGTAACTCCACCTAAATATTACGCCAATTATCAATATTATGATAATCACAATAAAAGCTTTTGTGGTTTCACTCAACCCAGAGAGTTCTCTATTTTCATTTTTTTTCATTGTAAATAACATTTTATTTTTCTATCCGGATTCTTGCATCCACTGCTACAACTTGTCTTTCGTTACCAAGCAGTGGGTTCAGATCCATTTCGAAAATTTCAGGTGCTGCTTTGCAAAGTGCAGAGATTCTCCTGATTGATTCAGAAAAGAAAAATTGATTGACACCTTCCTGGCCTCTAGTCCCCTCTATGAGTTTGTATCCACGAAGCGATTTTATCATTATTTCTGACTCTTTTTTTGAAACAGGGCTGAGTGCAGTGGTGATATCTTGGATTGCTTCTACAAATATTCCTCCCAGACCACACATGATCAAGTGTCCGAAACCCTCTTCTCTTTTTGCCCCTATGAACAACTGTGTTCCAGAGAGCATTGGTTGCAAGAGGATGGAGGTGGTCCCCGGGATTTTTATCATACGTTTGAATTCTTGAGAAAGAGTCTCTTCGTCTGTAACATTCAATACAACACCACCTACGTCTGACTTGTGTATTGGTCCGACAACTTTCATCACAAGTGGGTAGCCAATATCTTTTGCCATTTTTGAAACTTGAGAGATTGTAGATGCAACTGCTTCTTTGGCTCTGTTTACACCAGCTGCATCAAGGAGCTTTTGCACATCTTCTGGTGCCAAGTATCCGTTTTGTGATTTGTCTATTATTGACCTGATCAGTTTGTGGTCTACAGGAGGAAGGTCATCATCCTGAACCTGAGTGTTGTTTTTGAGGACCTTTACAAGTGAAGTGCCAAACAAGCTTTCGTCGCTGAAACTTATACCTCCACGTTGTTGGAATTCTTTTATCTCTGCTCCAGCATTTTCTATGGAAGGAAGTACCGGGTAAATTGGTTTTTTGCAGGTTCTGATTTTCTCTGAAAGTAGTTCATATACATCATGTACATTTGTCAAACCAGGGGACCCGAAAATCACGACCATAGAGTCTACATCAAAATCATTTTCACAGGCATCAATTATTTCACCCAATTGTTCTGCAGTTCCGGTTGCCAGGAAATCCAAAGGATTGGAAACCGAAGAGCCGGGAAAGAGTTTTTTTAGTAATTCCTGTGCTTTGGGTCCTTTGATTTCCGGAATTTTGATTCCGTTGGCAGAGAGTACGTCTGTAAGCATTACTGCCGGACCTCCTGCATGTGTGATTATTGCAACTTTATCTCCTTTGGGTTTTGGGTATGATAGTACAGCAGCAATGTTCACCATCTCTGTCCGGCTATAGCACCTGATTATGCCTGCTTTGTTGAATAAGGCGTCTACAGCCTTGTCGGGACTTGCCATTGCTCCGGTATGTGACGAAGCTGCCCTGCTGCCAGCTTCACTGTAGCCCGACTTTAAAGCAACGATATTTGCTCCCTTACTAATCAAGGAAGAAGCATGTTTCAAAAGTTTTTCCGGATTGGATATGCTCTCTATATAGAGCATTTTTACTTTTGAACTCTTCCCGTTCACATATGTGTTGTCCATGTATTCAAGGATATCTTCAACTCCAAGTTGTGCACTGTTTCCTACAGAAAAAACAGACGAAAGTTTCAATCCAAGTTGCATGGCTGCCTCAAGAATGAATACAACCGTAGCTCCGGAACCAGAAATAATATCCATTCCCATTGGATCAATTTTGGGTATTGGGGTGGTGAAAAGGCCCGAATGTGAAGGAGTCAATACTCCAATACAGTTAGGTCCAATAAGTGAGGCTCCGGCTTTATTTGCAATTTCAACAAGTTCTCGTTCCAAAATTGCTCCTTCCGGGCCATCTTCGTGAAAACCGGCAGAGAATACAATCAGGGCTTTACACTCTTTTTGATTGCAAAGAACCTCTGCAGTTGAAGGACACATGGCTGCGGGTATTGAGATGATTGCAAGGTCCACAGCAGGCAACTCTGCAACGCTTTTGAAGCATTTGATACCTTGAACTTGATCAGCCTTTGGGTTTACTACATATATTTTGCCTTTGTAATTGGAGTCAATAAGGTTTTTGAGGACATTCCCCCCGGGTTTGTGGGTGTCTTGTGAACCACCTACTATGACGATGCTTTTTGGCGAGATTAACTCTTTAGTAATCATGTTTTGAATTTTAGTTGCAAATATAATAAAAAGCAACTAAATCGGGTTCAAATGATTAAAATATTTCAATATAATTTAGTAATGATTTAGAACTATTACTTTTTCGGTTGTACAAAAACCAGTGCCTTCTCTCTTTGAATTCTAAATACCTGTACGAACTCTCTTTTGAATTATTGTTGTACAATGGATTTGTCAGTTTATCCCCAATTTTCCATACCTTGGAAAGTAACCCGGGTCCAATATTGAACGACAATCCATTTTCCATCCATTTTACGGCAACAATGTCTAGTTCGTGCGGGAATTCATTTTTGCAAAACTCCCATATTACCAAACCTTTTTTTTCCCTTGCAATTGATTTGCCAATATTATTTGTGAGAAAATATTTTGCGAATAATTCAATGAACGAGTTGTTTCTTTTTACCAAACCGCCAAAAAGATGCTTCCATTCTGGTTTGTTATAGTAAATATCCAGGATTGCAGAAAGGTGTCTGCACAACTCAAGCTCATTGAAAGAGATACTGGGTGTTTCCAGGACTTCGTAAGGAGGTATGGGGGAATATTTAATGCCGTATTTGGGTGCATTTTCCTTAAGGGATGTTCCAGGAAGAAGTTTTAGTGACTCCAATTGTATTTCGCCTGGAAAAATTCCAACCAGAACGTTTAGGTCTTCTATGAGTTCGTTGAAAGAGTAGTCGGGAAGACCGGCAATAAGATCTGTATGAACTTCATGTTTGCCAAGATTACTCAGATATGTGATGCCTTCCAGTGTCTCTTGTTTTTTGTCGTACCTGTTGCATTTGAGCAAAACATTCTCTCTGAGGCTTTGAATCCCGGCTTCGAAATGCATTGTCCCATGCCGAGTAGTCTCAATTGCCTCCATGAATTTCGCATTTATGAAAGATGGGTGGATTTCTGTGTGGAATTCGACTTCCCCTTTGAATTCGTTGAATAATTGGATGAGTTCAAGGGTTCTTTTTATGTTGGCATTGAATGTCCTGTCCAAAATACGAATTTCCCTAATGCCTTTTTCGTACATGAGATTTATCCTTGGTTTCAATGATTTGACAGGAAGTTCATCTATGTTTCTTGAATTGCCGCTTATGCAAAAGGCGCATTTGTTAAAACAGCCCCTGGAAGTTTCCAACTGGACAAATGGTTTTTCCCAATTGAAAAAAAATGATTTTTCGGGATATGCCAATGAGTTGAAAGAATTTACTTTGGAATAACCATTATCAATGTAATTCCCTTTTGAATCTAAACTGCAAAAACCTTGGAGTTTTAAGTAATCTCTGTTATTGCCTAAGGATTTAACAAATTGGGGAAACATCTCTTCTCCCTCACCACGGAAAACCGATTCTACAAATGGATTGCTAGCCAAAAAAAAATTGTTGTCGCCCAGAAATTCCGGACCTCCCAGGATAATCCTGAGTTCAGGGTTCAAGGCATGAGCCTTGGCCAAAACCTCCATTACCATTGTGTGGTTGAAAAGCCATAAGGTAGATAAAACCAAATCAGGCGACATATTGTTAATCCTTTGGACAAACCAAGATGCTCCCAATTTTAAACTACCACTAAGTATTTGCCATTGGTGCATTTCCCTGATTTTTGGTTCTAATTGTGCGTCCATTGCAGGTATGGCTAGCGAAGAGTGAGAGTAAGAGGCGTTTATATCTAACCAGAGGATTTTCATTTTTTATGCAAAGTTAAGATTTAAAATTGTTGCTGGTTTTTTAGTGATGTATTAATTGACTAAATTTGTGAAATTTTGGATTCACAATGGAAAGCAATATATTGATAAAGGGAGTCTTACTACATGACTCCAAACAAGATATCTTAATCAAGGGTAACAGGATAGAAAAAATTGGAGTTGACATAGAATGCTCAGGGGCTACCTTGATAGATGGTAAGGGGAAGGCTGCAATCCCAGGATTTGTGAACATGCATACACATGCTGCCATGACTCTTATGAGAGGTATTGGAGAAGATATGACCCTTATGGATTGGTTGTATAATAAGATATGGCCTACAGAGCAAAAATTGGACGATGAACTTGTATATTGGGGCACTAAACTGGCATGTCTGGAAATGCTTAAAACCGGGACTACATGCTTCAATGACCAATACTGGAATCTGGATGCAGCTGTTAAAGCGACCTCAGAGATGGGCATGAGGTCTGTTCAGCCATATGTAATTTTGGACCTTGGAGACAATGCCAAATGGGAAAAAATCAAACGAGAGTGTACGGAGGCATGGGAAAGATCAAGGGAATGGGGCGTTTTGAACAAGTTTTCAGTAGGAATACACGCTCCATACAGTGTGTCGGAACATATGCTTGAGTGGGGTAGTGATTTTGCAAAAGAGAGGGATCTTTTGTTGCATATCCATATCTCTGAAACAGAAAAGGAAAACTTGGAATCAATAGAAAAACATGGCCTTACGCCAACTGCCTATTTAGATGAAATTGGTTTACTCAATTCTAAGGTTATAGCAGCCCATTGTCTTTGGATAGACGACAAAGACATGCAAATATTGGCGGACAGGAATGTGAAGGTTGTGCACAATATAAATTCAAACTTAAAGATAGCTTCTGGATACAAGTTCCGGTACAAGGAGTTTAAAGATGCCGGATTGGTTGTTACCTTGGGTACTGACGGATGTGCTTCATCCAACAACCTGGATATGTTGGAAACCATGAAAACTACAGCTTTGGTTCAGAAGGGCTGGAGAGGAGATCCCAGAGCTATGCCTATGGATGAACTTTTAAATTTGGCAACTAAAAACGGTGGTATATCTCTGGGGTTGGAAATTGGAGAGCTGAAGGAGGGCTCACTTGCTGATATTTCATTGATAGACATGGACAATTATGCTTTTACTCCTAACATTGACTTTTATGCAAACCTTATATACTCTGCAAACAGTTCATGTGTAGACACAGTTATTTGTGATGGAAAAGTGTTGATGCAAAACCGATATGTAAATGGTGAAGAGGATATCCTTTGGAATGTGAACAAATTGTTCAAGAAATTGCTATAAACCTTAGATAATAACAAATCATATTATTATGTCAAAAGAATACATCACAAAAATTGAAACTGCTGCTGGTTACATATCCGGGAAGTTTAACGGGAAAAAACCATTTGCCGGAATTGTACTGGGTAGCGGCCTAGGTGAATTGGCCGAAAAAATTGAAAACAAAACGATAATCCCATATTCACAAATTCCTCATTTTGCAAAATCAACTGCGGTTGGACACAAAGGAAACCTGATTGCAGGTGAGTTAGGGGGAAAGTTTGTGGTTGCAATGCAGGGGCGCTTCCATTATTACGAAGGATATGGCATGGATCAGGTAACATTGCCTGTAAGGGTAATGAAGTTATTGGGTATTTCTTGTTTTTTTGTTTCAAATGCTGCAGGTGGAGTAAACCCTGAATACAGGGTAGGAGACCTGATGCTCATAAAGGATCATATAAACCTGATGCCAAATCCTTTGGTAGGACAAAATTTGGAAGAGTTTGGCCCAAGGTTTCCAGATATGACCCGCCCATACGACAGGGAACTGATGAAAATGGCACAATCAATTGCCCAAAAAATGGGAATATCATTGAAAACCGGAGTATACCTGGCAGGAACCGGCCCAACATATGAAACACCGGCAGAGTATAACTACTTCCGTACAATTGGTGCAGATGCAGTAGGAATGTCTACTGTTCCAGAAGTGATTGTAGCAAGGCATTCTTCAATCCCGACCTTTGGTATTTCTGTAATTACAAACGAAGCATTTGGTTTTTCAGATGATTTTGTGAACGATGGGGACGATGTTGTCAAAGCCGCAAATGAGGCATCAGGGAAATTGGAAAAAATAATAATTGAATTGATATCCCAATTGTAAGATGGAATCATTGCCAGACCATTTGAGTGTTGAAGTTGAGGATTTGTGCCAATTTGCCCGACACCTTTATAACAAAGGATATACAGAAGCAAACGGGGGCAATCTCTCTGTGCGTGTTCGGGGCAATCATTTGCTGACAACTCCAACCATGATGTCAAAAGGTGATTTGCAACCAGATGACATAGTGTATTGCGATATGGACGGGAATGTATTATATGGCAAAAAGAGACCATCTTCGGAACTAAAGACACATATTGCAATTTATAAGAGCAGGGAAGATATAAATGCCGTAGTACATACACATCCTCCATATTGCTGTTCTTATGCATATACTTCTGACAATCCTTTCCTCTGTTTGTCAGCGGAAACTGAAATCTGGCTTGACAACGTGCAAATTGTAGATTTCATTATGCCTGGGTCGGATGAATTGTCCAATGTAATCGGAAGCATTGCATGCTCCACTACAAATATTATGTTGAGGAACCATGGAATAATTACTTATGCACCATCTTTGAAGGAGGCTGTCTGGAAAACAGATATAATGGAAAGGCAATGTATGATTATGCATTTGATTGAATCCAGAGGGAAATCACCTGTTCTTATTGGTAATGAGAACAAGGCAAAAATTGCTATTTTAAAACAAAAACTAACCTAATGGAGAATATATTCGGCTATGATCCTGTTGAATATGATTTTTCTGGAAAATGCCTAAGGATCATTGACCAGACCCTGCTCCCTTTGAAGGAGTCGTTTGTTTGCATTTACAATGAAGAAGATTTGATAGATGCAATCAAGACACTAAAAGTAAGGGGAGCTCCTGCCATAGGGATAGCCGCTGCCATTGGTGTGGCTGTTGTTATGGATAATTACGAGGCTAAAGATATGATCTCGTTTCAAATGGAATTCCAAAATGTAATGAAGAGAGTGCTGAAGTCCCGGCCAACAGCCGTGAATCTTGGCAATGCTTTGCAAAGGCTCTCCGGTCTATTGTCCGAAAGTTTATCGGGAAATACAACAATTCCTGATTTGAAAAAGATACTTTTGGAAGAGGCATTGAAAATCAAGGATGAGGATATTGACGCTAACATAAGTATGGCTCACAATGCTTTGACATTGTTAAGGGATGGTGCCACAATTCTCACATATTGTAATGCTGGACATTTGGCTGTATCCAGGTATGGAACGGCACTTTCCCCTATATACTTGGCTCAGCAAAAAGGGATGAGATTGAAAGTGTATGCATGTGAAACCAGGCCATTGTTGCAAGGAGCAAGATTAACAACATACGAACTTACAAAAGCAGGGATAGATGTAACCCTTGTTTGCGATAACATGGTTGCCTCTCTCATGGCTTGTGGCAAGATAGATGCAGTGGTTACTGGCTGCGATCGTATAGCATTGAACGGGGACACTGCTAACAAGATAGGCACTCTTACTTTGTCTGTTTGTGCCAAACATTATGGTATTCCTCATTATGTTATTGGACCGGAAACAACAATAGATAAAGAGTGTGAAGATGGTTCGGGAATTGTAATTGAACAAAGGCCATCCTACGAGGTTACTACAATGTGGTACAAACAAAGATTGGCTCCTGAAAACTTGAGTGTTTTCAATCCGGCTTTTGATGTAACTCCTTCACATTTGATAGAAGCAATAATAACGGAAAATGGTATCTACAGATACCCTTATAACTTTAAATGAAGCAATGGTAAAAAATATTGTATTTGACTTGGGAGGCGTGATTGTCCCCCTGAACAGGGAGGCTTGCAATAATGCATTCTCCAATATTGGATTCAAAGATTTCAACAGCTTGCTGAATGATTATGTTCAGGAGGGTTTTTTCCTTCAGTACGAAAAAGGGCTTTTAACAACCAATGAATTCCGAGACATAATCAGAAGTCATATAGATCCTTTG
>JAQWAL010000010.1:0-35586 GCA_028707695.1 Bacteroidales bacterium | reverse complement strand
CATGACCATTCTGACCATATAAAACATATAGTAACTTTGAGTGACAGACTTATGAAGCCTGTTGTTGCTACTGAGTTGTTGTTCAATGCTATTGAAAACCATCCTCATACAAGGGGAGGAATAACAAAATTCAAAAAGAGTGTGGACAAAAACATACCATACTATTTCAAAGGCGTTTCAATAACTGCATTTGATGTGCCTCACGATGCAACTGAAAACTTAGGGTATTTCATTGATTTCATGGGAGAGAAATTCACTCTTGTTACAGACTTGGGAAGAGTTTCAGAAAGTGTAGTGGAGCACTGCAGGAACTCCAACCATGTAATAATTGAATCAAATTACGATGCTGACATGCTGGATAGAGGGAAATATCCAAGGTATCTAATCGACAGGATTAAGGGGGGCAAAGGTCATTTGAGCAATTTTGAAACAGCATTCGCTATAAAAAGGATTTACCATAAAGGGTTGAGAAATATTTTTTTGTGTCACTTGAGCGACAACAACAACACTCCCGAATTGGCATACAAAGCCTCTTATGATGCTTTGGGCGAATTGGGAGTGTCTATTGGTGAGCACTTGAATTTACACTGTCTACCCAGGAAAAGTCACAAGTGCCATATAATTTGAATTCTCTTATTTGTCAAGGGCTGGACCACTGGCAACCAGCTCCAATGCTTGATCGTTGTCACAGTATTTTTGAAAGTTAGAGATATATTTTGCAGCAAGGGACCTGGCTTTCCTTTCCCATTCAGCAGGTTCTTTGTATGTGTCCCTCGGGTCCAATATTCCGGGTGAAACATCATGTAATTTCTCTGGGACGGTAAGGTTCAGTATTGGAATTTTATGGGTGGTTGCATCTTCTATGCTGCCATCCAGAATTGCGTCAATGATGGCCCTTGTGTCCTTGATTGAGATTCTTTTGCCCGTGCCATTCCATCCCGTGTTCACCAAATACGCTTTTGCACCGTGCTCTTCCATTTTCTCTGCCAAAAGCCTTGAATACACAGTAGGATGTAAAGACAAAAATGCTTCTCCGAACGCCGGTGAGAAAGATGGGAGAGGGTCGGTAATCCCCCTTTCGGTTCCTGCCATTTTTGAAGTATATCCACAAAGGAAATGATACTGTGCTTGTTTGTTGTCCAATATTGAGACTGGAGGGAGCACACCGTAGGCATCACAGGAAAGGTAAATGACTTTTTTTGCATGCCCGGCTTTAGAAGGAAGAACAATTTTATTTATATGATATATAGGATATGAAACACGAGTGTTTTCTGTAATGCTGGAGTCTGCAAAATCAATTGACCCATCTTTATTTACCGTTACATTTTCTAAAAGGGCATCCCTTTTTATTGCTCTCCAAATATCTGGTTCGTTCTCTTCTGATAAGTTGATGGTTTTTGCATAGCATCCACCTTCGAAATTGAAAACTCCCTCTTTGTCCCATCCATGTTCGTCGTCACCAATAAGATATCTTTTTGGATCGGCAGAAAGTGTGGTTTTTCCAGTGCCTGACAATCCAAAGAAGATGGCAACATCACCCTTTTCACCCACATTGGCAGAACAATGCATGGATGCAACATTTTTCAAAGGAAGATAGTAATTCATCATTGAAAAAATTCCTTTTTTCAACTCCCCTCCATACCAAGAGCCTCCAATGATCTGCATTTTTTTTGTCAGGTTGAACAGTACGAAAACCTCTGAGTGAAGGCCATGTTCTTTCCATTTAGGATTTGTTGTCTTGGATGCATTTATGGATACAAAATCGGGCTGCCCAAAGTTTTCAAGCTCATACTTTGAAGGTCTGATAAACATATTGGTGACAAAATGGGCTTGCCATGCAACCTCCATTATAAAGCGGACTTTCAATCTTGTATCGGGATTTGTCCCACAAAAAGTGTCCACTACATATATAGTATCTTTATTAGAGAGCTGGTTCTCTACAAGTTGATAGCAATCATCCCAAATTTCCGTTGAGATTGGTTTGTTTACAACACCATCCCACCATATGGTTCCCTCACTTGTTTGGTCCTTTACTATGTACCTGTCCTTGGGGGACCTGCCAGTGAATACTCCGGTTTTGACAGAGATAGCTCCGGTGTTTGTCAATTCACCTTTTTCGAAACCTTGGTTGAGGGGTGAAATTTCTGATTGGTAAAGCTCTTCATAAGAAGGATTGTAAATGATGTTTTTTACATCTTTTATACCATAAATTGAAAGATCTGGTAAAATCATGATAAATTAAATGAAAATTGAAAGTTTAAGTTGATTTAAGTAAGAATATATACGAATATACTAAAAATTTCGCATAAAGAAATTTTAGTTTATTATTCTTATTTTTGTAACAAGAAGAAATTGCAATGGAAACACCTTTGGATTTACTAAAAAAGTATTGGTCCCATAACCAATTCAGGCCATTTCAGGAGGAGATTATCTGCTCTGTAATGGATGGGAATGATACCTTGGCCTTGTTACCTACAGGTGGCGGGAAATCTGTTTGTTTCCAGATACCGGCTTTGATGAGGCCAGGTTTATGCCTTGTGGTTTCCCCTTTGATAGCATTGATGAAAGATCAGGTTGAAAACCTTAAAGCGAGGGGAATCAAAGCTTTGGCAGTTCATTCCGGGATGACATCCAGGGAAGTTGATATAGCTCTTGATAATGCAGTTTATGGTAATTACAAATTCTTATATCTCTCTCCGGAAAGATTAAGGACAAACATGTTCAGGACAAGAGCCAAAAACATGAACATTTCTTTGCTGGCTATTGACGAGGCTCATTGCATTTCTCAGTGGGGTTATGATTTTAGACCTGACTATTTGCTGATTGCAGAGGTGAGGCAAATGTTGGGAAACAACATACCTGTAATTGCACTTACTGCCACAGCTACTCCTACAGTTGCAGATGACATCATCGATAAGCTTTCATTGCAAAACCCAAGGTTTATAAAGGGTGGTTTTGAGCGGGAAAACCTGTCGTATGTTGTAAGGCAAACAGAAGATAAATTCGGATCCCTTCTAAAGATTGTAAAAGGTGTGCAAGGTTGCGGTATCGTATACGTAAGGGAGCGGAAAAAAGCAGAGGAAATTGCAGGATTCCTGGTATCTCAGGGTATTTCGGCAGCTTCATACCACGCTGGTTTTTCTGCCAGGGAAAGGGAGTCAAGGCAGGATGAGTGGCTTGCCGGGAAGAGTCAAGTCATAGTTGCCACAAATGCTTTCGGAATGGGAATTGACAAACCTGATGTAAGGTTTGTTTGCCACTTTGATATTCCCGAATCTTTGGAAGCCTATTACCAAGAAGCCGGAAGGGCTGGCAGGGACGGTAACAGGTCTTTTGCCGTTCTTATGTGGAACAACCATGATATATTGAGGGTAAGACAGATTATAAGGATGACTTATCCCGATCCGGATTTCATCACCTCTCTATATCAAAAACTCTGCAAACATTACCAAATTGCCTATGGAGAGGGTAGTGGCTATGTTTCCAGGTTCAATCTCAAGGAATTTTCACAAAAATACAAAATGCATGCTCCGTCTGTCTTTTATGCAATCAAGTATTTAGAAAGCGAAGATATACTAGAACTAACCGAAGAGCTGGATATCCCGTCAAGGATAACCTTCATTGTCAATAGAGATGAACTATACAAAGTCCAGTTAAGCAGCACTTCATTGGACTCATTCATAAAATCGTTACTAAGACTCTACCAAGGGCTTTTTTCTGATTATGTTTCGATAGATGAAGAATACATAGCAAGGGCAACGAGAAATAGCCTGCCGGCTGTAAGGTCTCTGCTGCAAAGGTTAAGTGCAATGGGAATCATTAACTACCACAGCGGTACAAGCTCACCGCTCATAATATTTAATGTTGACAGGGAAAAAGAGGGCATATTCAGGATTTCCTCCACTAAATATGCTCAACGCAAGGAAGCATTCACAGAGAGGATTGAAGGAGTCATCTCGTTTGCCAAAGAGGAAGATAAATGTAGGTCCGGCATCCTTATGGAGTATTTTGGGCAACAACATTGGAGGGAATGCGGGATTTGTGATATTTGCATAGAGAATAAAAAACAGGGTAATTTTCAGGATTATGAGCAGAGATTGGAGAGGAAGATAATAGAACTCCTGCTTGAATCCCCAAGAAGTCTGGATGACTTTGAAATCCTTTCAGAAGACTATACGGGGGCGTGGAAAGAGATTTTGAGGGATTTGATAGACAGGGGAGGGGCAACGTTAAATGGAAATATTGTCAGTATCACCAACAAAGCCCATTAATTTTTCACTTAACATTTCAACAGGCAATCCAACCACATTGAAATATGATCCTTCAATTGATTTTATGGCTGTATATCCGATCCAGTCCTGGGCACCGTAAGAACCGGCCTTGTCATATGGTGAATACTCATCTACGTAATATTCTATTTCCTGGCTGGAAAGCTCTTTGAAAAATACATTGGTTGACGCTGAAAAGCTAGCCTCTTTGGCAGAGGTACGTAAGGTTACTCCTGTGATAACGGTGTGGCGGTTGCCTGACAAATCAGACAACATTGCTATAGCTTGGTCCCTGTTGGATGGCTTGCCCAGGATCTTCCCATTGCAGATGACCAGCGTGTCTGCAGTAATCAATAACTCATCTTTCTCTATTGCCCTATGGAACATTCGTGATTTCCTTTGAGAAAGCATTACAGGGACTTGTTCCGGATTTATTTCCGGATTATAATCTTCTGGAATGTCTCCGTTGGTTTCGACAGTAAACTCAAAATCCAAACCTTTGAGCAGAAAACTTCTCCTTGGCGAAGCAGAGCCAAGAATAACCTTATATTTCTTTATTGTATCTTTAAGCAATGCCATATCAACCAGAATATGCCTCCTTGTTTTTGAGCCATTCACCTTTTACTTTAAGTGTCTGTTCTATGATTTCCCTCACACATCCTTTCCCTCCCGGGTGTATGGAAATATATTCACATACCTCTTTTACTTCATTTACCGCATCTGATGGACAACAAGCCAAACCACATATATCCAATATATCAATGTCAGGGATATCATCACCCATAAAAAGGACTTCAGATGGATCCAAATTGTATTTCTTGCAAAAATCCTGGAATGGTGGGATCTTGTTCAATGACGATAGATATATGTCTTCAATACCTAAAGGCTCAAACCTTTTCTTGATTCCTATTGCAGAGCCTCCTGTTATGATTGCAACAGGATAACCTGTCAAAACCGCCATCTTTACTGCATAGCCATCTTTTGCATTATGTATCCTTTGTAATTCCCCTGAGTCGGTTACTATTACAGATCCATCTGTGAAAACTCCATCTACATCAAAGGCAAAAGCCTTTATTTTTGATAACTTTACTTTGTAATTTGACATTATTCTTTTTTACTGTTTTTATTCATAATGTTTCGGGAGAGTAGTTCGTATACCTCCCTATGTTCCGGTCGATCACACAACAATGCAATATGCTTGCCAATAGTATCTGTGTCTCCCCTTTTTGCCGGCCCTGTTTGAACCAATGCAGGATGTTCGTATAAAAATGCTTTCCTTATGGTTTCCACAGCAAGAGGCATAAGGAACATATGGTTCGGAGTAGAGATGTCATATGAAAGGCCAATCAGGTAATTTACAAAATTGCTTACGAAAACTGCAGCAACGTGTAGCTTTGCACGTTCTTGTGAAGAGATAAAACGATATTCAGAATTGAGGGAATAGCAAATTTTGACCAACACATCAGAAACCAATTCAGAACTGGATTCAAGGAAGAACGGAACGATGGAAAAGTCTACAGGTTTAGTAATGGAAAGGGTCATCATAGGGTACAGAACACCTTGCTTTTCAAATCCGTCCAATACAGACAAAGGAGTTGAACCGCTTGTGTGCAGGATTACAGGCTCTCTCTTCAAATTGACGGATAATGCCAACAACTCTTTTGATACTATTTCTATTGCATTGTCGGATACAGCTATGATAACAACATCGCTATTCAAAACATCATCATATTTATCGGTAGACAATGTTGTGTTATTTTGATTGATGGTATATTCTGGTTTGTTAAGGATGTATGCAAGCTTTGATGCTTTGTGGAAATCCCTGCCACATATATAGTCCAATTGGTGCCCACACATCTTCAAGGCTATGGAAAGCCTGTACGAGACATTCCCGTAACCAATGACCGAGATCTTATAGTGCTTTGGAATTGTTTTGTTCTCCATCTATCTTTTACCTTTTGAAAAAACCGCCAGACTTTCGTTTCCTCCCTGGCTTACAGATTGTACTGCAAAAAAATAGTTATCCTTGCTGTATGGAACAACTATTTGGGTTCCCTTTACAAATATTTTCTTTTGCCATACAGGTGAATCTGTTTCCCTTACCAATAAATAGTAGCCAAAAGGCAATTTGCCTTTTGATGGTTGTTCCCAGTAGATTTTGGTGTTGTTTGACAGACCGGAAACATCTGTATACACATTTATGGGAAGAGATGGGGCATGAGCCAGGTTCATGACAACAGCTAAGTTTACTGAGGTGTTTTTTGCCAGATAGTCAATATCTACACCTTTTACAACATCTCCATACTCTTTTCCATCCTTTACCTCTGTTATCCTGTGGGTCCTGTCGTAATTTTCGTAATATTCGCATATCCTGACTGCAGTGAATCCATTTCTGCTGAAAGGAGTATGGTCGCCACCCCTCCCAAAACGGTCGTTGCGGTATATAAGCTTAATTTCAAGATTGTCCACGTATCTTTCTCCTATTTCCTTCACGTACCTGGCCAGTTGCCTTGAGGGGCTGTCATTTTCAGAAGAGTTGAATATCCTTTCCCTTGCCATATCTTCATTTTCAATATAAGGTATGTTTTCAGAAAAAACCCTCAACAGAGTATTATTCCTATTGTTAGTGTTGCTGGATTGTGAATTTGATATCATGTCGTTATTGAGAACTGCAATGACATCCCATTCCTCTTCCAATGCGATTTTTGACATATGTGCAGCACCAAGCAACCCATGCTCTTCACCGGAGAGAAACATTAATTTTACAGTGACAGGGAGTGGGTTGGATGCCAGTATTGCTGCTATTTCCATAAGCGCAGCAACGCCACTGCCATTGTCATTGGCTCCCGGAGCAAAAGAGGTAGAGTCCAAATTGTCTTGCGTACGGCTATCATAATGAGCCAGTATCAAAATATGTTCGTTTGGTCTTTCAACACCTTTGATTGTGGCAATTATGTTAGGTAAGGTTATTTTATATGGAATCCGGCTATTTTTACCTCCGACTGTATACTCTGTTCTTTCTACATCAACAACACCTAGGTTATTAGCAGCAATTTTCAAAAGTCTATTTTCCAGGTAATTTGCTGCAGCGCCTATTCCTTTTTCGTCATTATCCTGGCAGCTCAAATTGTGACGAGTATGGAACAAGACCAAATCATCTATGGTTGTTTTAAGCGACTCAGGAGATATCTTCTTGGTTGAGTTCACAATCCTTTGGTCCCTGTTTAAAATTATTTGGGAATATGAACTGATGTTATAGGAGAAAATTGTCACGAAAGTCAGCAGAATAAATGCCAATCTGTTTTTAAAGATATTTTTCATGATTATACGGAGATGAATTTTTCAAGAGTTTGTTTGTGATTTCCGGGAATCAAAATTGTATGGTTGCCTAAAAAAGTGTTCTTGAATTTTTCAAGGTCATTTGGATCGTGGAACCTGAACTTTACTTGGGTACGACATCTTTCGGCTATGTTTGTGTTTTGTATAATTTCTCCGTGGAAGCAATAAGATTTTTCCAACAATTCGCCACTGTTTTTAAACAGGGTGTACTCACCCGGCTTTATGCTGCTGGCAATTCCGATTCCTATACCCGACTCATAGTGAGTATCCAGTAAAAGTTGTTCTCCCATGGACAAAGGAGCTGTACAGTGGGCAAAATCTATGCTATTCTCTTGAACATCTATTGACGATGGATTGGCCATAAAGGTAGGTCCCCCACATATTTCCTTTGCTACAATCATGCTCCAAAGGGACGGGATGTCACCTTCACATCCACAAACTATCCCCTGGTCGTTCAAAAGAGCCAATGCTAGGCAGGCTGTGGTTTTGCAAGAGTCCAGAAAGTCAAAACATTTGATTGTTAGAGCATCAACATTATTGTTTTGTGTGAACCTTTTCAGGACCTTGTACAGTTTTACAGCCTCTGCAACGGATTTTTCATCAATACATGGTGCTTTGGAAGAGGAAAGCATCTTGATAAGCTTTTGTGATTCATCGTCGTCACAATGTTCCTGGAAAAACTCTCTTTCAATAGACTCTGTAGATGTTTCAAAAAAAACTGGCCCATAATAGTCACTAATGTAGGATATATCTGTTTTGGAAGATATTAGCCAAGGTGATTCTCCCCCAATCAACGCTATTTTGTAATTGGATATAGCTGAAAGTGCTTTTTGGATTTTTGCTGTTTCATGTATTTGTGATTCAAGGGTTTCCACAAAGTCTTGGGACGGGTTGGACGGGATGTTTATATGGGAGAAGGACTTTCCTTTACTGTGCAGCCAAGAAGAGATCTCCAAAGCAGCCGGAAGGGAGTTGTTGTACGAATCACTAACCAGAATTATGGGTTTGGGTAGTTTTGATTCAATTTGCAGGAATTTCTCTTCACTTCCGCCAGAGGCTATAAACAATATTGTGCATTGTTCTTGTTTAATCTCTTTAATATCAATAAAATGAATTTCAAAAAGAGAAGCCAGCAATTCTATTGAACTTCTTTGGGCCATGCCAGGAGTCTTCCCGTTCAAAAAAGATGATAGTTCTAAAATGTCCAGCTTTGTATTCATATCAACCAATGTTTTGACAAAGGTATAAAAATAGATTAAAAGCCCTTTAGAACAAAACCAATCGAAAATGGTTATAAATCTCAAAAAGGACAACAATGGGACATGACCACAGCCATGCTGACGGAGCAAGCAAAAACATAGCTTTTGCTTTTTTCTTGAATTTCTTCTTTGCCTTGATAGAGGTTGCCGGTGGAATCCTGACAAATTCCATCGCAATCATGTCAGATGCCATACACGATTTTGGAGACTCGCTTTCGTTGGGGGTTGCGTGGTATCTGCAAAGGGTTTCCAAAAAAAAAGGCGACGGAAAATACTCATACGGATATAAACGCTTTTCTTTATTAGGATCGGTTTTCATATCATTGGTATTGGTTGTGGGCTCGCTTTTGATATTATGGGAAAGCTTTCAAAGATTTTCAAATCCACAACAGACAGATGCCTCTGGTATGGTTGTGTTGGCTGTGTTGGGAATATTGGTGAATGGTGCTGCAGTCATTCGATTGAAAAAAGGGAAATCCCATAACGAAAAAGCAGTGTTTTTACATATGATGGAGGATGTACTGGGATGGGTTGCTGTTTTGATTGGAGGCGTTATAATGCATTTTTGGGAATTGCCGTTTGTAGACCCTCTATTGTCTGTACTAATATCTTTGTGGGTGCTGTCCAATGTGTACAGGAATCTTTCGTCTACAATTTCAATAATGTTGCAACATGTCCCCGAAACCATAGATATCTCTTTGCTTGAAAAGGAGTTTGGTATTATTGAGAATTCAGACTCAGTACATGACCTGCATGTTTGGAGTATGGATGGAGAAAATCATGTTTTATCGGTACATCTTGTAATGAAAGAGGGAGTAACCATGGATGATATAAACAGAGCCAAAATGAAACTAAAGGAAATAGCTGCAAAAAACGGTATCGGACATGTCACAATTGAGGTGGAATCAAGCAATGAAGTATCAAAATGCAGGTATTTTAACGAACCTTGTTGAATAGATAATCAAAAAAAACAGGTTGCCAAAAATGACAACCTGCATTTTGATTTGATATCGAGTGACAAATCTTAATCCATTGGGACACTCTCTTCTTTGACAGCCAGGAATGAACTCAACTGGCAAGGAGAGAACTCTTTCAAATAGGTCATTCTTTCGTCATTCCATGATTTGGATTTGGCTATGAATATTTGCAGAGAGTTATCGAAGCTACTATCCCTTTGTGCATCAATTAGTAGCAAATATGACATAATAATGTGTGAAGCCATCTCTACCAACCTTCTTGCATGGAAGTCTATGTAATCACTCTCTTTACCGGCAATCAAGGAAACAGCTTGTTCATATTGGTCTGTCATCTCTGCAAGCATTTTGTGCAATTGTTCGTATTCTGCCCTAACCGGTAATTGTGAATAATCTTTCATCAGGTTAAGGTAGCCACCGTTAGTAACGTACCGTTGGGCAGCTACAACCTGGAGTTGGGAAGTACCTTCGTAAATAGTTGTTATCCGCGCATCCCTGTAAATCCTTTCAATCGGATAATCTTTCATGAAACCCGAACCACCATGGATTTGAAGTGAATCATATGCATTTTGGTTGCAATATTCAGATGACATCAGCTTGAGCATAGGCGTAAGCATGTCAGCATATTTTTGGTATTTCTTGGATTCGGTTCTCTCTTCCGGAGAAAGTTTCCTCTCTTCAGCCAAGAAACCATATGCCTTGTAAAGGTCAACATAACGAGTGGTTTCATACAGCAATGCCCTTGATGCTTGTAATTTGGCTTTGATGATAGCCAGCATTTCGTATACAGCAGGGAATTGTATGATTGGTTTTCCGAATTGAGCCCTTTCGTGAGCATATTTAAGTGCTTCCCTGTATGCTGCTTCTGAGAGACCTACCGATTGGGCTCCTACACCTAACCTGGCCCCGTTCATCAGAGACATTACATATTTGATTAGACCTAACCTTCTTTCTCCCACTAGTTTTGCCGGGGCATTTGTAAATACTAATTCACATGTCGGAGATCCTTTGATTCCGAGCTTGTTTTCTATCCTTCTTACTTTGACACCTCCCCATTGCTGGTCATGTACAAAATAGGAGAGTCCCCTTCCATCTGTGGTGCCCTCTTCTGAACGGGCCAAGACTAGTTTGATTTGAGCATCTCCGTTTGTAATAAAGCGTTTTACTCCATTCAAGTACCACATGCCGTCAGACTCATTAAAACTGGCTCTTAGCATTACAGCTTGCAAGTCACTGCCTGCATCGGGCTCTGTAAGGTCCATGGAACAAGTTTCGCCTGTTTGTATACGTGGTAAGAACTCATATTTTATCTCTTCTGAACCAAATTCATGTATTGTTTCTGCACAGTCCTGCAACCCCCAAATATTTGCAAACCCGGCGTCTGCTCTAGCAACTATTTCTGCGGCCATTACATATGGAACCATAGAGAAGTTAAGACCTCCAAATTCCCTTGGCAGTGACATTCCGTATAGTCCGGCTTCGGTGAGTATATCCTGGTTCTTTTGAGTTCCGGGAGCGTAAGTTACCCTTCCGTTTTCATGGTGAGGTCCTGTTTTATCTACCTCTTCTGCATTAGGAGCAAGTGTGTCACCGCAAATCCCTCCAAGGATTTCCATGACTTTGTCGTAGGAATCAACTGTGTCTTCTACAGAGTTGGGTGCGTAATCAAATTTCCCGGCATCTTTGAAATCCATCTCCTTTATCCGAACAATTTTGGACATCAAAGGGTGGCCAAACTGGAATTTTAGGTCTTTATTATCGTTGTAAAAGTTTGCCATTTTATTTGCTGTTTTGTTTGTAAGACTTGATCATCCGTGGGATGATTTCATTTAAATCGCCAATGATGGCATAATCTGCAATTTGGTGTATTGGCGCAGCCGGGTCATTGTTTATGGAGATGATCATTGCAGATTGGTCCATTCCTGCAGTGTGCTGGATTTGTCCTGATATACCAACGGCTATGTAGAGTTTGGGCCTTACTGTCACTCCTGTTTGCCCAATCTGGCGTGCAGGCTCTGCAAAACCAGCGTCAACAGCAGCTCTGGATGCGCCAACTTCACCTCCTAAAACAGAGGCAAGGTCGTATAGCAACTTGAAATTCTCCTTTGATCCAACTCCGAATCCTCCGGCAATGATAACGGGAGATCCTTTTATATCTACTTTCCTGTCTTCTATGTGCCTTTCAATTATTTGGACAATAAAATCGCTGTCTGTTACTATTTTGGAGACATCAATAGAAGATATTTTACCCTTGACAGCTTTTTCCAGGGGTTCTTTTTTCATGACTCCTTCGCGTACAGTTGCCATTTGTGGCCTATGATCCGGGTTGATTATGGTCGCAATGATATTACCTCCAAAGGCAGGCCTGATTTGGTAAAGCAGGTTGTTGTATTCTTTGCCACTTTTGGCCTCTTTATGACCACCAATTTCCAAAGATGTGCAATCGGCAGTAAGACCGCTCATAAGGGAACTTGAAACTCTTGGTGCCAAATCCCTGCCTACACTGGTTGCTCCAAAAAGGGCAATTTGAGGTTTTTCCTGTTTGAATAACTCTATCGTAATTGCGGAATATGGTAACGTTTGGTAGAATTCAAGCCTTTTGTCCTGGGCAAGGTGTACTTTTTCTGCCCCATACAAAAACAACTCTTCTGATAAAGACTCTACATTGTTACCGATAAGGAGAGCTTCTAGTTTGCAGGAGAGTTGATTTGCCAAAGAACGACCTTTTGTGAGTAATTCCAGGCTGACGTCTGCAATCCTTCCTCCTTCTGTCTCTATATAAATTATTATATTGTTCATGCTATTATCTTTTATTAACCAATAGTGTGTGATGAAATCAACTCACAAATAAGAGAATTTATATCTTCGTAGGCAGAGGTTAGTTTTTTGGACTCTTTTGCCTGGAAAACAATGTTTTCAATTTTTTTAACCTTTGTAGGAGATCCGGATAGACCGTAATTTATTTCATCACCGCCAACATCAGAAACACTCCACTCAGGAATCCTCAAAGATTCTTTGGTGTTCAAAGGAAGATAGGAGTTATGCTCATTGTCTTGTTCCTCGCTTATTGTACGAGCATGTTTGAACCGCATCAATTGTTTTGCATTCCTTGGACGGCAATCGGGAGCTGTAGCATGCACTGTGATTACTGCAGGTATTGGGCATTGTACTGTCTCCACACCTCTTTCAAGCCTCCTCTTGATGGTTAGTTTACCATTTTCAAAGCCTTGGATATCCTCTGCATAAGTTACTTGAGGTAATTTTAGCTTTTCTGCTACCTGTGGTCCAACTTGCGCAGTATCTCCATCAATTGCTTGCCTTCCGGCTATTATTATGTCTGGGGAGATTTTTTTAATTGCCATTGAAAGGGCATATGAAGTCGCAAGAGTATCAGCTCCGGCAAATTTCCTGTCGGTCAGCAAGACACCTCCGTCGGCTCCACGATAGTAGCCTTCACGTATTACTTCGGCTGCCCTGCCGGGTCCCATTGTCAGCAACAGAACCTCGCTGCCTGGAAAACGGTCTTTTAACCTCAATGCTTGCTCCAGGGCGTTCATGTCTTCAGGATTAAAAATTGCGGGCAATGCGGCACGATTGACAGTGCCATCTTCTTTCATTGCGTTTTTCCCGACATTTCGTGTATCTGGCACCTGTTTGGCCAGTACGACAATCTTGAATTTTTTACTCATATTATAGTTTATGGAAATTTATGCTTCTGCAGAGTTATTGCCAAAATTGATTGGAAGTTTGTCCACTGGGGCGTTGTGAATCTCAATTTCACCAAACTGTTTTTCAAATTTGTCAATATTATCCTTGAGTGCAAGGAACAATCTTTTTGCATGTTCTGCATTCATGATTATCCTATTGTTAACCTGCGCTTTAGGAACGCCAGGCATTAACCGTACAAAGTCCAGGATAAATTCACTACTGGAGTGGGTGATGATTGCCAGGTTGGAGTATGAACCTTGGGCCACATCTTTGCTCAATTCTATATTCAATTCATTATCAGCACTCATGATATTTGTTTTTTTATAGACAAACGCAAAGATAAGATTTTTTCTTAATAGCCGAATTGATTCACTTTGTTCTAAAATTAATTAACTTTGTAGTTTGTATTAAAAATCACATAACTTCAATATGGAAATTTCCGCAAAATACTCACCTGCAGAAACAGAAGGGAAATGGTATAAATATTGGATGGAAAAAGGCTTTTTCCATTCAGAACCAGATGAGAGAGAGCCCTATACAATTGTAATACCGCCACCAAATGTAACTGGTGTTTTGCATATGGGACATATGCTGAACAATACAATACAGGATGTTTTGGTTAGAAGGGCAAGGATGACTGGTAAAAATGCATGCTGGGTACCTGGTACTGACCACGCATCCATTGCTACCGAGGCAAAAGTTGTTTCTAAACTTAAAGCAGAAGGGATCGAGAAGGAATCCTTGACAAGGAGTGAGTTTTTGGCTCATGCATGGGAATGGAAAGAGAAACATGGTGGAATTATCTTGGAGCAGCTAAAAAAACTGGGAGCCTCTTGTGACTGGGAAAGGACAAAATTCACTATGGACCAGCCAATGAGCCAGGCGGTAATAAACACATTTGTATATTATTATAACAAAGGTCTTATTTACAGAGGTATCCGTATGGTTAACTGGGACCCTGTAGGACAGACTGCCGTAAGTGACGAAGAGGTTATCCATAGGGAGACCAAATCCAAACTTTATTACTTGAAATATTACATATCGGAAAATGGCAAACCAGGAAGTGATTTTGTTACAATAGCAACCACAAGGCCGGAAACCATTATGGCAGATACTGCAATATGTATTCATCCACAAGATACTCGCTTTACTCACCTGCAAGGTAAAAAGGTTTTGATCCCTCTTGTAAACAGGGAAATACCAATTGTGTTGGATGAATATGTTTCCATGGATTTTGGTACCGGATGCTTGAAAGTAACCCCTGCGCACGATATCAACGATTATGAGATTGGATTGAGGCATAATCTTCCGGTTATTGATATTCTTGACAACTTTGCAAGACTAAATGACAAGGCACAGATCCTGATAGGCGAGGAAAGGTTTGCCGCAAGGAAAAAGATTGTCTCAATGCTCAATGAACAGAGGCATTTGGTAAAAGAAGAGGACTATATTTCCCAGGTAGGTTATTCCGAGAGGACCGATGCTGTCATTGAACCAAAATTGTCTTTGCAGTGGTTCCTGAAAATGGACAAGGCTGCCATTCCGGCATTGGAAGTTGTGATGAACAACAAGATTAAGTTGATTCCTGAAAAATATAAAAACACATACCGCCACTGGATGGAAAATGTAAAGGATTGGTGTATTTCAAGGCAATTGTGGTGGGGTCAGCAAATTCCTGCATGGTATCTTCCGGACGGCAAGGTGGTAGTTGCCAGAAGTCCAGAAGATGCTTTGGAAGAGGCAAGGAAAATTGACCCTAATGTGTGTATTGATGATTTGAAACAAGACGAAGATGTTTTGGATACATGGTTCTCTTCATGGTTATGGCCTGTGTCGGTTTTTGATCCCGGTAAACCTGGTTTCCCCGGGAAAACTCCCAACGAGGAACTGGCATATTACTACCCAACCAACGATTTGGTGACAGCCCCCGAAATATTGTTCTTTTGGGTTGCCAGGATGATTATGGCAGGAGGAGAATTTTGTTCCGATGTGCCATTCAGGAACGTTTATCTGACTGGTATAGTAAGGGACAAACAAGGTCGTAAAATGTCCAAGTCCTTAGGTAATTCGCCGGATCCTGTAAAGCTGATTGAAGAGTATGGTGCCGATGGTGTAAGAGTTGGCATGTTGCTTTGCAGCAGTGCCGGCAATGATATCCTGTTTGACGAAACCCAGGTAGAACAAGGAAGGAACTTTGCCAATAAAATTTGGAATGCTTATCGGTTGGTCAAAGGTTGGAACATAGGTGAGAGCGAATCTCAACCTGAACATTCAATAAAAGCAATCGAATGGTTTGACAATTTATTGTCGGAGTCTATAGAAACCATCAATGACCACTTTGCCAAATTTCGTTTGTCAGATGCTCTTATGCATATCTACAAATTATTTTGGGATGACTTTTGTGCATGGTATTTGGAGATTGTCAAGCCAGTTTATGGCGGGGAAATAGACAAAGCAACTTTGGAGAGCACGATACTCTTTTTCGATAAGCTTTTAAGGTTGCTGCACCCATTCATGCCATTTTTGACAGAGGAGTTGTGGCAAAACCTTACTGAAAGGGAGAAAGGAGAGAGCATTATGGTGAGCAGTCAACCTGATTCGAAAAGTTTCAATGGCACAGTGCTGGAAAAATTTGCACTTGCAAAAGATGCTATTGCAGGTGTTCGGAACATAAGGCAATCCAAAGGGATTTCTCCTAAGGAGAGCTTAGATTTACATGTAAAGGGAAACCTGGATGCAGGACTCTACACTACAGTCAGGAAAATGGCCAACATAGGGAATATTTACCTGTTTTCACAGAGCAGCGATCTTGTAAGCGGAGCCTCATTCATGTCTGGAACTACTGAATTTTTTGTTCCTTTGGAAGGGTTGACAGATATTTCGGAGGAGATAAAAAAGGCAGAGGCAGAACTTGATCATTTGCATGGATTCCTTAAATCTGTTAATGCAAAGTTGGGAAATGAAAAATTTGTGGCTAATGCTCCCGGGCATGTTGTAGAGATGGAGAAGAAGAAACAGAGCGATGCCCAGACAAAAATATCTGCATTGGAAAAATTGATTCAAGATTTGAAAAAACAATAGAATGTATACTCACGAAACTTATTTGGAAGTAAGATACTATGAAACTGATTTGATGGGAATCGTGCACCATTCAAATTATATTCGTTATTTTGAATGTGGCAGGAACCAATCTTTGGTAGATTTGGGATTGCCAATAAAAGAGGTGGAGAGGATGGGAATCATGATGCCTGTTGTAAACGTGACATGTAATTACAAATTCCCTGCATACCAAGGAGAAAGACTAAGGATAGTCAGTAGTATAAAAGAGTTGCCAAAAGCTAAACTGGTTATTGATACCGAGATCTTCAACCCGTCTGGTCAATTGGTGTGCAATGGAAGTGTTACCCTTGGGTTTATACATTCAGATACCAGGAAGCCTACAAGGGCTCCTGAATTTTTAATAAATTTGTTTGCTCCATATATTAACAATGAATAATTAGCAAGGATATGAACAATTTTTTACTTTTTGGTTCTTTAGGGGCCACGGAAATCATCATTTTGGCATTCATAGTCCTTTTACTTTTCGGGGGCAAGAAAATCCCTGAATTGATGAAAGGTATAGGCAAAGGTGTCAAGAGCTTCAAAGAGGGAGTCAAAGGCATTGAGGATGAAATTGCCGAACCCGAAAAAAAGGAAGGCAAGAAGGAAACCGGGAAAGAGTAACATGGGTTCAGGACTATGGGTAAGGAGATGACATTTTGGGATCATTTGGATGAATTGAGGGGAGTCCTTTTCCGCTCTGCCATCTCTGTGTTTGTTTTTTTGATAATTATATTTCCTAACAAGAATTTTGTCTTTGACAAGATCATTTTTGCTCCCATCGACAATAATTTCATATTGTACAAATGGTTTGCTTCCTTGTCTGGTTTGTTGGGTATATCGGCAATGAAACCGGCTGAATTTTCAATTGACTTGATCAACATTGAACTTTCGGCCCAGTTTTTTACCCATGTCAGTGTATCCTTGACTCTAGCCTTTATATTATCAACTCCTTTTATCCTTTATCAATTCTGGAATTTTCTTAAACCCGGATTATATGACAATGAAAAAAAGAGTGTGAAAAAGGCATTCGGATTTGCTTCCATCCTTTTTTTTGCTGGTGTTTTGGTTGGATATGTTTTTGTTTTTCCATTGACTTTGAGGTTTCTGGGTACCTACCAGGTAAGTGAATGGGTCGCTAACCAAATTTCTCTCCATTCTTACATTTCCATGTTTACATGGCTTATTCTCATTATGGGTGTTGTTTTTGAAATGCCTGCCTTGGCAGCAATTTTGTCCAGGATGGGAATCATATCCAAAAGCATGTTGAAAAAATACAGGAAGCATGCTTTTGCTATCTTGATTTTTGTAGCAGCAATCATTACTCCAAGTGGAGATGCATTCACTCTGTTTATTGTTGGCACACCTCTCTATTTGCTTTATGAATTTAGTATAATGATTTGCCGTGATTTCGATTAACAATCTTTCTGTCTCATTTGGTGGCTTTACTCTTTTTGATCAGGTTAATTTTCATATAAACGACAAGGACCGCATAGGGCTTGTCGGCAGGAACGGTTCTGGTAAAACAACACTATTGAAGATTATTGCAGGTGTGTTGACGCCTTCGTCTGGTAATGTGCAACAACCATCTGATTTGAATATTGGATACTTACCCCAGGAAATGGGGTATAACAAAGAGGTTTCTGTTATTGATGCAGCAATGGAAGCTTTTTTCCACTTGAAGGCTTTGGAGAGGGAGATTACACAAATCAATATTCAGATTTCTTCAAGGAACGACTATGAAAGTGATGAGTACAACAAGCTTATTGTAGGTCTTAATGATTTGACAGAAAGGTATTCTTTGTTCTCTTCTTCAAATCCGGTAGCTGAGTCAGAGAAGGTGTTGACTGGACTGGGATTCAAAAGGGAAGAATTTTCCAGGAAAAGGAGTGAATTAAGTGTGGGTTGGAACATGAGGATCGAGCTGGCCAAAGTTTTACTCAGGAATCCAGATATATTATTGTTGGACGAACCTACAAACCATTTGGATATTGAGTCCATCAAATGGTTGGAGGAGTACCTGGGTTCGTACAGAGGGGCACTGCTTCTTATTTCACACGACAGAAGATTCCTGGATTCAATAACAGACAGGACAGTAGAGATTGTGCTTGGGAACATACACGATTACAAGGTTTCATACTCCAAATACAAAGAGCTGAGAAAGGAGCGGTTTGAGCAGCAAAGAGCTGCATTTGAAAACCAGCAAAGGATGATAGACAAAACCGAGGAGTTCATTGAGAGGTTCCGGTACAAGGCAACCAAATCCAATCAGGTTCAATCAAGGATAAAGCAATTGGAAAAGTTGGACCGGATAGAGATAGAAGAGGATGACAACTCTGCATTGCACCTCAAGTTTCCTCCAGCTCCAAGAAGTGGGCAGGTTGCCGTTACAGCCAAAAACCTGGCAATGTCCTATGGTCAAAAGAAGATATTTTCTGGTGTGGACCTGGTAGTTGAAAGAGGTGAAAAAATTGCATTGTTGGGTAAAAACGGTGAAGGGAAGACTACCTTCATGAGGTTGTTAACAAGGGAGTTAACTCCTGTTGGCGGCTCTATTACATTGGGCCATAATGTTTCCATGGGATATTATGCACAAAACCAAGATGAATTACTGGATACAGAAGATACTGTTTTTGGAACCTTGGATAAAGTTGCAGTTGGGGATGTGAGGAAAAACTTACGGGATATACTTGGGGCTTTTCTGTTCAGGGGAGAAGATGTGGATAAAAAAGTGAAAGTGCTGAGTGGGGGTGAAAAGGCTCGTCTGGCAATGGCTAAATTGATTTTGAAACCATACAACCTGCTTGCTTTGGACGAACCTACAAACCATATGGACATAACATCCAAAGATATCCTCAAGAGAGCTCTCCAATCTTACCAGGGGACTTTGGTACTTGTATCACATGACCGGGATTTTTTGGATGGTTTGGCTGACAAGGTGTATGAATTCAAAGACGGGAGTGTGAAGGAGTACCTTGGAGGATTAACCGGATTCCTTGAAAGGAAAAACATTTCAAGTATAGAACAACTAGAACAAGAGCCTAACCAAGAGGGAGCTCAATCCAAGATTGCTGAAAACACTACACAGGTTAAAACGGAAGCTGCTGTTTCATACCAACAGCAAAAAGAGATTGAGAGAGAGGCCAAAAGAAAAAAGGCAAGGATAGAAAAGTGTGAAGAGGAGATATCTGCTTTGGAAGAGAGAATTTCTGAAAAAGAGGAACTATTGTCTGTAAATGATAATAACCTATCTTTGCCACGAATTCTTGAAGAGTATGCCAAACTAAAAGAGGCTCTTGATGACAAGCTTCAGGAGTGGGAATCATTACATGGATAAATCAATCGTATGGAAAAAAAAGAGTATTATATAGCAGGTATACATCCTGTTACAGAAGCCATTGAGAGCAATCGCAATATAGATAAGGTGATGTTCAAACAAGGTTTGGAAGGACCCCAGTTCAGGGCTTTGCTGGAAAAGTTACAGACAAAAGGGATACCGGTTCAATTTGTTCCCATTGAGAGACTGAACAGGATTTCACGTGCCAATCATCAAGGAGTAATTGCATTTATTCCACAGGTAGATTATTTTTCTTTGGAAGACGTTGTCTCTTTTGCTGCGAAAAAAGCGGAAGAACCTTTGATTTTGATATTGGACGGTGTGAGCGATGTGCGAAATTTTGGAGCTATTGCCAGGTCTGCAGAATGTGCAGGAGCCCATGGGATTATTGTGCCTGCAAAAGGTAGTGCAAATATTAATGCAGATGCCATCAAAACATCTGCAGGAGCACTTCTGCGTATTCCTGTATGTAAGGTCTCCAACGTAAGGGAGGCAATTTTCTATCTCAAGCAGAGTGGTTATACACTTTTTGCAACTACGGAAAAAGCAGAAGAAACGATTTACAATGCTTCATTCAAGGGTCCTTGTGCAATAATAATGGGTTCCGAAGACAAGGGTATTTCCAAGTCTGCAGAGGAATTGAGCGATGCTAGAGTGAAGATTCCCATGGCTGGCAAAATTAGCTCATTGAATGTTTCGGCTGCTGCCACAGTGGTCATGTTTGAAGTCCTTAGGCAAAGGAACGCCTGATTTCTGAGCAGATAACAGCTGTTGCCATAGCTACATTCAGGGAGTCAATACTCCCTGAATTTGCAAATGAAGGGATTGTTATTCTATTCTCTATCAACTGTTCTGTTTCATTCGAGATTCCGTGAGACTCACTTCCAAGCACAACAACACCACCGTTTGAAAAATCGGTTTTGTATATGTTGCTTCCATCCAAGAATGCCCCGTATACTTGTGTGTGTTTTTTTGACATCATAATAAGTTCTTTGATGTCAATAATATAGGTTTTCATCCTGAAAGTTGAACCCATTGCTGATTGTATACATTTGGGATTGAATATGTCCACACAGTCTGGTGACATGAAAATAGCTTCTGCTCCAAACCATTCTGCAAGCCTTATTATAGTGCCGGCATTTCCGGGATCTTTTACGGAGTCAAGTGCCAGGTAGAATTTCCCTTTTTGTGGTGTCTCAAAAGGCTTGGAAAAAGGTTTTGCTGCAATAGCCAATATTGGCGGAGGGGATGAAAGGTTGGAAATGCGGGACATGGTATCTGTTCCGATTTCACTTCTCAGGAATTTCCTGATTATATTGATTCCGGATTTTTCAGCTTCTTCTACCAGTTTCTCTCCTTCAACAATAAACATAGATAGGGAATCCCTGTTTTTTTTCTTGTCAAGGGATTTTATAAGCTTGATTTCGGCTTTTGTAGGAATCATCAATATCCCAGTATTTTAAGCATTGATTTGTATGTTTGTTCCTTGCTGAAAAGGCGTGTGTAGTACTCTCCGTTTTCGTCCACATCTATTGTAATGTGTTTTGGAGCAGGCTGCAGGCAGTGTTGTATACCTCCGTATCCGCCAACAGACTCCTGGTATGCTCCCGTATGGAAAAAGCCAATATAAAGAGGGTCGTTTTCTCCGTTAATGGTAGGTAAGAAGATTGCGTTTGCATGAGCCTCTGCATTGTAATAGTCCTGGCTGTCACATGTCAAGCCGCCAAGGAATACCCTTTGGTATTCACTGTCCCATTTGTTTATTGGTAAAAGTATGAACCTTTGCTTTATACCCCATGTGTCAGGAAGTGTTGTCATGAATGAACTGTCAACCATATACCATCTTTCCCTGTCATTTTGCTGCTTTTGATCCAATACTTGGTATATAACTGCACCACTTTCACCTACGGTAAAACTTCCAAATTCTGTAAATATGTGTGGTTCTGGTGTGTTTCTTTGTGAACAGATACTTTTTATTTGGGCAATGACTTCTTCTGCCATGTATTCATATTCATAATCGAATGCAAGGGAGTTTTTAATAGGGAAACCTCCTCCAATATTCAAAGAGTCCAGCTCTGGGCAAATTGCTTTCAAATCGCAATAAACAGAGACACATTTGGAAAGTTCGTTCCAGTAGTATGCATTATCACGAATTCCAGTATTAATGAAGAAATGAAGCATTTTCAATGAAAACTTTTTGTTTTGCTTGATATTGTTTTCATAAAATGGCAAGATGTCGCTATACCTTATGCCAAGACGCGATGTATAGAATTCAAACTTAGGTTCTTCTTCTGCAGCAATCCTGATCCCAATTTTTATCGGTTCGTTTACATGTACATTCAAATCTTCCAACTCTTGCATGTTGTCAAGTACGGGTATTATGTTTTTCCATCCATTGTTGGCAAAGTTTGCAATGTTTTCTATGTACATCTGTTTTTTGAATCCATTGCAAATTATATAAAGCTCTTTGTTTACTATTCCTTTGGTTTCCAGCGATTCTATAAGGTTTAGGTCAAAAGCGGAAGAAGTCTCTATGTGGATGTCGTTTTTAAGTGCCTCTTCTATAACAAAGGAAAAATGGGAGCTTTTGGTGCAATAGCAGTAGTTGTATTCACCTTCGTAATCTACCTTTGCCATGGCTACATTGAACATTCTTTTTGCCTTTTGTATCTGTGAAGATATTTTGGGCAAATATGTAATTTTAAGGGGTGTCCCATATTGTTCAATCACATCCATCATTGGTATGTTGTGAAAGTAAAGTTCACCGTCTTCTACTCTAAATTCGTCTTGTGGAAAGTCAAAAGATTGTTCTATAAGGTCAATATACTTGTTCTTCATTTTTGATATGTAAGTTAGTTGGTTTGTGAGAAAATGGCCAATCTAATCAAGATGGATTAGTATTTTATTGCAAAGATATCTTTTTTTGGTTTTCTCAAAAAAAGTAATCATATAAATTACTATTTTTGTTCAAATTTCTATGTATATGGTTAGTCCGTCTATGGTCAAACATTTCTTTCTTTTTTCTGCATTCTTTGTAGTCATCATCTCTTGCAGCACAGTCAGGGTGTTGGAAAATGATGAGAGTGTATTGCAGGAGAACATAATACAAATAACGAACAGTGAGCAGCTCCAGCCGTCCGACCTGGATCAGTATGTTAGACAACAACCTAGAAATTCCTTCCTATTTGGTTGGAATCCTTTCCTTGTTATTTACAATTGGAAAAACGGGAAAGGTGGTGGTTGGGACAATTTTGTCAGTAAGGTTGGTCAACCACCTGTAATCCTTGATTCCTTTTTGGTTGAAAGAAGCAATGTGAATATAGTCAATCACCTGAATTCAATAGGATACTACAATTCTGTGGTCAGCGACACAATCATAACCAAGAATAAAAGGAGTAAGGTCATATATACCGTTACTGTTGGTGATACATACTCAATCAATGATATAAGTTACAACATTAAAGATACATCCATAGAGAGATTAGTAAAGGATAATATGTCCAAAACTCTTTTGAAAAGCGGAAAAAGGCTGGCTGAAGAGTTACTGGATTCAGAAAGTGAGAGGATAGCTTCCATTTTAAGGACAAAGGGTTACTATAATTTCTCCAAGAATTACTTTTTCTTTGAAGCCGATACTCTAAGACGTGACGGAACTGCTGATTTGAGTGTGAAAATTGAAAATCACACAAGAAATGAAACACCCAAAGATGCAAAACCACACAAAGTTTACACAATAAGGAATATCCGAATATATCCTGACTACGATCCTATGGTTGGAAGGATTGATACTTCAGGAGCGTACATCATATCAAAATTGGACAATTTTGACCTCTACCACAGAGGAACCAGAACAATCAAGACATCTGTGCTGGACAAAATGAACACGCTCAGGAAGGGTGATCTTTATAATGAAAATGATGCTACCAATACATACAACAGATTGGTTGCGCTAAGATACTTTTCGGGTGTAAACATTCAATATGACGAGGTAGTCCAGGATTCGCTGGATAATTCGGATCAGGTTGATTGTACTATAAGGCTTACTCCATCAAAAAGCCAAGGATATAAATTAAATCTGGAAGCATCCAGTAACTCAAACAATCTTTTTGGTATTTCTCCGGCAGTATCATACTATCATAAAAACTTGTTCAGGGGAGGGGAGTGGTTCACTTTGGGGTTCATGGGTAACTTCCAATTCAAATTGAACGATCCTGTCCGTTCTACAGAATTAGGTATTTCAGCTGGTTTATCTGTGCCAAGTTTTTTACTTATGCCAGATTCTTTATTCAAGACAAATGTTCCAAGGACGGATATCAATATTGGTTACAATTACCAAAGTCGTCCGGAATTCACCAGGAACCTGATATCCCTGAATTATGGATATAATTGGCGTTCCGGAGAGAGGTTCTTTTATAATGTATACCCTCTTCAATTGAGTATAGTTAAATTATTTGATGTCTCTTCCTCTTTTTACGAAACATTGAATGACCCTTTCCTTAGGAATGCATACAGGAATCATTTCGATTTAGGTTCTGGAGCTACAATTTATTACACAACAGATGCTTCTGCAATCCCTCAGAAGAGTTTCTTTTATGCAAGGTGGACCAATGATATTGCCGGTAATATTGTAAGCATGTTCAATAAGAGCCTGTCTGCGGATACCACCGGTGCAAAGACAATCTGGAATACTCCTTATGCACAATATTTTAGAAGTGACCTTACAGTTGGCTACACATATAAACCTAATAGTGATTACTCATTAGCCACTAGATTAAATATTGGTATTGGATATGCATATGGTAATTCAAGGGTGCTGCCTTTTGAAAAACTGTTTTATGCAGGTGGTGCAAATAGCCTCAGAGGTTGGCAGCCTCGTTCTGTTGGCCCTGGATCGGCTGCTGTTGATTCTACCTTTTCAATTCCCAACCAAACGGGTGATATGAAACTGGAAGCTAATCTTGAGTATCGGTTCAAGATGTTTTGGATGGTAGAAGGGGCTTTGTTTGCTGATGCCGGAAATATTTGGACACTCAGGAACGAAGCAGGCAGGGAAGAGGGCTTGTTCCGGTTCCGGGATTTTTACAAAAGCATTGCTATTAATTGGGGGGTAGGAGCACGCCTGAATTTGGATTTTGTTATTTTAAGGCTGGATCTTGGGATTGTTGCCAGGGATCCTTATATGAAAAGGTGGATAGGTCCTAAAGATTGGTTCAAAAAGGATACCTACTCCTTGCAGTTTGGAGTAGGTTATCCATTCTAAGCTACTCAAAAAGCAGTATGCCAAAAAACTCTGGCCGGTGAAAATCTGGCTTTTCAGTTCCCACCTTGTTCCACGAAAGGTAATGTTTTTCTGGAAGCTCATCTCCGCATTTGTAAAAATTCGCTTTGACAGACCTGCCACTTAAAGGTGCTATCTGGTTTAATGAGAATAATTCAATGGGTAATGCTATTGTTATTTGCCATTCAAAATCACCTGCCTTTGTGTCGAATCCCTCACTGCCAAGTGTTGATGCTCTTCTGATTTGGGATAAAACATCTTTGCCAAAACGACTTCTTTCTTTTCTGTTAGGACCGCCAGCGAAAGTACCGACTCCAATACAATTCAATTCAAGGTTGTAGTAAATGGAATCATTCTCACCAGGTATTACAAAAAATTCCACAGCAGAATCTTTGTAAGGGGCCGACCCTTCATCTTCTTTATATTGAGCTCTTATGTATTTCTCACGTACATTGTATTGCAGGTAGATTTCTTCCTTTGAATAAGCAATCCTGAACCTTACCTCCGGGGAATAAGGGTATTGATTTTCCCAATTTTGGTTGCTGATTGTATGGAATGGGATGCTCCTGTTATCTAGCATCTTCTCAATCAGCTTTATTGGTGGCTTTTTACAGGGGAATGATATTTTCTTTACCTCTATCATCTTATTCTTATCATAAGACTCCTCCTTGTTTTGTCCATGTAATGTGCTTGAACTGACAAGGAGGAGTAATATTACAAAATATTTAGGTTTCATTTTACTGTTTTGCCAAAGTCCTGATTTTGTACCCAGATACTCCGTAATAAAGTATAAACAGATATATAGGCAGAGCAATCCAATATGATTGTTGTGCTCCAACTGCATCTTTCAAGAAACCGTAAATTGTAGGAATTATTGCTCCGCCTGCAATTGCCATTACCAAAAGGGAAGACCCTGCTTTGGTGAACTTGCCAAGATCTGTCATTGCCAAAGGCCATAAAGCCGGCCACATCAAAGAACAACCAAGAGCCATCAATGCTACAAACCATATGGACATTGCGGCAGGAGTGATTACCACAAGGATAGATCCGGAAATACCCAGTACAGAGCAAATCATAAGGGCATTTGCCTGGCTTAAATATTTAGGTATAAACAGTATTCCGCAAATATATCCAACTACCATTGCAATTGGGGAAATCCATGCATATGAAGCGGCATTGGGAAGATTAAGCCATGTTGCATAATCAACAAGAGTTCCAAGAGCAATGGTTTCTACACCTACATATAGGAATAGTGCAAGAGCTCCAAGCAACAGGTGTGGAAATTGCCAAATGGATGTTTTTCCTGATGCATATGTAGAGTTCTGTGGATCATCTGAGTCCTCACCTTCTGCTTTGACTTCCGGAAGAGGCGCCAAAAGGGATAGAATACCCAATAATACAAACACAGCAATAATAATGTAAAAAGGCAGGAATAAATCAGAAATCAAAGTGTTTGTAGTGTCTTTTCCTATTACATATGCCAAAAAGACTGGTGCCACAGGCCATGCAAGCTTATTGCATATTCCCATAATTGACATTCTTCTGGCAGCACTTTCCATTGGGCCCAATATTGTTATGTAAGGATTTACTGAAGCTTGAAGGAAAGTATTTCCAATTCCGCTGAAGAATGATGCTACTAGAAAAAGGATAAAACTTTCATATTTTGCCGATGGAATGTAAAGGGCAAATGCAATTGCAAAAAGAAGGAAAGATAAGGACATTGTCTTTTTATACCCAATTTTTGCAATTGTTAGTGAGGCCGGGTAACCGAAAATTATGAAGGTGGAAAAGGTTGCAGCCAAAATCAAATACGATTCCCCTGAAGAGACACCCAAAGTTGTGTTCAGTACCGGAATCAGGAAGGAATTGATTCCTAATGCGAATCCGATAGAAAAGAACATCATCCCAATGAAAATGATTGGAATCAAAAATTTATTCTGTTTATCCATTTTCTAAGAAGTTATTTATATGGTTAATATTTGTTTACTACTTGATTTTGTGTCTTACAAAAAGTTCAATAGCTTGGTATTCTGCCATTCCTAGTTTATCAAACAACACCGCAGTGTTGTGGTTCCGCTCTTCTGCCCTAAGCCAGAATTCCCGTTTGTCAGAACCTGGGAAAAGAGGTCTGTCTTTTTGTGACTGATGTTTGAAAATGGCTTCCCTTTTGATATTAACCTCTTCCGGGCTCAGTGGTACAGCCATGTCAGCATCGGCAACATCCCATTCTTGCCAAGCACCGCGGTATAGCCATACTCTGCAATCTTTAAACCAATCTTCATTTTTGAGTTCTGCCAAAGCATTAAGAATTGCAAGCAGACACACCCTATGGGTACCGTGTGGGTCACTAAGGTCTCCGGCTGCATAAACTTGGTGAGGTTTTACTTCTAAAAGAAGTTTTTTGACAATGTCAATGTCTTCTCTCCCAAGAGGTTTCTTCTTTACTCCACCAGTTTCATAGAATGGCATTTCTAGGAAATGAACCCTTTCTTCCGGAATCTTCAGGTAACGGCATGCCGCTTTGGCCTCACCTCTTCTGATGGCTCCTTTCACTTCCCTTATATTATCGGAATCGGGTTCCCCAGGATGTTTCTTGTTGAGTTCTTCCAGAGCCTCCAAGTATATATTATTGCTTTTTTGAAGGTCAAACCCATAAATCTTTGAACTATCCCTCAGGAAATCAAGAAACCTTATTGCATCATGGTCAAATACGGCAATGTTTCCCGATACTTGGTAGGCCAAGTGTACTTCGTGTCCGTGTTCGGAGAGACGGGCCAGGGTCCCACCCATGGAAATGACATCATCGTCTGGATGCGGAGAAAAGATAATTACCTTTTTGGGGAATGGTGTAGCCCTTTCTGGCCTTGTAGAGTCATCTGCATTAGGTTTTCCCCCGGGCCAACCGGTGATGGTATGTTGCAAATCATTGAATACTTTAATATTGATTTTGCTTGCAGGACCTTGTTCAGTAATCAGGTCACTCATACCATTGTCGTTGTAATCACGATCTGTGAGTTTCAATATCGGTTTGTCCAACTTTTTGCACAGCCAGAAAACAGATTTTTTCACCATTTTGTCGTCCCATTCACATGGTCCTGTCAACCAAGGAGTTTTGATACGTGTCAATTCTGCTGCAGCCGGATAATCAACATAAACTTCCAGGTTTTCATGTTTCTGTAAATATGAAACAGGAATCTGTTCATTCACGTCACCCTCTACAAGTTTTGCAATTGTGGTTGCTTTACCTTCTCCCCATGCCAGGAAAAACACCTTTTTAGATGCCAGGATGGTTTCTATACCCATTGTCAAAGCATGGAACGGTACATATTCTACCCCAAAGAACTCAGATGCCGAAGAAACCCTGGTGGTATGGTTGAGTGTGATAAGACGAGTCCTTGAGTTGTAATGAGAGCCAGGTTCATTGAAACCCATGTTTCCAAGGACAATTATATCCATTCCTCCCAGGGAAGCAATTTTTTGCTCGTAGTTTTCACAATAGTCATGGATGTCCTCTTTTTTAATTTTACTGTCAAGGCAGTTAATGTTGCTAAGAGGAATGTCAATGTAATCCAAAAGATATTCTTTCAAAAACCTGTAATGGCTTTGAAGTTCCATTTTATCCAATGGCCAGTATTCGTCAAGACTGAATATGTGCACATTTTTGAAAGATACTTTGTTACTTTTATGCAGGTTTACAAGTTCTTCATATACCTGTATGGCAGAAGATGTCGCACTTAATCCAAGTGTACACGGCTGGTTGATTTTTTCCTTGTCATTGATGGTTGCTGCAATCTTTTCTGCCACAAGCTTGCTGGCAGCATCTGCATCATTGAAAATTTCAACCGGGATTTTTTCATACCTTTTTGTAAAATCTGATTTGATTATCATAGTTGAATAATTTGTTAGTTTTACTTGTTATTACTTGTTAATATTTTCCATGTTTATTTCTTTTCCAGGAGTTGTGCCTTTCCAACAGCTTGTTTGATTAATGTAAGCTGTTCCAAAAGCTGTTCCATGTAATCCAATTTTAACATGTTGGCACCATCCGACAATGCCTTTTGAGGGTCTGGATGTGTCTCCATGAAAAGACCATCTACTCCTGCGGCTATAGCAGCCCGCGCTATTGTTGAGATCATTTGGGGTTTGCCACCTGAGACCCCTGTGCTTTGGTTAGGTTCTTGAAGACTGTGTGTGACATCCATTACAACGGGGTACCCAAATTCTTTCATAATAGGTATGGACCTGAAGTCAACAATCAAATCGGTGTAGCCAAATTGGGAACCTCTTTCCGTAAGGATAATCCTGTCATTGCCATTGTTTTTCACTTTATCTGCGGCAAATTTCATTGACTCAGGTGATAAGAATTGACCCTTTTTGATGTTGACATACTTGCCTGTTTTTGCGGCAGCTTCCAGCAAATCGGTTTGACGGCAAAGAAAAGCAGGTATTTGCAAGATGTCTACGTTGAAAGATGCAGCCATTGCAGCCTCAGGAGCGTTATGTATGTCCGTGATGATTGGCAATTCCAATTCTCTTTTTACTTTCTCAAGAATTTCCAAAGCTTTAATATCTCCCAATCCGGCAAAAGAATCACCTTTCGATCTGTTTGCTTTACGATAGGATGCCTTAAAAATAAAAGGAATTGACAGTTTGTTGGTTATAGATTTTAACTTTGACGCAATTTCAAATGTAATTTCCTCATTTTCAACAACACAAGGGCCTGCAATCAAAAAGAAAGAGCCCTCATTGCCTCTGTTTATAAACTCAATATCTTCTAATATCATAACTGTGCAAAATTAGATAAAAACTATGAATTATTATATTTTTTCCACTGTAACTGCAGCCTTTTTGAGATTTCTGATTCACGGTTGTTATCAGAAGGATTGTAGAAAATTTTGCTATTTATCTCTTTTGGCAGATAATCTTGATCTACAAAATTTCCAGGGTAGGAGTGTGAGTATTTGTAATCTTTACCATAATCCAGCTCTTTCATAAGTTTGGTAGGGGCGTTCCTCAGATGTAAAGGCACAGGTAAATCTCCGCTTTTCCTGACCTCATCCAATGCTGCATCTATTGCCATGTATGCACTGTTGCTTTTGGGAGAGGTTGCAAGATAGATGGCAGTTTGTGATAGTATTATCCTGGCTTCGGGCATTCCAATCTTATGAACTGCTTCGAAACAAGATTGAGCTAAAAGCAATCCGTTTGGATTTGCAAGCCCAATATCTTCGGAAGCCAAAATAATCATCCTCCTTGCTATGAAAAGAGGATCTTCTCCACCTTCAAGCATTCTGGCCATCCAATAAAGTGCCCCGTTTGGATCGGAACCCCTGACACTTTTAATGAATGCAGAAATAATGTCATAATGAAGCTCACCGCTCTTGTCATATGCTGTAATATTCTCTTGAAGTGCATTTATAACAATATTGTTATTAATAACAATATTCGGTTTTCCCCATTCTGACTTAATGATTATATCCAGTATATTCAGCAGTTTCCTTGCATCTCCTCCAGAATACCTGTATAAAGCTTCCCTTTGTTCTATTTCAATTTCTTTGTCAAAAAACAAATTATCCTTATTGACAACTCTGTCAATAAGGATATCCATATGGGTTTTTTCAAGGGATTTCAAAACAAATATCTGGCACCTTGAAAGGAGAGGAGTAATCACTTCAAAAGAAGGATTCTCTGTTGTTGCTCCAATCAGGGTTATCGTGCCATCTTCAACCGCACCTAAAAGTGCATCTTGTTGTGATTTGCTGAAACGGTGGATTTCGTCTATAAAAAGAATAGGGCTGTGCTTATTGAATAGAGATGTGGATTTTGATTTTTCAATAATTTCTCTTACATCCTTTACGCCAGCATTGACAGCAGACAAAGTATAAAAAGGTCTCTCCAAAGTTAATGAAATAATCCTGGCCAACGTAGTTTTGCCGACACCAGGAGGACCCCATAAAATAAAGGATGTCAGGTTGCCGGATTCTATCATTTTCCTAAGTATGGAACCTTCTCCAATCAAATGTTCTTGACCAACATAATCATCCAAACTTGTTGGACGGATTCTTTCGGGAAGAGGAGCATACTCTTTGTTATTCATAAAGCTTTATATCCCTATTTAACATAATATAAATTGTGTTATTATTCTCGTTTCCTTAATTGTCTTACAATTCTGGATATTACTTTCTCAATAGAAGCCTCTGGTTCGATGACATTGTAATCTTCCCAAAAATTTTCATCAGTAAAATCATTCACCTTTTCAGACATGATGTCTCTTGACCTGACCCTGTTTTGGGATTCTATTTTGAATTGTGTAGGTTTAATATCTGTTACAGCGACTTCAGATGAGATTGTGTAAATGTTCCTGAACCATTTTTTATCCCATTTTGCAGCAAACTTAACTTCTGTACGTGAATAATCAAAATACCACAAGGAATCAAATTGTTTGTAATTTACTAAATAGTTGGCGGCCAACACATCCATTTTTAAAGATGATGGTTTTTTCTTAATGAACAATTGGTTTGCGTTTGGATTGTCTTCTACATTCATTGCAAATTCAATTCTGCCGACGGCAAAACTCTCTGCTTCTATAAAAATCTTACCTCTGAAAAAGATATCATTAAGTTTATTGTGCTGGTCAAAGTCAATTACATAAAATAATTTGTCGTCGATTGTTGCAGGGTCGCTTATTTTGAAATTGTAAATTTCATCTATTATAAAAGGGTCAACTCCAAGGAACGGGTTTTTCATGATATCCAGTTCAAAAGCAGAATTTGGACCTCCCTGGAATTTGACCATTAAAGTATCTACCCTGTTTGCATCATAATTGCCACGGGCTTTGTAAATCCCTAACATATCACTTCTGTAGCCAGTATAGGGTGCTTTTGCAATATCTAAAACAGCTTCATTAATAGACACATAAGTGTTCCTTTTTTGGATCATTTCCCTGTAAAAGGCAGTCATCCTGAGTGGTGACTGGCTATAGTTCAATTTTGTCCTTGAAAGAGCCATCTTGACTATTGAAGAAGCATCTTGAGGCCTTATTGTGATTGGCTTGAGAGTTATTATTGAAGGCGTGAGGGGAATATTCATCTCCCTCTCTTCAAAATCTGAAACAGCTATTTTCCTGGATTTGTAACCCAAGTAGGAGATTATTACAGTATCCCCTGTTGCCTCTGCAGGTACCTTGAATACAAACATACCATCGGTATTTGTCACAATGCTGGTTGTAGAACCGGACAGATGTATGGAAGCAAAGCCCAACGGGCGTTTTGAAGATGCATCTTCTACCTTGCCGCTTAAGGAAATGACTCCTTGTGACCAAATATTATGGGATGAAAGTATTGTAATAAAAAATATTAAAACTAATCTTTTCATTTTCTAATTCATTTTACTATATTATGGACTAAAATACATTTTTTAGTGTATATTATTAACATATGAATTTAAAAAAAGTTAATTTCGCACTCCAATAAAAAACAATATGGGAAGAAGAGATAAAGAGTTACTTGAAAATATTGAAATAGAAGGCATTGCTGCAGAGGGTAAAGCTCTTGCACATATAAACGGAAAGGTTTTGTTTGTCCCGTTTGCCGTGCCGGGAGACATAGTTGATGTCCAAGTCAGAAACAAAAGAAGAGGGTTTATGGAGGGATATGTAACCCGGATCATAAAACCTTCAGATAAAAGGACAGATCCATTTTGTTCACATTATGGAGTATGCGGAGGTTGTAAATGGCAGTCACTCCCCTATCCTTTGCAGTTGGAATACAAACAGCAACAAGTTGTAGATCAGTTGACAAGAATTGGGAAATTGTCTCTGCCTCAGGTTTCTCCAATAATGGGATCCGAGAAAATAATTGAATACAGGAACAAATTGGAGTATACATTCAGCTCAAAAAGATGGATTGAAAGTATCGCAGAGGCTGACAATCTTACTGATAAAGATAAATTGGGATTAGGATTCCATATCTCAGGATATTTTGATAAAGTCTTGGATGTCCAAAAATGCTATTTACAACCAGAGCCAACCAACGAAGTTCGTTTGTTTATCAAGGATTTTGCCATTGACAACAATTTAAGCTTTTTTGACCTTCGTGAACAAACAGGGTTCTTGAGGAACTTGGTTGTTCGTACTTCATCAACCGGGGAAGTTATGGTTATAATAGTGTTTGCATATGAAGAGAAGGAAAAGAGGGAGTTTCTTTTGGATGCTGTAAAAAACAGGTTTCCCAATATAACCTCATTGAACTGGATCATAAATGACAAGAAGAATGACTCTGTGTCTGACCTTGACTGTCATCACTATTCTGGCAGGGAGTTCATATATGAAAAGATGGAGGATTTGAGGTTCCGTATAGGGCCTAAGTCCTTTTACCAGACAAATTCGGATCAAGCATACAGGTTGTATTCTGTGGTAAGGGATATGGCAAACCTTAAAGGGGATGAAACGGTGTATGACCTATATACCGGTACCGGAACAATAGCTCTGTTCCTTGCAAGGAATGCATATAAAGTAATAGGCATAGAATATATTGAAGAAGCTGTCAGGGATGCCAGGGAAAATGCAAATGAAAACAACATTGGCAATTGTTCTTTTCATTCTGGTGACATGAAAGATGTTTTATCTTCCAGGTTTATTGAAGAGCATGGGATTCCGGATGTGATTGTTCTGGATCCTCCTAGAGCCGGAATCCATCCTGATGTAGCAAATGTTGTCTCAAACAGCTCTCCTGCAAGGATTATTTATGTTAGTTGCAATCCGGCAACACAGGCAAGGGATATTGCTCTTCTTGGAAACCAATACAAAGTAACCAAGGTCCAGCCTGTAGACATGTTTCCTCATACCCATCATTTGGAAAATGTCGTGTTGTTGGAGAAGTATAGAATTTAATTGAACAGGCATCATGGAAAATACATACAAAGAGACAATTTGCGCATTATCTACAGTTCAGGGGAAAGGTGCGATAGCTGTGATCCGGATTAGTGGTCCCGAATCTGTAAAGATTGCATCTTCCGTTTTTCTGCCATCCAGGGGAGCATCTCTTGAAGAGACCAAAAGCCACAGACTTAGGTTTGGTACAATAATGGATGAAGGGAAAGTTCTGGATGAGGTTTTGGTTTCGGTTTTCAGGTCACCTCATAGTTACACAGGTGAAGATATGGTAGAAATCTCTTGCCATGGATCTTATTACATTCAACAAGAGTTACTCATGCTTCTTGTCAAGAAGGGTGCAAAACTGGCAAGGCCAGGGGAATTTTCACAAAGAGCATTTTTGAACGGCAAGTTGGATTTGGCACAAGCAGAGGCTGTGGCAGACCTTATAGCATCTGAAAATGAATCTGCACATAGGGTTGCAATGAACCAAATGAAAGGTGGTTTTTCCAACGAACTGGCCAAAATGAGAGATTCTTTGCTTGAAATTGTCTCGCTAATGGAACTTGAGCTGGACTTTAGTGAAGAAGATGTTGAGTTTGCAGACAGATTCCATTTGCAAACCCTTTTGTCTGATGTGAAGTCACACATATTGACTCTTGTCAACTCATTCAAATTGGGCAATGTCATTAAAAATGGAGTACCCGTAGCAATTGCCGGAGCTACAAACACAGGAAAAAGTACTCTTCTGAACCTTATGCTGAAAGAGGAGAGATCTATTGTTTCCGATATACATGGTACTACCCGGGATTATATAGAGGGTTATATGAATATTGATGGTGTTGGATTCCGTTTCATAGATACTGCAGGTATACGTGAGACCAAGGAAACCATTGAGATGATTGGTATTGAAAGAAGTTATCAAAAAATAAGAAGTGCAAACATTGTGCTGCTGATTTTGGATGCAGAAAGGTCAGATAATTTTGAACAAGGTATTTCCCAGCTTGCATCGGTAATTGATAGTGACAATCAAAGTGTTGTAATCTTACTTAATAAGTGTGATAAGATCAATGATGAGCAAAAAGAGGGGTATCTCAAGCAGATAAAGGGCTATTGTGCAAATAATGAATTGTTTAGCAAAAGCATACTGACAATCTCTGCCAAAAACAATTACGGTATTGATAATCTTAAAAATGCACTTTTGGAAAACCGAGAGGCAATGAATCATGGCTCCTACTCTACCCTGGTTACAAATGTAAGGCATTACGAAGCTTTGAAAGATGCCATGTCTGCATTGGAAAGGGCAGATGGTGGCATGCAGCAATCTTTGCCCACAGATTTGCTTGCCCAGGACATACGTGAAGCGATATTCCATATAGGAGAGATAGTTGGGGAAATAAATACAGAGGAGATATTGGGTAATATTTTCAGCAAGTTTTGTATCGGAAAGTA